>DASXSR010000106.1:0-62653 GCA_036505875.1 Blastocatellia bacterium | reverse complement strand
TGTCCATCGTGAATGAACTTGACAGCTTCGCGGCGAACGACTTCGGGGGTTGGGAAGTCGGGCTCGCCCAGACCCAGATTGATCGAGCCGGGCAGAGCGCTGTCGTAGAGCACTCGCGTCGCGCTCTTGTGAATATTTCTTAGCCTGCCGGCTGGTGTGAACATAACATTGTTCATTTTCCATTTGCCATTTTTCATTTGTCATCGTTCGATCCTTGAAAGCAGCAATGGCAAATGGCAAGTGTCAAATGAAAAATGGAAAATAAGAGTCCTATCTCAAAAAATCCTCAAGCCGCACCGAGGCGTCGGTCTTCTCGTCGCGGTACTTCACAATGATCGGCGTGTAGATCGAAAGCCCAAGCTCTTCGCCGCGACCTTTAGTAATCGCGCGAGAGCCCGCTACTACCACCGCGCCCGCAGGAATTTCCAGCGGCGCCTCTGCCGTCTTGCGATAAGAGCGATCGTGCACGAGATCATATACAGGCGTGCCGCCGGTCAGGATCACGCCCGAAGCGAGCACCACTCGTTCGCGAACAATCGTGCCTTCGTATACGCCGCAGTTTCCGCCGACCAGCACGTCGTCTTCGATGATCACCGGCAGCTCGCCGATTGGTTCGAGCACGCCACCGATCTGCGCCGCGGCTGAAAGGTGCACTCGTTTGCCTATCTGCGCGCACGACCCCACAAGCGCGTGCGAGTCGATCATCGTGCCGTCGTCGACGTACGCCCCGACGTTAACGAACATTGGAGGCATGCAGGTCACGCCTCGCCCGATGTAGCACCCGTCTCGAATCGAGGAGCCGCCCGGCACTATTCGGACGCCATCATCCGCCGTGAAGCGTCGCAGCGGGTAGGTGTCCTTGTCATAAAAACGAAATTGATTGTTGATCGAGAAGTTTTCGATGCGCCCCATTCGAAAGCCGAGTAGGATTCCTCGCTTGACCCACGCATTGACCTTCCAGGCGCCATTTACTTTTTCCGCAGCGCGCACCTCACCATTGTTGAGTCTCTCTTTGAATTGGTTAAACACCTCGCGATGCTCATCGGTGAACTCTTTAGGACTATCGTCGAAGAGTTGTTGAATCCTATCGGCTAGTTCCATCCCGGAATTTTCCACCATAGAGTCACAGAGTCACAAAGAAGAGAACCTGGATATTGTTCTCTTTGAGTCTTTGTGCCTTCGTGTTTAATCCTGTTCTAAATCAGCTTCAACTCAAGCAGCACAGCTCGCAGCTTTTCCTTCGTCTCCGGTTTCACCGGCACCATAGGCAAGCGGTACGCTTCTTTGATCTTGCCCATCATTGCCAACGCCGCCTTTACTGGGCCGGGACTCGTCTCAATGAAGTTGACTTTCATCAGCGCGAAGAGTTCCCGGTTCAGCGACCGTGCTTCATCCCACTCGTTCGAAAGACAGGCTTTGACGAGCGCAGTCATCTTGCCTGGCGCTTCGTTTGACGCAACTGAAATCAATCCTACTCCGCCGAGCGCAATCAACGGGAGGGCTATCGAGTCGTCTCCTGAAAGCACTTTGAACTTCGCCGGCAGGCGGGTGATGATCTCAGCGACCTGCGAGATATTGCCCGAGGCTTCCTTAACGCCGATGATGTTCGTCAGCTCCGCCAGACGCGCTATCGTGTTCGGCAAGATGTTGACATTGGTTCGCGGCGGCACGTTGTAGACGATGATCGGAAGCGACGTGCTTTCCGCAATCGCCTTGAAGTGTTGAAAGAGTCCTTCCTGAGTCGGCTTATTGTAGTAAGGCGAAACCGAAAGCAACGCGTCGACGCCAAGCCGCTCACACTGTCGCGCGAGCTTAATTACGTGAGCGGTGTCATTGCCGCCCGCGCCCGCAATCACTGGTACGCGCCCGTGAGATTCTTCAAGCGTTATTTGAATCACTCGCCGCTGTTCATCGTCGGTTAGCGTCGCGCTTTCACCTGTAGTGCCGCAAGGAACGAGAAAGCCGATGCCTTCAGACACTTGAAACTCCACGAGTCGACGCAGTGCGCCTTCATCGACCGACAGGTCTTCCTTGAACGGCGTAATCAAAGCCGTCCCGCAACCTTTCAAGTTTGAGACGTCCTGCATTTCGCCTCCGGAATTTGAATCACGGGAGCACGGGACTCCTATTTTGGGTTCTCCGTGTGCCCAGTGCTGCCCGTGGTTCGCTTCAACTCTTCGTCGATGACTTCACAGAACTCGTAGAACCCCTTGCGTCCCAAGATCCACCGAGCGGCGAGCAGCGCGCCTTCTGCAAAACCCGCGCGGCTTCGCGCGGTGTGTGTGATCGCCAGCGTGTCAGCTTCCGAGTCGAAGCCGACGGTGTGCGTGCCTGGGATGTAGCCGGCTCGCGTGCTGGAAGTCGGGACCTCGCGACCGTATTCGGCTTCGACGGCGCGCTTGAGAAAAAGCGCGGTGCCAGACGGCGCGTCCTTCTTGAACTTATGATGAGCCTCGTCAATGAACGGATCGTGCGATGGGAAACGGCTGAACAAGTGAGCAGCGTGCTCCGTGATTCGGAACATCAGATTGACGCCGACGCTGAAGTTCGAGGTATAGACAAAGCCTATGCCGCCTTCTTGCACCAGCCGCCGTGCCTCGTCAAGATGATCGTACCATCCGGTAGTCCCGACTACCATCGCGATTCCAGCTTCGGCGGCTGTCTTGATGTTTTCGAGTACTACGCCGGGCTCAGTGAAGTCTATGCAAACTTCCGCGTCGTTCAATTTGCCTCGCGATCCTGCAATCGGATCGATAACGCACACGACCTCGACCCCTTCGCGCAAGGCGGCTTGCTCGACCATCTGTCCCATCTTTCCGTAACCGAATAGGGCTAACTTCATAATCAGGGGTCGGGGGTTGGGGGTTGGGGGTCGGGGGAACCAACCCCCAACCCCCAAATCCTAACCCCTATTTCAAAACACACATTCCGTATTCACCGCCAGACCTCGCACTTCTGCGCGCGAAGGCTGGTAGATCACCACATCAAGCCGGTCGCCGTCGCGCAGGAATCGATATGCTACGCCGATATCGCTCACGAAGTAATAAAACGTTTTGTCGTGCTCTTCGACGCAACGCTTGAATCGCGGTTCAATCGTCACCTCGGCGCGAGTCAACGGGAAACTCGGCTTGAAGTAGATCGTGAAGACCTTGCCGATCATCGAGCGTGGCGCGCGATAAATCTTCGCGAGACTCGCAGTGAGATAAGAGAACGTGACTTCTCCGCCTTCGACCTTGAACGGGCCGCTCAGCATTGCATCCGTCGATTCGGGCTCGCTCCCAATCAGACGGGCAACGTCTGCCGATGAGGAGCGAAGAGGCGTAATGCCTCGCCAGGAGTTCGTGGCGCTTCCGCCCGGCTTCGCGATCTGCGACGGAACGATCATGAGCAATAACCCGAAGCCGAGGCCGACGCGCGCTAATGTGATTCGCTTTCGTGTCGATATCAAAACAGAAATACCCTTTCTATTAGCCAGAGAAGAACTGCAATCAAAAGGCCCAGCGTGAGCGGAGCGATGCTGAGTATGAGAATCCAAACCGCCTCCGACTTGAAGGTGAAATTGAACCCTCGAAATTGAGTTGCGCCCATTCGCCGGGCCCTTTCCTAAGAAATGAATTCTAAACGTTGATGCCGTGACCTGCCTAGTGTGATGCCACAAGAATGTGACGGTCACTCGAAGACCTGCGGGTCCAGCTTGCTGAAGAACATCTCGTGAAGCCTGGCGATCACGCTTTCAACGTCGGTTTCGGCCACAACAAAACTCATCGTCATCGGAGACGAGCCGTGCAAGATCACTCCCAGCTCGGTATCTTCCACGGCTTTGAAAACGCGACTGACGAGACGAGGATCGCTTCGCAAACCGTCGCCAACCAAAGATATAATCGCGCGCCCAGGTTCGGCGGTCCCGCTGCCGTAATCCGAAACAGCTTGTATCAAATCGCGGCCTCCGTGACGAAGATCGCGCGAGTCGATCGCAAGCACGAGGTTTGACGCGGAGACCGAAGTGATCAACGGCTGAATGCGTCGCATCGAAAGCACGTCGAGAAACGCGCGCTGGAGATCGTCCGACGACCCGACCGCAGTCGCATTGATGATCGTTACCGGACGCTTGTATGCGATCGACTTGATCGGGTTTGCGCATCGCACTGAGCCGGCTGTGATCGCTGTTCCGATGGCATTGGGCTGCTTCGAATTGTAGATATGGACCGCAATGTCTTTTCGCGCGGCGGGATGGATGGCCTTGGGATGAAGGACCTTAGCGCCGAAGTAGGTTAGCTCGCCCGCTTCGGCGAAAGAGCAAACCTTTACCGTGCGAGCGCCCGCCAGAACGGCTGGATCAGCGGTCATCAAACCCGAGACGTCCTTCCAGATCTGAATGTCTTCAACGTCCAGCGCCGCTCCGATTATCGTCGCCGTGTAGTCTGATCCCTCAAATCCAAGCGTAGTTGTCGCGCCGTCGCGCGATGATCCGATGAACCCTTGAATTACCGGAACCGCGCCCTGATCGATGACCGGTGGAATCGTCTGACGCAACTTTTGGTTAGTGATTTCAAACACCGGGGACGCCGAGCCGTAACGATCATCCGTCGTTATCAACTCGCGAGCGTCGAGCAGCCGCGCCGGTATGTCTCGTTCGGAAAGCGCGTCGGCAAGGATCGCAGAGGAGAGCAATTCGCCGTAAGACAGAATCTTGTCCAGTCCGCGCGGCGGCACTTCGCCAAGAATCGACAGTCCTTCGAGCAGCTTCTTCAGTTCATCGAAGTGCTTGTCGATCAGCGCGAAGACCTCGCGGCCGTCGGTGTTCTTCACTACGCGGCGGGCTTCGCTCAGATGGCGGGTCTTCAAATCGGCAACAATGCCGAGCGTGGTTCGGTTGTCGCCTGCGGCAGAAGCTTCGGAGGCTTGCAGCAGCTTGCGAGTGGTCTTGCCCATCGCCGAGACGACTACGATGGGCTTAAGGTTGAGCCGGGCGCGGATGATCTCAGCCACGCGCTCGATTGAAGGCGCGTCCTCGACCGAGGTCCCGCCGAACTTCATCACGATCATATAAGAATGAAAGAAACCACAGATGAACACAGATGAACAAAGAAATTCGTTTCTCCAAGAAATCTGTGTTTATCGGTGTTCATCTGTGGTTAATATTCGAGATAGCCGCGTGCCTTCATCAGTTCAGCGTTGAGTATCGCTGCCCCCGCGGCGCCGCGAATCGTGTTGTGCGAGAGCACCACGAATCGAATGTCGAACACCGGGCACTCTCGGATACGACCCACGACTGCGCTCATTCCGTTCCCCGCATCGCGATCGAAGCGAGGCTGCGGGCGATCCCTTTCGTCGGTCACTATCACCGGGTCCGCGGGCGCTGATGGCAACTTTAGCTCTTGAGGAATCGACCGGAACTCGGCTAGAACACGAGCGACTTCAGCGGGCGTGGCTTTCCTATCAAGCTCGACCGACACGCATTCCGTGTGGCCGTCTTCGACGAACACGCGATTGCAGTGACCGCTGATGCGGCACTCGGCGAAGCGAATGTGATCGCGTTCAAGCTTGCCCATAATCTTGAGCGGCTCAGTCTCGAGCTTGTCTTCTTCGCCGCCGACGAAGGGAATCACGTTGCCGAGCATGTCAGTCGCCGAATGTCCCGGGTACCCGGCGCCAGACAGAGCTTGCATCGTCGCGACGATCACTCGCGTGGCGCCGAACGCGCGATGAATCGGAGCAAGCGCCATCACCAGCCCTATGGTCGTGCAGTTGGGGTTCGTCACTAGCGCGCCAGACCATCCGCGTTGCTCGCGTTGGAATTCAATCAAACCAAGATGTTCGGGATTGATCTCCGGAACGAGAAGAGGAACGTCTTGATCCATGCGATGATTCTTTGAGTTGCTCAGGACGATGTAACCCGCGCGCGCAAAGTTCTCTTCGATCTCGCCGGCAACGGACGAATCGAGTCCGGAGAAAACAATCTTGCAATCCAGCGTTGGCTCACACGTCTTGACGGTTTGCTTTCGAAGACGTTCCGGGATTGGTTTGTATTGTCGCCAGATCGCCGCTTCTTCGTAGCTCTTGCCGGCGGAGCGATCCGAGGCCGCAAGCTCGGTTAGCTCGAACCAGGGATGGTCTTCGAGAAGGGTGACGAACTTCTGCCCTACCGCTCCGGTCGCGCCGAGCACTCCAACTGGAACTTTTTTGGCCATATCTGCGTCGTTGCGTCTTTGCGAGTCTTTGCTTCTTTGCGCGAAACGTCTGACGCAAAGTCACACACACTCGCTGAGCCGCTAACAGAACATACAACTAGAAAGCCTTAGCTTTCAATCGAATGACCATTTGCTTGTAAGTATCAACTGCTGCGAGAAGCTCTTGTTTGGAAATTTTTTCGTGCGGCGTGTGCGCATCGAGGATCGAGCCGGGACCGAACAGTAAAGGCTTGCCCCAATTCGTAAGCGCCGGAATGTCGGTTGTGAAAGACACGACCGTCGTCTCAAAGCCGTCAATCTGCTCGGTAAACACCGGGTCGCACGCGAACGTGTATTCGATTTCCGCGCGAGCGTCGACGACGTTCTCGATCAACCGCTTGAGGGAATCCGCGTTCGTAACAACTCTGAACAATAACTCCGCCTCGGCTTCGGGTGGAATCACATTTGCCGCAACGCCGCCTTTGATTGTTCCGACGTTCATCGTGGTTGCGCCGAGCGTTTCATCGCTCGGCCAATGCGTCGAGCGAAGATCGATCAAGACGTCCAACAGCTTGTCGATCGCCGACTCGCCGCGTTCGGGATAAGCTGAATGCGCGGCGCGACCGGTTGCCTTGAGAACCGCTCTCAGAGACCCTTTCGAGCCAAGCGCCAGTTTCGATTCGGTAGGCTCGCCGTTGATCAGAAATCGCGAATGATTTGGAATCGAGTTCGCCGCTCGCGCTCCGTGACTGCCCGCCTCTTCACCGACGACGAACAGCAAGCCGAAATCAGTCACATCTGATTCGATCAGCGCTTCGCCGGCCTTGATCATTGCCGCGATGATTCCCTTTGCGTCGCAAGCTCCACGACCGTAGATGAACTCGTCGTCTTCTCTGAGCTCGACGAAAGGCGGAACAGTATCGGTGTGAGTCGAAAGCACGATGTCCGGTTCGCCACGCCAAGCGTAGACGTTCGGCCTGTTTGTTTCGATATCTTGAAACTCGACGACAAACCCGGCGGCGCGCAGGTACTCGGCGAGAAAGTCGGCGACTTGCTTTTCATCGCCGCTGATCGACGGGATGGAAATTAGTTTGCGAGTGAGTTCGAAGACATCCATCAAGGGTTTCTTGTGTCAGGGAATTGCAGCGGCGTCGCGCTGTTCATCAGCTTCTCTGGCTTGGTAAGGTTCGTAGCAAACTCGGCAGCGAGCTTCGTAGGTATTGTCGCCAATTTCAATCTGCGAGTTTCCGCCCGCTACGCGCTGAGTGTAATGAGCAGGACCGCCACAGCGAACGCACACCGCGTGCATCTTCGAAACGTACTCGGCGACCGCAAGAAGTCGAGGCATAGGCCCGAACGGCCGCCTCAAATAATCTTGATCGAGCCCGGCAGCGATCACTCGCACGCTTGCGTCGGCAAGCTCCATACACACGTCTATGATGCCATCGTCGAAGAACTGGACCTCATCGATGCCGACGACCTTGACTCCGAATGAGAGGTTCGCGCGAAGCTCCGCCGAGTTGTTGACGACGACGGCATCCATTCCGCGATTGTCGCGCGAGATGACTCGCTTCAGGTCGAAGCGATTGTCGATCGCGGGCTTAAAAATCTGCGCGCGCTGGCGGGCTATTTCAGCGCGGCGAATGCGGCGGATCAGTTCTTCGCTTTTGCCGCTGAACATCCCGCCGGTTATTACTTCGATCCACCCGCCTCTGGGATTAACTGCGTCCATATACTCTCAACCTCACGCATCGAGACGGTCCTGACAGGCAACCGCTTCGCCGCGCTCGACGTACCGCTTGAGCAGCCTGAGATACATCGACCAGCAGTAGCACGACACTCGATAATGCTCGTTATTCCGAGACCAAGTCAGGCGTGCCGGATGAAGTCTCCGTCCACCAGGCGTCGAGTCCGGCAGGCGTCGAGACGGCGTCGAACACTTGCTTCGCAGATGCCTTGATCGGGAAGTGTTGAAAGATGTCATGCACAATTTGATCTCAGTTCAACTTAGCTTGCAGCTTCCTGAACGCTCGAATCGCCAGCGCATACTTTGGATTCAAGTCTATCGCCGTCTTGTATTCGCGCAGCGCATCATACGCTCTTCCTATTGCTTCATAAACCCGTCCCAGATTGAAGTGAGGATAGAAATACGATTCGTACCTGGGCGCTGTCATTGCACGTTCGAGCCATCGGATCGCGGCGTGTAAGTTGCCTTTCTCGATCAGGTAGGCGCCGATGTCGTTATACGGATTACCGAAATCAGGATCGACTTCGATGGCCCGATAGCACTCTTCGATCGCTTCGTCGGTCAACCCCATGAAGCTGTAAGTCCAACCCAGGAAAGTGTGAGCTTCAGCCGTCGGATAGGATTCGATGGATTGTTTGTAGAGCTCGGCGGCTTCGTCCAGCTCGCCGCGCATCTGGGCTTCATAAGCGGATTGGAACAAGTTTAGCGCCTCGCGTTTAGCCGTTTCCTGCTCGGCAGTCAAGTATTCTTCTTTACCAAATGGCATTCCTCCGATGCCGGCGTCGAGCGCGACCAGCGTGCGAGGTTCGCTTTGTTCGGCTTGGGCTTCCTCGGTCATCTCGGTATTTCTTTGTATCAAGCCTTGAAGCGCGGGGCAAGTCTTCGCACTCCAAGGTTGAGAATAGCGAGTCGATATAGTACACTCCGTTTTGCAAACATTGGAGGAACTCAGTGAGCCCTGAATTGAATCAGCTCATCGAGCTCCAGGAACTTGATCTCGAGATACAGCGTATCTCGGACCGGCTTTCGAGAATACCGGAAGAACGCGACAGAACGGAAACGGAATTTAAACAGCAAGCGGCAGAGTTCCTGGAGCTGAAGAGCAAGCACGAACGAACCCTCGAAGACCGCAAACAGCTTGAAGCCGACCTCGCCACCACTCAAGAAAACCACGAGAAGTTTGAGCATGACAAACTTCGGGTCCGAAACGAAAAAGAATACACCGCCGTCTTGCGCGAGATTGACACCGCCCGAAAACACATAAGCGCGTTGGAGACTGATATACTCAAGCGCATGGAGGAGCTCGAAAAGCTGGACGCAGAGCTTTCCGAGCGCGCGCCGGATGTCGAACGCATGCGCGCCGAAATTGATGTGACTCTCGCCGAGTTGGACAAGGAGCACGAGGAGGCAAGCCGTCAGTTGTCTGAGTTCTCTGAGCGCAGGAAGTCGCTGGCAGGCCGGATACCCAAACACTTGTTCGCGAGCTACGATCGGATGTCCCGCCTCAGACGAGGACAAGCCCTTGCCGAGGTGCGCAACGGCATATGCATCGCGTGCAGGGTCAGGGTGCGACCAAAGATATTCAGCGACGTGCGCAAAGGCGACCAGTTAATCACTTGCGAGAATTGTGGCCGCATTCTCTATTACCGAGACGAGACCTCGCAATCAGCCGGTGCTGCAACACGTAGTAGTGACATATAATCTTCCGCACTCTGGTCTGTGAGCATTAAAACAACAACTGGTGCCTTGTGACCGGACGAGCACTCGAAAGATTCCAGATAGACGGTATTACACAATCCTGGCTGAAGTCCGATGGCGGTGATGGGACCGCTTACTTCTATCGGCCAGCCCTTCTTGTCGAATGCACGCTCAATTTTCGAAGTCTACGCGCTGGGCTGAATCACTCAGAGGAACGCAACTACTCAGCGTGGCTTCCGGAGGCAGACCTCGCGATAGATTGGGATTCACCCGCGGTGAGTCTTGACGATCCTTCGCGGATTGTTCAGGAGGCTGATCCATCCTTGAGCTATCGACCCGGCGACTATCAAACAACCAGCGCGTACATAGCGCGCTATGTAGCCGAGCTTGTAGACAAGCTGGTAAGGACCGAACGGCTTCGTGTGTATTTCAACCCGGTGTTTGGGCTCTTCTCGGCGCCCGGCGACCCGCTTGAAGATTTCCTCGCGCGCGTTGCCGATGCGGCGCTCGGTCGCGTCGAGCCGGAACTGAGAAGGCTGCGAAATCGATTCGAGCTCCAGCTTGAGCAGGTCCGCGAAGCGCAAGCTGCGAAAGGCGCGCTCACAGAAACTCTCAATCTGGAAAGCTTCGTTTCGAACCGGCTGCACTTCTTCGAGAGCGAAACGAGATTGGCCGGGATGTTCTCGACGCTTGCGGGCGCGGTATTTGGGTCAGCCGAACCTCGATCAGAAGAGCCATTCAGCGCTGACGAAGCTGAACTGCGCGAGGACCTCGGACGCCTTGAGCAAGAAGCAAGCGAGGCTTTGCGAGCGCTCTATGATGAGTACCTTTCATTGGCCAATGAATACGACACGTTCGAAATAGGGCTTCAGCCCGACAACATACAGGTGATTCGCAACGTACTGTTATGGGTGCCGGTCAATGACCAGTGATCCGTGACTCGTGATGCGTGATACGAACCGAGTCTCGCGGATCACGAATCACGGATCACGAATCTCTACTATGCAACCGCCCTCTCGACTCGGAATAATTACCAAGCCCGGCGAGCCTCGCGCCGCCGAGCTCGCTGCGCGGATTGCAGAGTGGGCCGCTAATAACGAGATCAACCTTTTCGTGAACGATCGCGTTCGGGATTTGCCGCCGGGCACGTTCTCCGCTTCCGCGAGAGAGATCGCCGACAACTGCGATCTGCTGATTGCGCTTGGCGGAGACGGCACGATGATTTCCACCGCGCGGCTGGTATCAGGAAAGGGCACGCCGGTACTCGGCATCAATCTTGGCACGCTTGGTTACCTGACGGAATTCGCCATCGACGACGCACTGCCGGCCCTCGAGTCCGTCATTCGAGGCGAATACGAACTAGACCGCCGGATGATGCTTGACTGGCGAGTGCTCCGCGACGGCGATCAGGTGGGTGGAGGCACAGCGCTCAACGACGTCGTAGTCAATAAATCGGCGCTTGCGCGGATCATCGATATCGACTGCTGGATCGGGCCGCACTACGTCACCGGTTATCGCGCGGACGGATTGATTGTAGCTACGCCTACAGGTTCCACGGCGTACAACTTGTCGGCTGGCGGCCCAATCATCGTGCCGGGCGCCGAGGCGATTTCTATTTGCCCGATCTGTCCGCATACTTTGACCAATCGCCCCCTGGTGCTTCCGTTCGACGCCCAGATCAGGCTGCAGATGAATACCCGCGAGCAGGAAGTGATGTTCACCGCAGACGGACAAACCGGCATGCCGCTGATGGCGGGGGACAGGGTCGAGATAAGCAGAAGCGCGAAGACATTCAATACGGTTCGCGCCAAGGACCGGGACTACTTCGAGATCCTGCGGAGTAAACTCAAGTGGAGCGGCAGGTAGCACAGACTTTAGTCTGTGTTTCATCCAGCAAAACAGACTAAAGTCTGTGCCGCGCGCGAGGTACAAATGCTCTTACCCATAGGAGACGACCATCAAGGAAGGCTGACCACTCCGTTCGTGCTCTACATCATCATCGCCATCAACGTCGTGGTTTTCTTTCTGCAGCTTGCCGACGAACGGTTCACGCTTGCCTATTCGACGGTACCCTACAAGATCACGCACAACGTTCAGGTCGTGCCGCCCGGACACGGAGCGCTGCCCCCGGGCATGGAAGCCGACCCACGAGTCGCTTCGGGACTTGTGCCCGTGCGCGGCGTCCCGCAAGAGCCGGGACC
This sequence comes from Blastocatellia bacterium, assembly GCA_036505875.1. Lineage (GTDB taxonomy): Bacteria > Acidobacteriota > Blastocatellia > UBA7656 > UBA7656 > Onstottus_A. The sequence continues at coordinate 50,837 of DASXSR010000106.1, read as the reverse complement.
GAGCTTCATCTGGCTGACGCTACTGACCTCGATGTTCATGCACGGCGGCTTCATGCACATAGCGGGCAACATGCTTTACCTGTGGATCTTCGGTGATAACGTCGAAGACAACTTTGGGCATGGGAAGTTCCTCCTCTTTTATTTGTTATGCGGCATCGCTGCGTCGATGGCCCAGATCTTCACCGACCCGAATTCACCGGTCCCGTCTCTGGGCGCATCGGGGGCGATAGCCGGTGTCTTGGGCGCCTACTTGATCATGTTCCCGAAAAACCGGGTTCGCAATCTTCTGTTTCTTGGATTCATCTTCACCACGATCGAGCTTCCTGCTGTCGTGGTTCTTGGCTTTTGGATTGTGCTTCAGATCTTCAGCCAATACACGGCGATGGCGTCCGCGCGGCACGCGAGCGGCGGCGTGGCTTACATGGCGCACATCGGCGGGTTTGCAGCCGGACTGGTGCTCTGCTTTCTTTTCCGAAGTCGTCAGCGCACTTCTTCCCGCGACTATTATGACGAATCGAGGTGAGTTCCAAAGCCGCTTAGCTTGACTACGTTTCAACTTGCAGGGTATAAGCCTTTGATGCGAAACGCTGGAAAGGACTCTATGAAGACACTATTGCTAAACCCTCCTTCGTTCCCTAATTTCGACGGCGGCGCAAGCTCGCGCTGGCCGGCCGCGCGCGAGATCGCATCTTTTTGGTATCCGGTTTGGCTTGCTTATCCAGCCGGTTTGATAAAAGAGAGCCGTCTGCTTGACGCGCCCCCCCACGGCGTCACGCCTGACGAAACCATAGACATCGCCAAAGATTACGACTTCGTCGCTTTGTACACGAGCACGCCTGGATGGAAAAACGACGTGCGGCTGGCGGAAATGATGAAGGCGGAAAAACCCGATCTCAATCTTGCGTTCGTTGGGCCGCCGGTCACTTCTCAGCCGGAACAGGCATTGAACGCATCAAAAGCCATCGACTTCGTGGTCAGAAAAGAAATCGATTACGCGCTCAAGGAATTCGCCGAGGGCAAGTCGCTCGATGAGATTCAGGGCGTAAGCTTCCGGAAAAACGGCGGCATAGTTCACAACCCCGATCGCCCGCCGCTTCACGATTTGGATTCGCTGCCGTTCGCATCTGATATTTATGAGCGCGATCTCGACATCACGAAATACAACGTGCCGTTTCTGCTGAATCCTTTCATCTCGTTTTACACGTCGCGCGGATGTCCTGCGCTTTGCACTTTTTGCCTTTGGCCGCAGACAATCAGCGGTCATGCGTGGCGCACGCGCAGTCCTGAAAACGTCGCCGCTGAGTTTAAGCGCGCTTGGGAGCTGTTCCCAAATCTCGAAGAGATTTTCTTCGACGATGACACATTCGCCTGGGCGAAGAACCGAACGCTGGCTGTTTGTGAAAAGCTGAAGCCGATCAAGAGAACGTGGTCCTGCACGTCTCGAGTACACACCGATTACGAGACGCTGAAGGCAATGAAGCAGGCTGGTTGCCGCCTGCTGATCGTGGGATTCGAGTCGGGCGATCCTCAAATCCTCAAGAACATCAAGAAGGGAGCGACCATCGATCAAGCTCGGGAGTTCATGAAGAATTGCAAGAAGCTCGGCATAGTCGTTCACGGCGACTTCATCATCGGGCTTCCGGGTGAGACGCCAGAGACGATCAAGCGCACAGTCAAGTTCGCCGAAGAGCTCGACCCGGAAACGATCCAAGTTTCGATTGCGCATTCTTACCCGGGCACCGAGCTCGATGATTATCTGAAGCGAAATAACTTCTTCACCCAGATTGAAGACATGACCGACGAGATGGGCCACCAGCTTCCGACGATCCAGTATCCGGGCTTGAGTCGCGAAGAGATCGTACAAGCGGTCGAGCACTTTTATGATCGTTATTACTTCCGCCCGCGGATAATCTTCAGGATCGTCCGCCGAGCTGTGTTTAACGGCCACGAGCGCCGCAGGCTCTACAAGGAAGCGAAAGAGTTCCTCCAGCTTCGCGCGAAGCGAAAAGAGTTCGTCGCAGCACACGCCAGCCGATGACTCGCCAGTCTCCAGGTTCTGAACAACCTAGCGCTGCCCCTGCCCAAAGCATCTGCAGCGCTAGCGCGCTTTTGCCCGAGGCGATCAGCGATCCGACGACCAGCGATGAATCACGCAGGAGACTGATCGTCAACGCGGACGACTTTGGCATCTCCGAGGAAGTTAACGAAGCGGTGATCCGCGCTTTCAAGGAAGGCGTGCTGACCAGCACAAGCTTGATGGTCACGGGTGATGCGTTCGAGCACGCGGTTAAGCTCGCTAAACAAAATCAGGGGCTCGCGGTTGGAATTCATTTGGTCACCGTGATGGGCAAGAGCGTGCTCCCAACATCGCAGATTCCAACTCTGGTTGATAAACAAGGCAACTTCTCTGACAATCCAGTCGCGGCGGGGCTGAAGTATTACTTTTCGCCTCAGTCACGACGTGAGCTGGGAAAAGAACTCGAGGCGCAATTTAAGAAGTTCCGCTCGACCGGTTTGCCGCTCTCGCACATCGACGGACATCTTCACCTGCACGTTCACCCGGTAATTTTTAACGCGGCGCTTGAGCTTGGCGCGCGATACGGCGCGCGGCATATGAGGGTGCCAGTCGAGGAGCGACGCCTTGCGCTCGCGTTTGATCGCGCGAATCTTCTGCAAAAAACAATTTACGCCCTGCTGTTCGGAGGTCTGGCGCGGTACATGAAGAAGAAGTTGAACGCTCGGGGGTTCACTTTTCCCGATCGCGTGTACGGTAATCTCCAAAGCGGGCGAATGAGCGAGGAGTATTTTCTGTACGCACTCGAGCATTTGTCAGCCGATATCAATGAGATATATTTTCACCCAGCAATTTATGACGAATACCGAGCGCTGAACGGCGACGAGTGCCAATGCTTGATCGAGTTTGAAGCACTCACAAGCGCTCGCGTGAGGACTAGAATCGAAAAGCTAGGAGTGAAGCTGATAAACTACTCTGAAATTGATGGGTTCAGGTAGCCATGAAGACAGCTCTTACTTTGATCGTGGCGATCACATCTCAAGCGCTGGGGAACGTGTACCTGACCAAAGCCATGAAAGCTATCACCTCGACCGACTCTGGGACGAACGACTTCGTATCGACCGCGATGCACACCGCCTCAAATCCGATGGTTTGGCTGGGCACCGCATTGCTGCTCGTATTCTTCCTTCTCTACTCAGCAGCGCTTTCCTGGGCGGATTTGAGTTTCGTGCTGCCCGCTACAGCATTTGGCTACGTTCTTAATGTCGCCGCCGGGCATTACTTCTTGAATGAGGCTGTATCGCCTGCAAGGTGGGCTGGCTCGGCGGTTATCACGATGGGTGTCATCTTGGTTTCGAGGTCGAGCGCGCGAACCATTAAAGATGAGGGAGAATTGCTCAAATGATTACCGCTTTGATGATCGCAATTGTTGTTCTCGGCGGTTCGGGAGGCGATGTGTTCATCACTAGAGGTATGAAGCAGATCGGTGAGATATCAACGGTCCATCCGCGACGACTCGCTGGGATCGCGATCAGAGTGATAACGAACAAACATTTCCTTACCGGCATCTTTTTCATGGCCTGCAGCTTCTTCGCGTTCCTCGCCGTGCTGTCGTGGGCCGACTTGAGTTTTGTTCTTCCCGCTACTTCGCTGAGCTTTGTTATCACGACCCTCGGGGCAAAGTTCATCCTCAAAGAAGAGATCAGCCGCGTGAGACTGGCCGGCACCCTGCTTGTTTGCCTGGGTGTTGCTCTGATCTCGCTTCCCTGATGATCATCTCAGCAATCAAGCTCGTCCTCGTCGTTTGCACTGTGGCCGCCAACGTCTACTACTTACTGGCGATTGTTGCGGGGTTCAGGTTTTTTTCACGACAAAAGGCGGAAGAAATCAGCGAGCCCTCGCCCGCGTCGATTTTGGTTCCGCTGTATGGAGCTGACTTCAACGCCTACGAGAACTATGCTCGCCTCTGTCGCCAGGACTACCCCGAATATCAAATCGTCTTTGGCGTCCGAGACTCAGGCGATTCGTCCATTCCCATTGTTCAGAAACTAATCGAGGACTTTCCGAATCGCGACATCGCCCTCGTCATATCCGATAAGACGATCGGCCAAAATCTAAAAGTGAGCAATCTGCAAAATATGCTTGCGGCGGTCAAGCACGATCGAATCGTGATCCTCGACAGCGACATTCGGGTAGGTCCCAATCATCTGCGAAAATCAATGGCGCCGCTCACAGACGCGCGAGTTGGCCTGGTCACCTGTCTTTATCGCGCGGCCGAAGCTCCGGACTTCGGCGCTCGGCTTGAAGCAGTCGGCATCACCGCCGAGTTCGCGGCGGGGGTGTTGATGGCGTGGATGCTGGAAGGCGTGAAGTTCGCGCTTGGCTCGACCATGGCGACGACTCGCGCGAGACTTGAATCGATCGGAGGTTTTCCGGCGCTCGCCGATTATCTCGCAGACGATTTCATGCTCGGCACTCTGATCGCGGAGGCTGGCTATGAGGTTCGACTGTCTGATCACATCGTTGAAACCGCGATGCACCCGGTCGGCTTGAGTGGCATGCTACGTCACCAGTTGCGGTGGGCGCGCTCGACTCGCATCTCGAGGCCGGCAGGGTATCTGGGATTGATCCTCACTTATGGGACGGCGCTCGCTTTGTTGAACGTGAGCTTTGATCTCGCTTCGGCTTTCAGCCTGATCCTGCTCGCCATTACTCTGGCGCTGCGGCTGACGATGGGTTGGTTGATTGGCGTTCATTGGCTTCACGACAAAACCCTGAAGAAGTATTTTTGGATTGTGCCCGTGCGCGACCTGCTGAGTTTCCTGATCTGGTGTTTTAGCTGGGTCGGAAGAAGAGTTGAATGGCGCGGGCAAGTGTTTGAGGTTGAACGCGACGGGAAAATGGTTCGTGTCGTTAATGAAACAGATTCTCATTTGGCGGCCTCACCCAACAACTCACGCAGCCGTTGAGCGTCGCGAATGGCGTGTCCTTCTGCGTCGTTGTTGAAGTACGCGTAAACGTCCGCACCTTTTCTTACGTACGAGCGAATCCGCTTCGACCATGCCGCGAGGTGCTGCGGGCTGAATCCGACCCCATTCTTGCCGTGATGAAAGCGAATGTAAGTCCACGAGGCGGTAAGCCGCTCGTCAACTGGCATCCCGGGAGCCAGCGGCATGCAGAGCGCAGCGTCCGCCTCTTCAAGCAGCGTGTAAACCTCTTCGGTCAGCCAGCTCTTGTGGCGAAACTCAAACGCGAATCGTTTGCCTCGGCGTCTCCTGATCAGCTTTAGGAACGGCTCTAATCGCTCAATGTGAGCCGGCCAAGTGTGCGGGAACTGAAACAGAATAGGTCCCAGCTTCTCCTTGAGACCGCTCGCGTGATCCATCAATCGCTCGAGCGGTTCTTCGGGCTCGTTCAGCTTTTTCATATGAGTCAGATAGCGGCTGGCCTTTACGGCAAATAAGAAAGGTTTCGGCGTTTGCTCTCGCCAGCTCTCAAAGACATCGCGCTCAGGAAGGCGATAAAACGAGTTATTGACTTCCACGGTTGAGAATTGGTCGGCGTAGTACGCAAGCTGTTCATCGACGGGGAGGCCTTTGGGATAGAAGACGCCGCTCCTCCAGTGCTTGTAAACCCACCCGGAGGCGCCGATCCAAACTTTACCCTTGCGCGGCATAATAGCCCTTAGGCGCTGGCTGAATGTCGGGCGGCTAGCTGTCCACAAGCTGCCGCGATGTCCTGGCCTCGTGGGCGGCGAATAAAGGATGGCATGCCCGAATCGGTCAGGACTTTCTGAAAAGCGAGGATGCGCTCCATCGGTGATGACGCATACGGAAGCTCAGGCGCCGGGTTGTGCGGGATCAGATTCACCTTAGCGCGAATGCCCGAGAGCAGTCGCACAAGCTCGCGCGCGTGACCATTGCTGTCGTTCACGCGGTCAAGCATTACGTACTCGAACGTCAGCCGCTCGCGCTCGCCGAGCGGATAACTCCGGCATGCTTCGATCAACTCTGTGAGCGGGTATTTGCGATTGATCGGGAACAATTGGCTGCGAAGCTCGTTGTTAGGAGCGGTTAGCGAGATCGCCAAACGCGGCCGCTTTTTTTCGTTGGCAAGATCGTAGATTCGGGGAACCACGCCGGCAGTTGAAAGCGTCACACGCCTGGGCGCGATTGACAGGCCTTCCTCGTCTGCCATCAAGCTCACCGCTTTCATCACCGCATCGTAATTCAGCAGCGGTTCGCCCATACCCATCATAACGACGTTCGTGCCGTGCGGAACATCAGCGCCTTCTCCGTACACTTGATTCAACACGACGACAACCTGCGAAACGATTTCGCCCGCGGCCATGTCGCGTTTCAAACCGATCACCCCGGTCATGCAGAAGCAGCAAGCGAGCGGGCACCCAACCTGACTTGAAATGCAGATCGTGTCGCGGCGTTCTTCGGGCATGAACACCGATTCGACCTCACAGCCGTCGGCGAGTCTCAACAGGAACCGGCGTGTTCCGTCTGACGATAGAAACACGTTCTCGATCTGCGTGCGGGTCACGACCGCGTGTTCGTCGAGAATCCTCCGCAGGGTCTTTGGCAACTCAGTAATATCGTCGAAGCTCGTGGTGCGCCGGCGATAAATAGCGGCAAAAAGCTGTCGCGCGCGATACGGCTTCTCGCCAAGCGCCTCCATGAACTCGCGCAGTTCTTCACCCGTGAGGCCGAGCAACTCTTTATTGTGTTCGAGTGCGGAGCTGAACATCCTCAAAGAATTATATTGACCACGGCTTTTGGCGTGCAAGAAAAGCGGCGACGCAACTCCCGGTCAGCCTCGAATTTTTCGTTGTGTAATGAAGGCACACTTCTGCTACAATGCGACCGGCGGTTGAAGACACATCTTCCCAACCGCCCACCATCAGCGGAATTCCGAAGTCTGGTTAGCTCTCGAATCGAGGCACGAAGCCGAGAAGTTATGCGCGCAATCTGCTCCACACAAACAACGCAAGCACCAACAAGAACGCTCCTGTTCCGAGGTCGAGATCGGCGACGCGGCCCGGCTTGGCTTTTCCGCCGTGCTCAATCGGCGACGGTCCTCGCACCAGTTTGGAGCTTTGCTCGCCGGGGTCACAGATGCAGCCCACGGCTCCGCAGGCACACCATTCGCCGCTTAATGTATGGCCAGCTATGGCGACCGTCGCAAATGGAAGTGAACGCATGAGCCTGTCACTCCTCGAGGCTGAAAAGCATATCGGCAGCGCGAGTATGGACGCGGCTGCAACTAATAACCTAATCCTCATAAACTTGTCCTCCTTTAATCGGCTGACTGAACCGGCAAACCGAATCAGTCCCGCGAAATTGTATCAGGAGATCGCACAGTATCTGGTTATAGGAATACATACGGAGCTTACTATTGATCACGTTGTAACCAGGCTCGCTTCTGCAGCAGATCACGCTCATGTTTTTCGTCGACTGGATGTCGTCGGTCATATCGGTCAACTCCTAGTTGATACGCCGGGCGCGCAACAACTGGGTAACTACTATCGAGGGTTGGCGCTAAACCGGCGTGGACGCGGCGACATTACCCGCGCGCGTTCCCTTTTTGAGCTGGTTGCCGACAATGGTGCCTTGCAGCACAAGGCGAAGGCTTTGCTTTGCCTCGGAACTCAAACACTAAGAGGCGGCGATTTCGGCGAGGCGATGTCGTTTTACCGAGACGCGATTCGGCTTGCAACATCCCAGCGCGCTTTCGACCCGGTCAGCGCCTATTTCGCAAGTCAAATGAGCGCGGTCGTCAAGTCAATCGACGGCGATCATCGGGGCGCATTGACTGATCTAGAGAAGATGGTGCCGCTGGTGCGAGCCGCAAGCGACGTGCAGCCCTTCGCCTACTACGATTATCTTAACTCGCTCGCGGTCGAGCTTGGTGAAACAGGAAGGCTCGAGCAAGCACGGCGAGCGTCCGAGATCGCGCTCAGATCACCTTACGCGCGCGCGTATCCCAATTGGCGCGAGACCTTTGAAACCATTGACTCCAGGCAGCGCGGCGCTTCTCGTTCTACGGTCGCCGTCCACAATCAAGTCGAACCATCCGAACGTGCGTTGCCGCGCCAACAACCAGTTAACGCAGTCAGCCGCGAGCTGAAGCACTCAGGCAACTTGGTGCAGTTGCCGGTTTCGAAGCATCCTACTAACACAGCGTCGAATGAAACCGGTCGGGTCCTCACCTTTCAGAAAAAGAAGTCAGTCCTCGAAAAGCCAAGCCATCTCCAGCTTCGAAAGTTGACGCGGGAACAAATGTACGAACTGACCACTCCCCAAAAGTTAATGAGAATTGTAGATCTGATTTCGCGCGATGAGACCGACGACGAGATGATCGACAGGATGCTAGAGGCCGTCGAAGAAATAGCGCTGGAAGACCCGGGGGGCGAGGTCAGCTAACGCGACACGACCGTTGGAATTGGTAACCCCGAGTAACAACCCCAGGGCAGGCCGTTATCAAATGCCGAGGGCGGGACTCGAACCCGCACGGGCTTTTGGCCCAGAGGATTTTCCTGCCACTATAGCTTTCGCTACCTGCGACGCGCAGTTTGTGGTCTGGACGATGCCTTCTCCATGCATCACAAGGATGTTTAGGAGGGAGCCGTCTCGTCTCTACACTTTGCCAGTCAATTCAAACCGGCCTTAGCTCGGCGTTGCCATTCAGCGCTAGCTGGGAAGGTTTCGCCGACTTTGACTCCATTCACGCCGAGGTTTCCCAACGACGTGCTCAAATGACTTCCTTAAGTCCTCTGCGTCTGCCATTCCGCCACCCCGGCACGACGAACAAGAGGATTATAGATGAAACCGTCTGCGCGATGAAGCGACCCAGGCGGCAAGATACTCGCTTACTGGATGTTGAGTTAAGAGCGAGCCAATCAGCTAATTAGAACTTGAATCGATATCCCACGATCCACTTCACAACCCAACGCTCGCTGGTGCCCGTCAACCCGCGACCCACGCCGAAGTTCAATTCCCAGTTCGGGCCCGCGTTTACGTCCAAGGTTGGAAAGATCAAGTGATGTTGATCGCGCAATCGCTCGAAGTGAGTCACGGGACCGGTGGCGGCGTAGTATTCGAATCCTGGTTCGATCCGCTTTGTCACGGCATATGAAACTTTCAATCCCGGCTCGAACTCGAAGCCTCGATGCGAATCGATTCCGCGAAAAGATTTGCTCAAGTCAGGATTGAACGACAGATACCATTTCCCAATCTCTCTTTCCAGGATCGGACGAATCTCGAGGGTGATCGTGTTTGGATCGAACTGTTGTTTGTTGAATCCCAACTCGGTGCTGATGCTTACCTTAAACGGCAAGCGCAAAGTTTCGGGCAGGCGGAAGCGAGGACGAACGCGAGCGCCGGCGAATTTCGGTCCCACGCCCGGCACAACAGCCGTGACAAGATAACCCGCCAGCTCGAAATGCTTCGTGAGCCCATGGGTAACTTCAACCGTGAAGTGAAACTGATGGTGGTTTGGAAACGTTTCGTCCTCGGCCTCCTTCGTACCGCTCGGGAAGTAGTTCATATGTAACTCGACCATAGTGCGGCGAGGAGGGACGGTGTCGTAAGGATAGACCTGTATTTCGAAAAGGTCCTGCGCGGCAGCGCTGGCGGAAAGCAATAGCAATACTGCCAATGCGAACAAACAAGTGGGCCGGATCAACGCGAATGTCAAAATTTTTCCTGGAGTGAAAGCATCCACTGATCAATCGCTGCTCGAAAGCCCGATTTTCCATACTTCGCCCATTGTCTCGCTCACACTCGCGGCTGTCTGATCATGCTCAGCCTGCGCTTCATCCTGCAGGCGGTGTTTGTAAGCAGCTTCAATAAATGACGCGAACAGCGGATGCGGATCCAACGGTTTCGATTTGAACTCGGGATGAAACTGACAACCGAGGAACCAGGGGTGATCGGGCAGCTCAACTATCTCGATGAACTTTCCATCAGGCGACTTGCCGGACAAAATCAGGCCGTGCCCGCCAAGCTCATCCTCGTAACGCGGGTTGAACTCGTAACGATGGCGATGACGCTCGCTGATTTCGCTTGCGCCATAGATTCTCTCCGCAAGAGAGCCGGGCGCGAGCTTGCACGGATACGCTCCGAGCCTCATCGTTCCGCCCATCGCTTCGACTCCGATCAGATCGCGCAGCTTGAAGATCACCGGATGCCGAGTGTCGTCGTCGAACTCGGTCGAGTCCGCGCCCTCAAGCCCGCACACGTTGCGAGCGAATTCGATCGTCGAGCATTGCATCCCCAGGCATATCCCGAAGTAAGGCTTCTGTTCGCGCCGTGCATAGTTGATTGCTCGTAGCATTCCCGAGATGCCGCGTTTGCCAAAGCCTCCGGGCACCAGTATCGCGTCGAAGTCCCGTAATCGCTCTTCCCAGTTCGGATCGTCCATCAGATCTTCGGATTCAACCCAGCGAATCTGCACGCCCAGACGATTGGCGATTCCGCCGTGGACGAGGGCTTCGCGCAGGCTCTTGTACGAATCCTCAAGTTCGACGTACTTGCCGACTATGCCGATGCTGACGGTCGCATCAGGTTTCTTGATCGTCTCGACAAGCTCCGACCATTTGCGCAGATCGCGTTCGGCCGCCGTCAGGCCCAGCTTCTTGACGATCATGTCATCGAGTCCTTGGCGAGCGAACATGAGCGGCACTTCGTAAATCGTTTCGACGTCCTGGGCGGTGATGACCTCGTCCTCGCGCACGTTGCAGAACAGCGCGATCTTCGCTTTCATATCCTTGGGCAGCGCGCGATCGCAACGACACAACAGAATGTCAGGTTGAATGCCGATCTCGCGAAGCTCTTTCACCGAGTGTTGCGTGGGTTTCGACTTAAGCTCTCCGGACGCCGCAATGTATGGAACCAAAGTCAAATGAATGAACAGAGCGTTCTCGGCGCCTACTTCGTTGCCGAGTTGTCGGATGCTTTCAAGAAACGGCAGCGATTCGATGTCGCCTACCGTCCCGCCTACTTCGACTATCGCCACGTCAGTTGAGTCAACCACCGAGCGTATCGCCTCTTTGATTTCATTAGTGATATGTGGGATTACCTGAATCGTCTTGCCCAGGTAGTCGCCGCGACGCTCTTTGTTGATCACCGAAAGGTAAATGCGGCCGGTCGTCCAGTTGTTGGCCTGAGAAAGCTGGGCGTGCGTGAAGCGCTCGTAGTGGCCAAGATCGAGATCGGTTTCAGCGCCGTCGTCGGTAACGAAAACCTCTCCGTGCTGAAAAGGTGACATTGTCCCCGGATCGACGTTGATGTAGGGATCGAGTTTTTGAAGAGTAACTTTCAAACCGCGAGCCTCGAGCAGGCACCCGATAGAAGCGGCGGCGAGCCCTTTGCCGAGGCTCGAAACCACTCCACCGGTGACAAAAATATACTTCGTCATAAGCTGTTCTCCTCAATCAACCTTTTTACTCGTTCGTAGTCCTGCTGCGTGTCCACTCCAATCGATCGGTGTTCGACCGGAACTACTCGGATGCCAAATCCTCTCTCAAGCATGCGAAGCTGTTCGAGCGCTTCGAGAGTTTCAAGCTGCGAGGGCTTTATTTGAGCAAACCTCTCGAGGAACCCTGCGCGATACGCGTAGAGTCCTGAGTGCTTGCGATAATTCGATAACAGAGCGCGGTTTGCGCCCAGCCATTCCTCGAGCGTGAAGCCCTCGGCTGGCCTGACGAATGGAATGGGCGAACGCGAAAAATATAGGGCATCACCATACGCGTCGCTTACGACTTTGACGACGCTCGGGTTGAACACGTCTTCCACTTCGGTGATTGGTTCCGAGGTAGTGCTGATTTGCACGAGACCGGTGTCGTCATCGAGCAGAGGCTTGATCGCGGCGTCAATCGTTGACGGCTCAATCAGCGGCTCGTCTCCCTGAACGTTTACGAATACTTCTGCGTCAAGCGTGGCTGCGACTTCTGCGACCCGGTCGGTCCCGGATGTGTGCTCGGGCGAGGTCATTCGCGCTTCGCCGCCGTGGTTCTGAACTGAGCGGAGTATTCGCTCATCATCGGTCGCGACGATGACGCGCGAGACGTTTAGCGCGCGAGAAGCGCGTTCGACGACGTGCATTACCATCGGGATTCCGGCGAGGGAGAGGAGGGCTTTGCCCGGCAATCTGGTCGAGCGGTACCGCGCAGGGATGATCGCGATTGCTTCTCCCTTCACGGGCCTTCAGCCTAACGTATAAACGTGAGAATTGTCAAACGAACACGAGATGTTTCGTGTTATAAGCAAAAAAATGGACGGGACGCAGCTCTCTGCTGGTCCCATCCATCTCTCGTGGACTAACTCACACGACTCTCAGTAGCGGTCTCCGTACGCGCCGCGACCTCGACCGCGACCGCCGCCGTAGCCGCCGCGGTTCCCCGAGCGCTCCTCGCGGGGACGCGCTTCGTTGACCGTGAGCGTCCGCCCGTCGATCTCCGTTCCATTGAACTGCGCGATAGCCTTTTCAGCATCCTCAACGCTCATCTCAACAAAGGCAAAGCCCTTTGAGCGGCCCGTGTCGCGGTCCGTGATAATGTTAACTGAATCGACCTGGCCCACCTGTTCGAACAGGTTGGCGAGATCGCCCTCCGTCGTTTGATACGACAGATTTCCAACGTAAATTCTCTTACTCATGATTCTCCTAGAACTGGTTATGAGGAACTTCCAAGGCTTTGCGGGAAAGAGGATGAGAAACTAGATCAAACGCTCTCCGAACAAGTCAGCGGGAGATTCCTGGAAACAACAATCAACAGCAGCGTCCGATCTGCTGAACTAACGATAAAATGGTAACAGAGGGGCAACTTGAAGTCGAGCAATATTTTGGAGCAACCTCGGGACACACCTAACGCGATGCCGCTTTTGTCCACAATCCCTTTTTCGCTAAGATGACCGCATGGCTGGGCCCGCGCCCGAAAACATTCACGAACTGCTCGAAGCGCAAGTCACGCGATCACCTGACAAGGAGTTTCTAGTTTGTGAGTCCGACGGTCGCGCATTGACCTATTGCCAATTCCACGAGGAGGTTAATCGCGCTGCCCATGCGCTCGATTCTGTGGGCGTGAGCAAAGGCGACCGGGTGAGTTTGCTTCTGACCAATCGACCGGAGTATCTAATCTTCTATTTCGCTTGCTTCAAGCTCGGCGCGTGGGCGGGCCCGATCAACGCGCTGCTGAAGGCGCAGGAGATCGAGTTTATTGTCGCCAACTCCGAAGCCTCGGTAGTGGTGACGCAGCCCGATTTGCTGCCGCATCTCGACCAGGCGCGCAACAACAATGCGTCACTCCGCCATGTGATTGTTATCGAGGGCGGTTCAGAGTTCAGAGTTCTAGGTTCAGGGTTGAAGCCGTTAACCCCGGAACCAGGAATCTCGGACGCGGAACTGAGTCCTGGCGATGAAGCTGTAATCATCTACACTTCGGGCACAACTGGCAAACCGAAAGGCGTCTTGCTCACTCACGGCAATTTGCTCTCAAACGCTCAACAGATCGCCGAGTGGCTTCGGCTGACTGAGGACGATCGCGCGCTGATCATAATGCCGCTGTTTCACGTTAACGCTTTGATGGCGACTGGACTTGCAGCGCTGTGGGGAGGCGGGAGCATCGTGCTTGCGACGCGCTTCAGCGCGTCAAGACACTGGGAGACAATTTCCAAACATGGCGTTACCTACTTCGGCTCGGTAGCCACGATGCTGTCGATGCTTAACCACGGCTACCCCGAAGGCTTGCCTGAAGCTGTCGACACAAGACGGTTGAGGTTTGCGTTGTGTGGCTCGGCGCCCGTCCCCGTCGAAGTCATGAAGAGATTCGAATCGTTGTTTCACTGCCAGGTGATCGAGGGTTACGGTTTATCCGAATCAACTTGTCGAGCGACGTTCAACCCGATCGACGAACGCCGTCGAATGGGCTCGGTTGGGCTCCCGATCGGCAACGAGATGAGAATCTTCAACGACGACGATCTAGAGCTTGCTGCGAATCTTGTCGGCGAAATCGTTCTACGCGGACCGAACATAATGAAAGGTTATTACAAAGATGAAGCAGCTACGCGCGAGGCATTTCGCTCTGGATGGTTCCACACTGGAGATCTGGGTTACAAGGATGATGATGGCTTTTTCTACGTCGTGGATCGCAAGAGCGACTTGATCATTCGCGGGGGCGAGAACATCTACCCTCGCGAAATCGACGAAGTGTTGTATCAGCACCCGAAGGTGAAGGACGCGGCCACGATTGGTGTGGCTGACGAGCTTTATGGCGAAGAGGTGAAATCGTTCATCGTCTTGAAGGACGCAGAGAACACGACCCAACGAGAAATCATCAATTTTTGTCGTGAGCGATTAGCGGATTTCAAGTGTCCGAAGTCGATCGAGTTTGTCGACGACATTCCAAAAGGCCCGACAGGCAAGCTGCTGAAACGGGAGCTGATTCGTGATCCGTGATCCGTGATCCGTGATGCGTGATCCGTGATGCGTGATCCGTGACCGAGTCTCACGCATCACGAATCACGTTTCACGAGTCACGAATCACGTTTCACGCATCACTATTTCATCTCAGTCCAAAGTAGCCGGGTGATCAGGAACGCAAGAGCAAGGCAACCCGCAAACAGTGCCCCGCACGCGACCGCTTCATATGCGCGCAACCGCTTCGAGCCGGTAAGCTCCGGATGACGCTCCTCAAACCTCGTGATCGAAGATGCTATCCAATGAGAAGCGGTCAGCCATACGATGAACCCCGCGGTCAATCCTACGATTCCGGCTAATAGATACAAGATAAGCCTTCAACTCTGAGAAAGTGACTACAGATTCGCGATCCGATTATCTGCGCTTCGACTAGGCAGGGTGATCAAAAGTGGACCTGAGGCGCGTCTTCGGTCGTTGGATGAACCCCAGCGGCGGGCGATGTTTGTAAGTGAAGCGTCGTCGTGCGACCGCACCCCCAGCGGGGTGCAACGCTGTTTGCAAATTGACGTGGAGTCAATCACCCCGTCCACATTGCACCGCTGGGGTGCGCACTGACTCGACCCGCTCTCTACAAACATTCAACCACCATGTGGTTGCTCCAATCGCCCGGTTTTTCCACGTAGGTCGCGACTCTTAATCACACCGCGATCACCCTTGCTAGTAACCGCAGTTGCTTCGGCGTGAGCAACCACAGCACATCGCCGCGAAACGTCGGCACTGTTTCGCTGACTTTGATGCAGCAAACCCCGCCTGTCTTTAGCCTAATGGAAACAGCATCGCTCGCTATGATTCTTGAGATCAACTCGCCGAGGTCGGGCTGATGACCTATCAACGCCACGGACTCTGCGCCTGCTTGGCTCTTGATCTCAGCAAACAACTCATTGGCTGAACCTCCCGGCGCAAGGTTCGCCGTCCCCCGCACCCCGCTTTTCCCAAGGCCGCGGCAGCGGCAACGATCTGTGCGGCCTCACGCGCGCGCAAGTGGCCTGGTCAGAATCAAGTCAAATTCCGCGCCAAGCCTGAGCCGTCCCTTGGCGATCTCCCGCTTACGATCGCGCCCCTCTTCGGTGAGCCCACGCTTGTCGTCGAAGAACTCATTCTCCTTGTCGAGCGATTGAGCTATCGCGTGTCGTATGATGTAAAGCTCCATAGGAACTCCGGATCATCGCGAGGCTTAGATTATAGGGTATTGATTGCGAGACGGTCTATGAATCGCGGCCAGTGGTCAAGCAGCTCGGCGATCTCCATCCGTTGAATCTCCCATCATATCTATCAGTCACAGAATCAGGCTGCTCATAGATGCGATGTGGCCAGGCAGTCGAAATAGAGGTCGACCTGGAGCGACGAAGGCCGCATAATTATTCGCCTGGTCTTGAGATTTTCCATATTGCGAAACGCGGGTGAGCTCGAAACAGGTCGCGCATCTTTTGCGGGGCCGGGAGCGCGCTAGTGCGTCTGGCGCAAGTCGTTGTGGCATGCGTTGAACCGAAGACATGACTTAGTTTAATCTGACCTGAGTGAAACAAGTCGATTCAGCGTATAGTCTTCCATTATTCGAGGAGGCCCCCGAAGAAAACTCGCCCGATCAAGAAGGCGAGAAATCAGTAAAGACCTTGCCCTATAGCGATATCGATTTGAATCGATGGCGAGAATATGAGGATGTGCTTACAGATTCACTATGGCTATTCCCAGAGCGAGATAGGACCGGCGCACATTTAGCAGACTATCACGGAAATTTCGTTCCTCAGATCCCTTACCAGGCTATGCGTCGTTTTACGAAACGCGGTGACGTTGTCCTGGACGCCTTCTTGGGCTCGGGTACTTCACTAATCGAATGTCGACGCGCGGGGCGTCATGGGATCGGGATCGAGCTCAAACCCGAGCTCGCCCAGCAAGCATCGAGGCGGATTGCCGGACAAAGCAATCCATATGATGTCACTACACAAGTGGTCACGGCGGATAGCGCCGATCCAATAGTTACTCCTAAACTAATCACCGCAACTCTCAAGGATATAGGCAAGGGAAGCATTCAGCTTCTTATTCTCCATCCCCCCTATCACTCAATAATAAGATTCTCTGATCAAGATTCCGATCTTTCGAATTGCCCAAGCAAAGAGGTTTTTGTTGAAAGATTTGGTCAGGTTGTCGACGTGGTCACGCCATTTCTCGATCTGGGCCGCTTCCTCGTATTAGTCATAGGTGACATGTATTCCGATAGTGAATGGGTCCCGCTTGGCTTTTATTGCATGCAAGAGGTGATGAGCCGCGGTTACGTTCTCAAGAGCATCGTTGTCAAAGATATGCAGGGGAACCGCGCCAAACGCAATTTAGAAAACATCTGGCGCTACCGCGCTTTCGCCGGCGGCTTTTATATCTTCAAGCATGAATATGTAATGTTTTTCCGAAAGGTTTGAGAATGGAGTTACCGTTTAGATCCGGTACTCGTATATACCAGGAAAGAATAAGGAAGTGAACAAAACAGCCGCTTGTCTGAGGTCGAAAATGAGCAAACAGGATATTGAACAAGATGTGATGGGCGAGGATGCTGCAGCGCTGCTAGATGAATTGATCCGGCAACAAGGTGTCTTCCCAGTCTATGAACTTGACGACCTTTCCGATCTCTGGCCTGCCAATGATGACCCCGACGACTTGATGCGATACGTGCTGGAGGAGAGGGCCGAACGGCGAAGGCTACCTGCCGAGGTTCAATGAGCACTGTGCTGCTGGATACTATCTCAACGTGATTTCTTATGTTCCGTAGGCGGTGATTGGTTTTTGCGCGAGAATTTCACCGCAGATGCGCAAAGCACGCAGAGGTTATGCCGAGAAAACAGACTGGTCAGTGCTACACTCGCCACCTTGTTCGAGCAGTTCTCGCAAGGTAGACTTCTTTTCGAACGCCGATCAGCTTTACTCAATCTTAGTTGTAATGACACTCAACCCGAAGCCGTTTTATCTCGGACGCATCCTCGGCATACCGATCTACGCCCACTATAGCTGGCTGCCGGTATTTCCGTTCTACGCCTGGGCAATCGCTTCGGGGCTTCTGCCGCGTCAGGCGCCCGGCTTGTCAACTGTTCAATATTGGGCGCTTGGAATGCTGACCACGATGCTGCTGTTCGTCTCCGTGCTTGTGCACGAACTTGCTCATGCGACGATGGCGAGGGCCGAAGGACTGGGCACCGGCAACATCACGCTTTACATGTTTGGCGGGCTTGCTTCGCTCAACGGGCAGCCGGCTCAGCCGAGCTCTGAGTTCAAGATCGCTGTAGTCGGACCTGCGGCGAGCTTTCTGATCGGAACAATTTTCTTTATGTCAGACGAGGTCTTCCTTCGCGGCACAACTCACCGGGCTCTCGGCCAAGTGCTCAGGCATATGGGAGTGGTCAACTGGATTCTGGCTGGGTTCAATATCTTGCCTGGAATGCCGTTGGACGGCGGACGCGTGCTGAGAGCACTGCTTTGGCGGTTCAACAAGAGTTTCCGCCTGTCGACCCAAATCGCGATTCGTTCGGGGTTGATGATAGCAGTCACGCTTGTGGCGTTGGGCATCGCGTACTTCCTGCTAGTGGACTGGGTGATGGGAATGTGGATGATGATCGTCGGGTTGATGATCGGATTGATGCTCGGCACCACCGAGGGCCGCAGCCGCGGAGTGTGGCGCGTCAAGCGCGGCACTGTCGAAGACGTGATGAACCGCGACGTTGTGCAAATCCCTCCCGAGATGAAAGTTGACGACTTCATTAACAAAGTGCTGAAGAACAACCATCACACCAGCTTTCCTGTGGTGCAAGCGAGGAGGCTTCACGGGATGTTGTTGCTGGACGAGTTGAAGCAAGTGCCGCGCGAAGAGTGGTCTCGGCTTGAAGCTCGCGATGTCATGCGACCAGTCGATGCTTCGATGTTCATCGATGTCAATATGCCGATACGCCAGGCGTGTTCGGTCCTCTCAAACAACGTTCTCGGCCGCGCGGTAGTGTTGGACCCAAATGGACTTATAGTCGGCTATGTGAGCTTGCGAGACGTAAGCAAGGCGACTGGAGAACGGTCGAACTAGACCCTAAAGCAAGGTTCGGATCGCCCAAGAGTTCGCGAAGGTATTAGAGCAACTATGAAGAGTGGTACAGGGGCAAGGAGAATATGTTTAGAAACAATAAAGCCCCCGGATTAGTCTCCTGCATTTCTTTGTCTCAGTTACGGCAGAAGAACTTGCTCCGATGGTTGATGACGCCAGGCCGGAAGTGTATGCATATTAAGGAAAGCCCGATTGTATAAACTTTCCCTCACCTATCCCGCGTATCGGAATCAATGCGCTCCTGCCAGATCAAATCGGGGATAAAACAGTAACAATTATAATCCTTCTGCAACGCCGCCGTGTGATCATCTATAGCCCCTTGTCCTCGCTCACATAGCTCGATAAGTACGTCATATACGCTGTGGTTCACCGCATAGGCATGTGTAAGGTACGTCATCTTTGCTCTCGCCACGTCATCAGAAATTTTGATCGGCTCTTCAAAGTGTCTTCCTCCAAACAGGAGCAGATCCCAATCTGTGGGCACCTGTTTGATGTTGGACGCGAATTTCTTATTAAGCTCAGGATCAAAAATGCAATCGTCCTCAAAGATTAGAATAACGGGGACTTCATTCTCTCGAGCTAGCCTGAGTATGGTCAGGTGGCTTTGGAGGCAACCATAGTGGCCGGGGGAATAAGGCCATGTAGCAGGAGTTTTGACTTTCGAACCATCTATAGCCGGGAACCTGACCACCGGTGAGATTCCATGCTGAGCGAACCTCTCCTCCATTCTTTTCCAGCGTTCAGGCCTTCTATCTAAGTTGATACATATCTTGTAGGGGAAGATATTGTTCAGGTCATCAGTTTGAGTTTTGCTTCCCATAGAAACCCTTTAGTTTGGAACCCATACACCTCTTGCGCATGATAGGCCTCTATTTAAAGAAGCCTGATAACGCGGTGCGCAAGTTCTTCAAGTTCTTTTCAGGTAGCGGATCCTCCCATCCTCGTTTATACAAGGATGCGGGGGGCGTTTCAATGCCTACGGTTCTGCGACAGGCGTGGCTCGGTTGAATGAGTAGCAATTACTACTTGATCGTCGCACTCTCTAATGCTATTCTGTCGCCCAACTTCTCTTGTTTGAAATTTTCTCCTGCAATGCTTTTCAGAAATGAAGAAAAGAGCACGGTTGTCAGGGAACACTTTTAACAATGAAAGGGGGTTCTGGGCAATGCAAGTATTTCGAGTTTTCAAGTCCCATAATTAGGAACCCCTTCAGAGTATGAGGAAGAAAGCATTGATAGCCTCTTCTGCGAATCCCTACCCTGTCGTGACCAGCGGCTGTGAGAGGCTCATTATGGACTACCAATCGTATGTCCTGTCCGACTACGATGCTTACTTTCTTCTGACCCGGTCGGGCGGGTGGGAGCCGCTTCGGTTGTTTCATCAGAACGAGCCTATTCCGGGCGTCCCGACGATAGAAAAGATGCTCGATCATAACTTTGAATTCGTTTTATTCATCGGCTTTAAAGAAAATGTATTCACGAAGCAGCTCGTTGAACACATCCCATCGTTCTGCCTTACAGACATTCACCCTAGGGAGGATTTGCCCGACTTCCTCTTTAAGGGTGTCATGGCACACCTGAGTGCCAGCCCGCACGAAGGCGTATTACTCTTAGGCGCCTGCTATGACTCGGAAACCTTTTTCAAAGACAGGCGCGGCGAAGACTATATTCTGAGTGTAGGAAGAATCCACCCGGATAAAAACCAACTGGAGTTAGTCTGTGGCTATAAAGAGAGGATCTATGAAAAGTATAAGTTGCCCTTACGTTTAGTCGGAGGGGTCAACCACTTCGATTATTTCCTGCAGGTGAATGAATACGTTGATAATGTCAGTGTGTTTTCTACGATTGATCCCCAAAACCCATGGTCGACCGCGAGTTGGAAATCGCCCCGGCAAATAGCCGGCCTGTGCAATGAGGCCAGGATGTTTGTTATGGCCTCGCCGAAGGAGAGTTTTTGCATTGCACTCGTTGAGGCAATGGCCTGCGGCACTACCTGTGTTGTAAATGGCGACTACTGGGGCTTCGACAAGGCGGATATAAGGCCCAACGTTTATGGCAGCACAACTGAAAAGCGAGGCTTTATCCTGGATTCGATAGACGAAGCCTTAAGCAAGGATATCCGAGTTGATGGCTCTGAGTGGGTGAAGAAGTTCTCGTTGAAAGAGACGAAGAAGACTTTACTAGATTTCGTCAATGAGCGACTCTAGAAAGTAATATCACCCGGGCAGCCCTTCTGCTCTGATTGTTAGACGAAGACGGGCGCCTGTACAGTCCTTCAAAGTGTTCAACTTGTGTTCAGGAAACTAGTAACAACGCCGGTAAACAGCGCGGCTGACATAAGGAAGTTTTTTGACGGCTGCGCGCACGCCTATTCTGAGCAGCATGGCAACCCGCAGTGCCTGCTGAATTATCGTGTGGCCCTGATCAAACGATATGCCAGGCCCTGTAGAGATGACGTGGTACTGGACATCGGCTGCGGTAATGGCCACCACCTTTTGGCCCTGGCCAGCCAGATAGGGCGCGGAATAGGAGTAGACCTCTCGCCGGCAATGATCGAGGTGGCTAATAAGCGGCTGCGGGATTCGCCCTGGCAAAGCAAGCTCACCTTTATGAGCGATGACGGGGAAGAGCTAGGCTCGCTGGCTGAACGATCAGTTGACCTAGCCATGTGTGTAGGCGCTTTGGAACACATGCTTAACAAGGCAGATGTGTTGGTAAGCGTGCGTCGGGTACTCAAGCCTGGCGGGCGATTCTTTTGCCTCACCATCCACGGCGGCCATTTCTGGTACCGGCTGCTTGCGCCGTTACTCGGGCTGGAGACCAAGCACCTTTCCACCGACAGATTCTTAAAACGTGGTGAATTCATGCGCCTGCTTGCAGAATCTGGGCTTTCCCGAATACAAGTCGGCTATTGGACCTTCATCCCTAAAGCGGATATGCCTGCGACTGCGAGCCTCATTTGCCAGGGGCTGGATATTATCGGCAGGGCCTTTCGAATAAAGCCATTTCGCGGCGGTATGTGGGCGTGCGCTTGGAGGGAAGAGTGACGGTGAATCTCTTTCAGGACGGGCCGGGTTCTTGACGGCAGGGAGCTAATTCTCGAAGGCCGGAGGTATTGAGCACTATGGACGAAGTGACAGTGACCCAGATGGCATCTGCCCGTATACCCACATTGGTCGGTGAATCTCATTTATGCCTCTACGCCAGCAACCTAGATGACAAGGAGCACCTGGCCTTGTTGATCGGAAACGTAGCCGATCAATATGATGTGTTGGTGCGTGTACACTCTGAATGTTTCACCGGTGATGTGCTGGGTTCGCTCCGGTGTGATTGCGGGACGCAGTTGAACCATGCCATGAAAGTAATTGCAAACGAAGGGTCTGGGATTCTCATCTACCTGCGCCAAGAGGGGCGAGGCATCGGCTTGCTCAACAAGCTGCGCGCTTATAACCTCCAGGATCAGGGGTATGACACGGTCGAGGCCAACCTCCTCCTAGGGCATGGGGCGGACGACCGGGACTACACCATCGCAGCCCTGATACTCAAACACTTGGGCATCCGGTCAGTGCGACTACTAACGAACAACCCGCTGAAAACTGAGGGCCTACAAAAATCGGGCATCACAGTGAATGCGCGCATACCGCTGCAATCCTGCATCACCTCCGAGAACGCCGCGTACTTATTAACCAAGGTCCAACGAATGCGCCATCTGTTGAGCCTGGATTCATTCTCTGCCGTTTTGGCAGAACACGACAACGGCTTTAAGGCAGATCGCCTGAACACCGCCGCTACGGTATCTCAAGTTCCTCCTATTAATGACGGCATTAAGTATTTGTTAAAAAGGGCTGCCAGCCATAACCAGCGCAAAGGCCGTCCGTTCGTTACCCTGAGTTATGCCCAGAGCATAGATGGCTGCATCGCAGCCGGCCCGTGTGAGCCATTGGCATTAAGCGGTGCTCAGTCCCTTACTCTGACTCACGAACTTCGAGCGACACATGACGCCATCCTTGTAGGTATAGGTGCCGTCTTGGCGGACAACCCCCGGCTCACTGTGCGATTGGTGAAAGGCAAAGACCCGCAGCCGGTCATCCTAGATAGTAATCTGCGCTTACCCCTGAGCGCCAACTTGCTGCAAAACTCTATTAAGCCTCCCTGGGTCGCGACCACGGAGGCAGCCGACATGGAGCGTCAGAGGAAACTCGAAGCGGCGGGGGGGCGCGTTCTGCGTTTACCAGCGAACGAGCAGGGGCGGGTTGACCTGTGTTCTTTGTTGGAACGACTGAGCGAATTGGGTATTGCGCGTCTGATGGTGGAGGGTGGCGCCAGCGTCATCACCAGTTTCCTCACGAAGAGGTTGGTGGACCACCTGGTGCTGACATTGGCCCCAGTGGTCGTAGGCGGCCTGCCTGCCGTGGACAGGTCGGGGCAGTGTGACCCGAGGCACTTGCCTCACCTTCGCAACCTGCGTCACCAACGGCTGGGGGACGACCTGGTTTTTTGGGGGGACCCGGACTGGGGGGACGCGTGAAGCGATTAGCCCTATATTTCACCGCCCCATATGAAGTATCCGTGCGGGAAGAGTCTTTGCCTTTGCCCGCTGCCGGGCAGGTTCTGGTCCAGACTCTTGTATCAGCCATCAGCGCGGGGACGGAGTTGCTTGTCTATCGAGGCCAAGCGCCAGCCGACGCCCCCATAGACGAGGCTATCCCCGCCCTCGCCGGTAAATTCGCCTTCCCGCTTAAGTATGGGTATGCCGCCGTAGGACGGGTCACAGAGGTCGGTGATGATGTTGGTCCGGAGTGGCGAGGGAAGACGGTTTTCGCCTTTAACCCGCATGAAAGCCTCTTTCTAAGCTCCCCCGATGAGTTGATGCCTGTGCCTTTTAGCTTGTCACCTGAAGAGGCATCGCTGTTGCCCAACATGGAAACGAGCGTCAACTTCCTTATGGACGGTCAGCCGCTGATTGGAGAGCAGGTCGTCGTCTTCGGACAAGGAGTCGTGGGCTTGCTAACAACAGCGCTGCTGGCCAGGCTGCCATTAGCGAGCCTACTAACGCTGGATAGGTATGACCTACGTCGGAGGAAATCCTTGGCGCTGGGGGCTCAAGCAAGCCTTGATCCGGAGGCATCGGACTCGCTGGCCCGCTTGACTTCCTTACTGCGGAAAGATCACTCAGACACGAGGGCGGATCTGACGTACGAACTTTCCGGGGATCCTCACGCCTTGGAGAAGGCTATCGAGGTTACGGGCTTCAGCGGGCGCGTCGTGATCGGCTCATGGTATGGCCAGAAGCAGGTCGGCTTGAACCTGGGCGGGCACTTTCACCGCAGCCGCATTCGCCTCATAAGCAGCCAGGTTAGCACCATCGCGCCGCAGTGTGCAGGTCGCTGGAACAAATCTCGCCGCCTTCAGACCGCTTGGCAGATGCTGCGGAACTTAAAGCCTGCACATCTCATCACGCACCGCTTCCCTTTGGCCCAGGCGGCGCGGGCCTACGCGCTGCTCGACCGGCACCCGGAAGAAGCCATTCAGGTAATTCTGACATGCGAGGGTTGACCGAATACTATGAAAGAGGTCAGGAGCACATTCATATGTACACAGTGTCTGTGAGGCGGGATTTTGTCGCAGAGCATTTTCTCACCGGCGGCGATTGGGGGCCGGAAAATCATCCGCACTCGCACCACTACCGGGTCGAAGTGCTACTTGAGGGGCCAACTCTGGACCGACATGGTTACTTGGTTGACATCACCGACATTAAGGCTCACGTAGAAATGCTACTGGTATACTTTCGAGGCGAGACGTTGAATGAAATTCCTGAATTCGAGGGATTGAACCCAAGCCTCGAACACTTTGCCCGCATCTTTTGCCAAGCCCTTTCAAGGCGTATCGAATCTCCGCACCTGAGCGCCGTCACAGTCAAGATGTGGGAAGACGAAGGCGCTTGGGCGGCGTACCGACAGGAGCGTTGATGCACGTCGGGCTTATCATTTATGGCAAGTTGGAAACGCTTACGGGCGGCTACCTATATGACCGCAAGTTAGTCGAGTACTTAAGGGCGCAGGGAGACCGAGTCGAAGTGATCTCCCTCGCCCGGCGGAACTATTGTAGTCACCTCACTGACAACGCCTCTCGGCCCCTGCTGCGACGCTTACTGGAGGCGAAGTTCGATATCCTTATTCAAGATGAACTCAATCATCCGTCTCTTTTCCTGGTGAACCCAAAGCTGAAGAGGCATCTTCATTACCCCATCGTCACCCTCGTGCACCTTCTGCGTTCGAGCGAGTCGCGTCCGGCATGGCTGAACCGCCTGTACGGGGCGGTTGAACGTAAATACTTCAAGACCGTTGATGGTGCCATCTTTAATTGCAATACTACCCGCGCGACTGTTGAGCATCTTTTACGGGGAGATTTCCCCGGGGTAGTGGCCTACCCCGGTCGTGACAATTTCGACTACGGATTCTCTCCGGAGAAGGTCGCGCGGCGGGCGCTACAGCCCGGCCCATTGCGTATAATATTTCTCGCCAACATAGTCCCAGGTAAAGGGCTAAACACCCTCATCGAAGCGCTCGGCCAAATGCCGCCTGGTAGCTGGCGGCTGATGGTTGTAGGAAGCCTCACGATGGACCCCTCTTATTCGCATGGCATCCGCAATCAAATCGCCCGGGCCGGGCTATCTGATTACGTGGAGCTTGTGGGTGCCGTGCCCAACCATGAGGTCCCCGATTACCTCGGCAGAAACCAGATTCTGGTCGTGCCATCCCGCTACGAAGCGCTGGGAATTGTTTACCTCGAAGCGATGGGACTGGGCCTGCCCGTGATTGCGACGACGGCGGGAGGCGCACATGAGGTCGTAAGCCATCGCGAGACGGGTTTCTTAACGCCGCCCGGAGATGCCAACATGCTCGCTCTCTACCTGCGGCAAATAGACCAAGACCGAGAGCGGCTGGTTGAGATGGGTTTGGCGGCTTATAAACGCGTTAATGCGCACCCGACTTGGGATCAGAGCTTTGGACGTATTCGCGACTTTTTGCAATCACTGGTCAGAAAAAATGGCCCTCACAAATCAATGCCGGAGGTGCCAGCTTGATAACATATGACAAAATCCCAGATTACTATGACTGGCTCTCCCGCTACGTCCAGCTTGCGAACTGGCTGGCCTACCGGGACCGATTCGCCAGCTTCACTATGCATAAGACGCTTTCCGTTCCAAGTGGAGCCGGAGGCACTATTAAACGGACGGCAGGCCTTGAGTATGTAAACAACCGGCTGCTGGAAGCCGCCCGACTCCCCACGGCCCCGCGTGTGCTGGATGCGGGATGCGGGTTCGGCGGGACAATCTTTCACTGGCACAACCGCATAGGCGGCTCTTATGACGGCCTCACTCTGAGCCGAGTACAACTTCGCGTCGCCCAGCGCGAGGCCCGGCGGCGGCGAATTGAAGGAGCGTGCCGCTTCCACCTCCAGAGCTATGACGCGCCACTAGCCGCAACCTATGACGCGGTAGTTGCCGTTGAGTCGCTCATCCACTCACCCGATCTCAATACGACCATCCCTAATCTCGCGAAGGGCCTGCGCCGCGGGGGGCTGATGATCATACTTGACGACATGGCCGAGGTGGATTTGGAAGGTGAAGCCCCCGCCGAGGCAAATCTCTTACGCATTCACTGGGGCTGCGCTCGTTATGCCAAGCAAGAAGATTATCGAGGGGCTTTAAATAAAGCGCGCCTGAGGGTGATTTACGAAGAGGATTTGACCGCACAGGTCGAACCGCGGGACTCGGCAAAACTTGAAAAGTTGGAGGCGAGATATAACCGCTTATATAAAGCGATTCGCCTCACTTCGGCCCGCACCGTGTTGTCGGCGTACATTGGCGGCCTGTCCTTGGAAAGGCTCTACTTAAAAGGATGCGTATGCTACCGATTGCTCGTCGCACGCAAAGATGAGGAATAAGCGCAAAGTAGAATGGGTTGTCGGAACGCGACCTGTCGGGTCGAGCTTGCCGGGTGTGGGTGGTAAGACGGAGACCTGATCGGGGGTAACTTCTTAAGTTGGTAGCACTCATGCATGAATTTAGGAGCCAATATGAATCCTGCCCGGAGGTCTGCGGGAGAATGGATAGTCCGGGATTGGCGCTCGATATGCCGTTGTGGGTGGATCACACGAGGGATGAAACGACCGTTGATCAGGCCAGAATAGAAGCCGAACTTGACAAGATGGACCTTAGCGGCAAGAACATATTGCATGTCGGCGTCGGCAACTCAAGATTTGCCGAGCGGTTTGCAAGCAGGGTCAACCTGATAGACGGCCTGACCGTGAGCCGGAACGAGAAAGCCCTGGCCGATTCGTTCGAGATAGACAATTACACGGTCTACTTTCTCAACAAGTACGGGAGAGAATTTGTCCTGACGATAAAAAACAAGTACGACTTCGTCGTTGACAATAACCTGGCCAGCTTCGCCTGCTGCAAGTATCACTTCTACCTTATGCTGGATAGCTACATCTGGTCGTCGAAGCCGGGCGGACAGATTTTGACCGATCAGCAAGGCATGGATTGGGTAATCGAGGACCCGCGCTGGAAACTGACCTACCAGGACCTGCTTGCACTGGAGAACAAGTTTCCAGTGCGCGTCGGCAGGATCACCGACACGGTCTTCTCGATTCGGGCGGTCAAATGATCCGCGCTGTGATGATAGATGATCCCCGCAGACTAGGAGGATTCTATGCCCCACAATCCCATTCTGAAGAGGTTGGGATTCAATGCTACGGACCGCGTCGTCGTCATAAACGCGGACGACGTAGGTATGTGCCAGGCCACACTGACCGCCTTCTCCGACCTAATCTACTCGGGGCTAGTCTCTTCTGGGTCAGTTATGGTCCCGTGCCCCTGGTTTCCTGAGGCCGCCGGCTTTTGTCGCGAGCGCCCGTTTGTTGATATAGGGGTTCACCTCACGCTGACGAGCGAATGGGATGGCTACCGCTGGAGGCCTCTCTCGACGCGAGACCCGGCTTCTGGACTGCTTGACGCCGAAGCGTATTTCTATCGCAATCAATCCATGTGGGAACGCCCCGACCCGCAAGTTATCCGTGCCGAGATGCTGGCCCAGGTTAACCAAGCCCGGAAGGCGGGCATGGACCTCACCCATCTGGACTGTCACATGTTTGCGACCCTGGACACGCGGCTCGTGGGCGAGTATGTTGGGCTGGGCTTCGAGGAGCGGCTGCCGGTGCTGATGGTGAGGCAGCCGCAGTGGGTTGAGATACTGTCGGAGCGGGCCATTAATGAATGGGAAGAGCAGGGGCTTCCGGTCTTCGACCACTTGAGGGAGATGTACTTGAACAAGCCTGCGGAAGATCGATTACGTCAAGCGAGAGAGGTGTTTGATAATCTGCCGCCCGGTCTTATCTTCTTTATGTTCCATCCGGCGAAGGATTCGCCCGAATTGAGAGCCATTACCGACGACTGGCGACAGCGCGTCGCCGATTACGAAACTTTCATGAGCGCGCAGTTGCGCGACCACGTGCGAGAATCCGGCGTCCAGGTGATCGGGTGGCGTGTGCTGCGCGACGCAATGCGGGCAGGCGCTTGAAATGAAGTTATTGCCACATAATCTCCTTCGTGACTTTCTTCGTGACTCTTAGGAAGAAATATTATATTATCAACGCGCATCAAGAAGTCGTTCGGCCTATTGCAATTTTTTCGTAAGTCATGACACGGCAAAGTCGCGAACTCGACTTAAACATTAGCCCAGACTATCCGTTTAGGACTGGTTTGGCTCGGTGCCTAATCCAGGTTGGATCTTTAGAAGCTTTCAGACAACCTTGTGCACGATTTCTCAGGCCAGACCAACTGCATTTTGATGGCAGCCATGTGAATTTAATCCACATCAGGCCGGCAAGAAGGTTCTATGCCGCCCATCGGTAAGAGCGGCTCCAAACAAAGAAAGGAGATCCAGTATGGCGCAAGAAATCTCGATTGAAATAAACCCAATCAGTTACCCCACGCCGAGCCAGACGGCGAGTTTCGTCCCCTCGCCCAAGACGGTGATGGTCAACGACCTCGTATTCTGGCGCAACAACGACACGAAGTACATGCACCAGCCGATGCCGGTCGGCGGCCAGCCCGACGCCTGGGTTAAGGATGAGATTCCGGCGAAGCTGAGTGACGCGGATGCCCCGATAGGAGGCGAGACCGCAACGTCAAATACGGTTTCGTTTGGCTCGGGTTCGACTCAACAGGGCATTCCTTACACCTGCGCCCTTCACCAAGACGAGAAGGGCACACTCGTTGTGTGGAACAACATCAACATCAATAACAACCCCGGTGCCGCAGCCAGCGACCCCCAGGCCAAGTTTGCCCCCGCCAAGCCAACGTTTCAGGTGAACGAGCTTTTTATTTGGAGCAACAACGACGCTGTTGACCACTGGCCCGCACCGAGCCTGCAACAGAAGACCGCCTGGATGAGCCAGGCCATCCAGCCCGGGCAGACCTCGCAGCCCATTTCAATCGGCCAGGCCAACCCCGGGATCGCTTATATCTGCGCTATCCACCCGAATGAGACGGGCACGATAGTGGTGCAATAACAAGAGTGAAAGGAGATGCTTATGGCAGAAGATGATGACGTGAAAATCCGCGACGCTGAACAGGCCCTCACGGCCGCTAAGGGGCAGAAGGCTTTCGCCGCCCGCCGGAAGTTTTTGCGCCAGGCGTTAGCTGCCACTTCAGGTGTTGCCCTGGCCGAACTGTTCCCTTCATCCCTATCGCTGGCAAATCTTCAGCAGGTGCAATGCACCAAGGGGCAGCCCCTGATCCCCATCGGTGAGATTACAAGCAATGGCACCCAGCTCTATGGCAACAGGCTGCAAGCCGTACTCAGAGTGGTCAACAGTAACCGGGCGGTGCCCACTTCGGTCTCGGCGTCGAAGCAGACTATGCTGCGATACTATTCGGGATACAACCCTTACAAGTCGGGGCAAATGTGGCCCCCGCCCGGCCGCACGGCCCCCGGACCCGGCCCGACTTTCCGCTGCAGTATCGGTGACGTGGTCGAGATCACCTTCCTCAATCAAGTTGATGTCGGCCGTTATCCCCGCAGCGCGTTCAGCGGCCAGGAGGGGACTGAGACGGGTTGCGATCAGGGGACGACGAATACGGACCCGAAGTGGTATCCGCAATCCACCGGCGATACGTTCCCGAATTGCTTCCACGCGTCGAGCGCGGCCAACGTTCACTTCCACGGGACGCACGTCTCGCCGTCCACGACAGGCGACAACGTCATAGTCAATGTATGGCCGGACCCGAAGGTGAAGGAGTCGGATGTAAAAGCGGCCTTCGACGCTGTTTTCGCCCAAGGGCAACAGGGGAACTTCCCGCAAAAGTGGAGGGACCTGCCGGTGTCCTGGCGTAATGCTCAGATGGGGCCGGAAGCCACATGGCCGAACGGGCCGGACAAGGGACTCGTCGGTAAATTTGACGCCACAGCGCCGTACAAGGGGGGGCGCGGGCTGCCTGCTAACCTTCAATTGTGGCCGGTTGACTACGCGCAGGTTCAGAAAAACCAGTGGCCACAGTATTACGTGGGATCATACCCCATCTGCTTCAAGATACCTCGCTACGACGGGTCGCCGACCGGCGTCAAGATGGGGCAGGCTCCCGGCACACACTGGTATCACTCGCACAAGCACGGCTCGACCTCGATCAATCTGTTCAACGGGCTTTCCGGGGCCTTTATCATCGAAGACAACGACCCCAACAGCCGCTACGCCTATGACGGGAAACTGAAGGCGTTTTACAGGGGCAACCTGAAGCAACTCGTCCTGTTCTTCCAGCAGATTACCAGCACGATCAACCTGCTGACCGCCGGGGCGGGCGCGGCACCCGTACTGGTTAACGGCCAGTTCACGCCGACGATCACCATGAGGCCCGGCGAGGTGCAACTGTGGCGCATGATAAACGCCTGCGTGCAGAGGGCGCTCACATTCCAATTCGCTTCATGCAACACGGGAGACCCGCCCCCTCAATTTAAGCAGACCGCGCAGGATGGCGTTCAGTTCCATCCCCTCAACTATCAAATCCAGCCGCTGACCCAGAATAATTCCATCAACATGGCTCCGGCAAATCGAATTGACGCGCTCGTGCAGGCTCCCATGAAGTTGGGCACTTACACGCTCGGCCCAACCAACGCGCCGATAGCCTTCATTCAGGTGACCGGGACCGCGATGCAGATGGGATTTCCCAGCACAGCTGATTTCCCCGAAATGCCGCCGTTTCTCAATACCATCACGGACGCTGAGATTAAGCGACCGTTGCAGCCGCCGCCGGCGACCTGTAAGGTTACCCAACCGACAGACATACCGACGCGGATAATCTGTTATGGTTGGGAGAAGGGCCGGCAGACTCCTTTTAGAACTGGCGCCGGGGCCGCGCCTCACTACACCATAGACGGCAAGCAGTTCGAGGACAACCATGTTGATCAGACCATGACGCTTGACACGGCCGAGGAGTGGCTTATCGTCAATCAGACGACTGTTGCGCACCCCTTCCACATCCATGTGAACCCGTTCCAGATCGTCGAAGTCTTCGATCCGAACACTATGACAAAGCCGGTCAGAATCGTAGTAGATCGAGCTGACGCCGACGCCGCGCGGGCGAAGTGGGGAGATAGCAAGACGTATGTCGCCGGGCCGCGTGTCTGGTGGGATAATTTCGCTCTCCCCCTCGCCCAGAAGTCTGGGAATCAAATGATCCTGGGGCCTGACGGCTTTGCCGCCACGCCAGGCTACTTCATTATGCGCAGTCGCTTCGTTGATTTCACCGGTCTGTACGTGCAGCACTGCCACATACTGGCCCACGAAGATCGCGGCATGATGCAGTTGCTTCAGGTGTGTAGAGACCCCAACAGCCAGGAGTGCAAGAACCAGGCGTCGGAAGTGAAGCATCACTAGGCGGAAGCCGCGCGGACAGAGGAGACGACGGTGACCCCCGTCGGGCTTAGGCTCTGCGCCAGGACTAAGCTAATGGAAGCTACGCGCTATGCTGCCGGGGGTCCGCGTATACGATCGTTCCGACGCGCTCGCCCTCAAGCGCCGCGACGATCCGCTCCGGGTGCCTGCCGTTGACGATCTGAAACGACCGAAGGAGCCTGGCGTTATCGAGAAGGTCTAGGAGGACTCTCTCGAACGGCAAGGTTTCGAGGCCGCACCTCTTAAGCTCGGAGCTGCCGATCTCCCGAATGAAATCG
The DNA here is from genome assembly GCA_036505875.1 of Blastocatellia bacterium. Taxonomy (GTDB): domain Bacteria; phylum Acidobacteriota; class Blastocatellia; order UBA7656; family UBA7656; genus Onstottus_A. The sequence goes on along the minus strand of DASXSR010000106.1, from coordinate 19,028 downwards.
GCGCCGGGGTAGCATCTCGGGTCGCGGTCGTAAAGGCCGTCAACGTCTTTGACCAGGACCAGAGACTCACACCCGAAACATTCCGCCAGGAGAAATGACCCGGCGTCGGTGCGGTGCGGCGGTATTCGCCCGATCGCGGGCGGGTGCTCCCACAGCGAGTAAGGCGGGACGCCATTGAAGATCACTCCAGGCGCGCTCTTCATGAAGAGCGGCAGGAGGTGGCCCAGAAGGTCGGGCGGGATTGCGACCACCCCATAAGGCGCGAGCAGGGTGCCGAGTATGTGCGCGTTGGCAAGGGCGTCGGCCATCGCCAGTTGCGCGAGCACTCCTGTCGGCAGCCCCATGTCTATGCCGATTGAGAAGACGTGGCGGCTCCTAACGCCCCCGCCAGTCCCGATGACGAGCTTTTTCGACTCCAGGCACTGTGCGAGTGCATCGACCACAGGGTAGACAACCGCCCGCCCCGCGTCGATGATTGATCGCCCGCCCACCTTAACCACATGCGCGTCGGGCAGCATTCGGAAGACGGGAGTCTCGGTCGTCCTCTGCAAATCTTTGTCGAGCAGGCTCTCACGCATGAGCATCGATTCGACGTGATGCCTGCCGTCGGGCTTATTGTGTGAGTCGGTCAATTGGATCCCTCCTCGCTATCCGCTCGTCGGCTGATTTGATAGTTGCACTAGCTCCAGGCGAGATGTTTCCGCGCCGCTCAATCGGCAGTTATGATCGTGCCCACATGCTCGCCACTGAGCGCCCTGGTCAGGTTGCCGCGCTCCAGCCCATTGATCACCTGAATCGAGCGCCTGTAAGTAGCGTTCTGCATCAATTCAAGGACGCTGCGCTCCACTACCACGTCCTGAAGGTCAAGCTGCGCAAGCTCGGCAACAGTGATCTTCGGGATGAACCTAGCGCTGCGGTCTTTCTTCGGGTCGGCAGTGTATAGCCCCTTCTCGTCCTTGACGTAGATCATGGACCTAGCCCCGAAGACCTCACTGACCAGATAGCTGCCGGTGTCGGTCCTGTGCGGCGGTATGCGCCCGAGCGACGGGTTCTCATGCCAGTAAATGTAAGGAGGCATGCCGAAGAAGATCACGGCCCCCCGCTCGGCCAGGTAGTGCGGGAGCTGCGCGAACTGGGCTGGCTCGATGAAAGGGATGCCATTCTTGGCCAGAAGGTAGTTGAGGATTCGTGCGTTCTGCATACTAACGAATGTGCCAAGCACGCTCAGCACGCCCGTCGGGAGCCCCAGGTCAAGCCCAACGCTGTAGGCATGCCTCGCCCTCGTGCCCGCGCCTGTCCCTATTATCATTTTGTGGCGGCCGAGATTCTCGACGATCTCTTCGATGAGCGGGAAGACCGCCGCGCGGCCCCTGTCGATGAAGCTTTGGCCGCCGATCTTTATGACGTTGGCTTCGGGCAGTATCTGCACGGGAGGAGGCTCGCCCGTCCGCGCCATGAGCCGCTCCTCGTCCAGAGAGCCTTCCAGAAGCGACTTGCCGAGTTCGGTCAGAAGGTCGTTGTTCATGTCTCTTTGCCCATCATCGTTGAAAGCAGCATGGATTCCCCGATACTGGTTGCGCGGCAGGGCGGCAACCGCAATGACGCTCTTAATCATCCCGCCTGTATGCGGAGCGCCCTGAGAACGTATAGCTCTTCGGATTCGAGCTGTCGGTCCAACACGCCGAATGCTTCTTCAGCCCACGCCTCAAGCTCGGCCAGAACCCGCTCTTTGGTTTCAGCCGGGACCGGGACGCCGCCCAAGCCTTTAAGGCCGCGCCAGGAGTCGAGGGATTGACGCGGGCTTGCTAAGACTTTCCAAGTGGCCACAGTCACGGGCTCCAGCACCTGGCCGCCGCGCAGGCGACAGGACTCAAACAGTTTTCGATTACGTTGCTCGCCACGATGCCCCTCATATCCATGTCTGCGCAATCCGTCATTCATCTCCCTTGCCATGCGCGCCCTTACGCTTTCTGGGGGCCGGTCAACCCGGCCTATAATCAGCGTGGCTCCACGAGGCGAGGCCACGCGAAATACTTCGGAAGCTGCAAGCTCTTGATCGAGCAGATGCATCGCCCGTGAACTGAAGATCACTCGCGCCACCCCGCTGGCAAGCGGCCAGCCTTGGTTGGCATCGGTGCGTACAAGGACCTGATCGCCTGCGCTTCTCCCTCGAAGAAGGCGGAGCTGTTTGAGCATTCCCGCTGATTTGTCGATCCCGACGTAACGGATCGGCGCGCTGAACCACTGGCCGATCTGCCCCGTTCCGGGGCCTACCTCAAGGATCAAATCGCCGGGGGCTAGTTGACCGATCTCGACAACTGCTCTGGCAATCGCGCGGCAATATTCACCAGGCAGCCCGGCCCGCTGGTCGAAGACCGCCGCCTGGTCGTCAAATAATTCGAACCCGCCGTCTGTGGAAGTCACAAGCCCCGCCCCAAGTTCCCATCAATCCAACCCGTCAGCCGATACTTCTCGCCACAGGCTCATGTCTTATGAGCCGATGCGATTAAGTTGTGACCATCTGTGTCGGTTGCTGGAAAGGGAGCAGAGTATAGCACGGGGGCACTGGGGACGCAACGACGGTCCGCCGTTGCAGTAATCAAAATTGCCGGCGGTGAATGCGTGCGCCCTGAGCCTTGAACGGAGTCGGGGGCAGTATTTTTTCTTTGCGGCCCGCCTGCTTTTGTGTCATAAATAACTGGCCTAAATCATCGCTAAGACATGGGTCAATGGTCGCGCGCTGTTTGACTCGCAGCGTCGTATCAACATTCTGATACGGGAAAGTCGTGTTGGCTTGGTATTTCAAAACCTCGCGCTTTTCCCGCACCTGTCGGCATTAGGTAATGTCGAATTCCCGATACTCGTTTTAGCTCTTGCTTTAGTCCCCCGGCCTGGCCCGCCTGCCAAAGTTCGGCCCGGATCAATTGAGTTGCCCACTCATAGCGGGTACTCTGTTCGTATCAAATGCACTAGGATAAGCATATTCTGTGGGGCACAAGGATGGCGATTCTACAAACCCAGGCGCTCACTCGCAGGTTCGGCAATCTTACAGCGGTAAACGAGATGACCATCTCAGTCGAGCGGGGAGAAATATTCGGGTTGCTGGGCCCAAACGGAGCTGGCAAGACAACCGCCATAAAGATATTCACCACATTGCTGCCGCCTACTTCGGGCGCGGCGTCCGTGGCCGGGTTTGACGTGGTCCGCGATGCCGCGAGCGTGAGGCGGCTGATCGGCTACGTACCGCAAGCGCTATCAGCTGATGGGGCGCTTACCGGCTACGAGAATTTGCTCGTCTTCGCCAAGCTATATGACATACCAGCCGCCGAGCGGAAGTCGCGCATCGCGGATGCGTTAGCGATGGTTGGGTTGACCGATTCGGCGGATAAGCTCGTGCGTCGGTACTCGGGCGGAATGATCCGACGGCTTGAGATAGCCCAATCGACGTTACACCGGCCCCCACTGCTTTTCTTGGATGAGCCGACAGTGGGGCTGGACCCTCTAGCCCGCAAAGTGGTCTGGGAACATATCGAGCGGCTGCGCGCCGCCCATAACACAACAATATTCTTGACGACTCACTACATGGAAGAGGCCGACAGCCTGTGCAGCCGCGTGGCAATTATGCACTTAGGTAAGATAGTCGGCGCTGATACTCCAGACCGCCTCAAAGCATCCCTCGGCGGCGACCATGCGACGCTGCGCGACGTATTCGTTCGCTATGCAGGTGACACACTCGAATCGGGAGGGAGCTACCATGACTCGGCAAGAGGGAGACGCAGGGCCAGGCGACTTGGCTGATCCAATGTCGCTGGCCCCGCCAAGCCTATTAGTATTGGCTGCCAGGTTCGTCCGTAAAGTATCGGCCATCGCCGAGTTAGAGATCCGCAAACTCCGACACGACTTCGCCGAGCTTATTACGCGCGCCATCCAGCCCGCGCTGTGGCTCTTATTGTTCGGCCAGGTCTTCACCAGGGCGCGAATAATCCCGACCGGCGACATACCGTACCTGGATTTTATGACGCCCGGCATCCTGGCTCAGAGCGTGCTGTTTGTGGCCATCTTTTATGGGGTCGGGCTTATATGGGAGCGCGACCTGGGAATCACAAACAAGTTCCTGGTCAGCCCCACCCCCCGAGCCGCTCTAGTGCTGGGCAAGGCCGTTTCGGCTGGAATCCGTTCTGTCCCACAAGCGGTGATCATATACGTGCTCGCGCTGTCGCTCGGGGTGGAGTTGAACAGGAGCCCTTTAGCGTTTGTTGGTGTGTTGACCATAATACTCCTTGGGGCGGCCTTGTTCTCGACCTTGTCGCTGATCGTTGCCTGTCTTGTGAAGACCCGCGAGCGATTCATGGGGATAGGTCAAATACTGACCATGCCGCTGTTCTTTGCGAGTAACGCGATTTATCCGATCTCAATAATGCCGGACTGGCTGCGAGTGATTTCGCACATCAACCCCCTCAGTTACCAGGTGGATGCGCTCCGGGCCTTGATGATTAAGAATGGGCCGAGCAGTTTTGGAGTGGGTATAGATTTCTGCGTACTGATAGCCGCGACTCTCATACTGGTAATAATCGGAGCGCGGCTATACCCCCGCGTCCTGCTTTAAGGGAGGAACCGGCATGAGCCATGACGACAACACCATCTTTGTCAAACAACAGGGTGCGATGCGCACGGGGACCAACCTTGTCAAATTCGCGCTGGAAGAAAACTTCACCAATGTGCATGTGCTTGTGAACATCGGGCGCTGGAAGCATGCGCGAGCCGAAACGCCATTCAACTGGCGCGGGATAAATTGGGAAGGTGAGGGCCGAAGTGTGAACGTACTCAGCCGCATAAGCGAAGAAGATCTATCGGCGGTTCGGGCGGCGTTTGATGCGGAGGCTGTCAAGTTTGCAATCAGCATAAGAGAGGTGCGCTCCTGGCTTGTGAGCTATATCCAATTCATGCGCGCGAATAATATGTGCCCTTCTCTGCCACTAAATGACCTGCCGCGAGAATACATTGTCGCGGCCCTGAAGCAGTGGAATCGGTTGTACGGGAGCTATCTTTCGCTATTGGATGGCGATCACCGCGCAATGCTGTTTCGGTTTGAAGACCTTCTGACAAACTTCAGCGCAACATTAAACCAGGCCCGCCTTTTGTGGGATCTCAAGCCTCGCCACGAGCGCTTCGTCAGACCTGCCCGCTATATGCGAGCTGGCATTGATGGGCAAAGTCGCTCGGAGTTGCTGCACCCATCCCTTACATTTGATCGGCAACAATACCTGAGCAATAATCATCTGGCGCAGTTCAATGACACACTGTTTGCGCTCATTCGCCAAACTGTTGATGACGCTATATTACGCGCTTACGGATACGAGGCTCTGTAGCTCATGAGAATAGGCATACTCGCGTGCTTATTTGATTGCGCCGCCAATTTGGAAAGCGTGCTTCGTGCATGGTTTGAACTTAAACTTCAAAAGCATGGCATTGAATTCAAGATAGCGGCAGTCAATGGCATGTTCAAGGAATACGCCGAACTAGGCTATAAGGAGAATGCTTTAGATATTGAAACGGCGCGCGAGCTTTTATGCTACGAAAAATACCCGTTTGATCACCTTTCTTTAATAAACGACCCCCGCTCTATTACCGACGAAAATCAATTAAGGTTCTTTTCAGAAGCGGAAACAAGGGATTTCGCCTTGAGCTATCTTTTATCTGAGAAGGTTGATCTTTTCTGGTTATTAGATGGAGATGAAATATATGAAGCGAGACAAATCGAATCAATAATAAGTTATGTCTGTAAGAATGAATCGGCAGATTGGTACTCTATCAATTTCAAGAATTATATTTTCGATGGCAAAGTCTGGCTTGATGGATTTCACCCTCCCAGGATTTTTTGGACGAATCGTAGTCAGGGGATCAGGAAGTTTTATTCGGACAACGTAATACTTTATTGCGATGGCCGCAGGTCGGTCGAACTTCAAGGCATAATTATTCCAGAGGAGATAGCTCACATAAAGCATTTGACATGGCTTTATACAAATGGGAAAAAGAAATATAAGTACCAGATGAAGCACTTTGGCGAATGCTCATACGTCTGGAATTATAAAGAAAACAAGTTAGAGTTTAATGAAGAGTACTACAAAAAGTATGGGCAACAACTGCCGCGCTTGAATTACGATCCATAATCCGCATACAAGAAAGTGACGTTAATCTTTCCGGCAGTCAATGTCGAAGAGCGCAGCGCTTTGCAACCGGAGCATGATCGTGAGCAAGAAAACAGCAAGCCCTCGTATTCTGATAGCGCGACCAGATCATCTGGGTGATGTGCTGTTGACAGTGCCGGGCGCTGTTGCGCTCCGCGCAGCAATTCCCGGCGCGCATATCAGTTTTCTGGTGACGACTGAAATGGGCAATGTTATCCGACATTGCCCTGAGATTGATCAGGTGCTCGCGCTGCCTTTTCCGCCGCTCGCCGCCTCAGCAGATCCGGCCATCTGGGCCGACATTGTTAGCCGGACGTCAAGCGCCCTGCGCGGGTGTTTCGACCTCATCATCCTGTCGCGCCCGGAAGACCCCTGGTCGGGCGAACTGGCCGTAGCGGCTGGCATCCCGATCCGTATCGGTTATGCGACTCCTAATACAGAACTATTCCTAACTATTGCCCTTCCCTTTCACGAGGAAGGGCACGCAGTGATCCAGACGCTCAATCTTGTTGAAGCAGCGGCCAACTGTCTGGGCGCGACGATTGCTGGCGATGGCAGGATGGCGGCAGGCAAATTCGTGCCAACGCCGTCAGAGGAAGTCATCGCCGAAGAAGTGATTCTCGAAGCGCCTGCGGCGGGAATCAGTCCTATAGTTTTTCAGCCCGGATCGGGCTGGGCTCTCAAAAACTGGGTTCCTGAGCGTTGGGGCGAGTTGGCTATCAAGATTCGACGGCGCTGGGGCATGACCCCGCTAGTGCCGGGTGGGCCGGGCGAAGATGCGCTTGTGGAGGCGGTGGTAGAGGCAAGCGACGGGTGCGCATATGGATTGGCGGACCGTCTTTCGGTTGGCGCGCTGGCCGCCCTCTACCGCCGCGCTCTGATAGTGATTGGCATTGATAGCGGTCCAGTGCATCTTGCCGTTATGGTCGGCACGCCGGTCATTGGACTTTATGGCCCGCTCGACCCTCTGAAGTGGGGGCCATGGTGTTTGCCGGATCGCCACCGAATCGTCCGCGTTCAACTTTCGTGCAGCCCGTGCGATTGCATATACGATCCGCCGTGCGGGATTCCTATCGAACCTCCCTGCTCTACCGGCATAACGGTCGAGGCGGTCCTGGCAGCGGCTGAAGATTTTATGAATGGCGGTGGCCGAAGTAAGCAAGATAGTAAGTAAGCAAGATTGTATTTGAGAGTCTTTTTATGGATCATATACGTCCGAGCTTCTTTATCCTGGGCGCAAATAAATGCGGCACATCTTCTCTCTATCGCTACCTTGTAGCGCATCCCTGTGTGCTGCCCTGCGCAGAGAAAGAGCCGAATTTTTTCGGCCTGCATAGCCCCGAATATATCGCATCTCACATGGATGAATACTACGCCCTGTTTCCAACCCGCGAATATCAAGGTGATCTGTCTTTTCAGTGGGAGGCGTCGGATCAAGCAGGCACGTCATTACCCGCAACGGTTCACGTTGAGCGCGACCCGGAGAGGAAATATATCACAGGCGAGGCTAGCGCTAATACTTTTCACGAAACCTCCCCGTCGCTGCTCTATCAGCACCTGCCGGACATTAAACTGATCCTCCTATTGCGCAACCCCATTGACAGGGCCTACTCACACCATCGGATGTATCAACGCTTTCAGTCCGATGGCAATCAATTGGGCTTTAAGGTGAAGGATTTTGAAACTGACATTTGCGCAGAGTTGAAAGCGCATAGGCGGGGAGAGAATACTCATTACATCACTCCGGGAATCTACATTGATAAACTACAGAAGTGGGTTTCTCAATATGGGTGGGGCCAGATTAGAGTTATAATCACCGAGGAACTCGCCCGAATAGACGTGGCCAAACGCATTATGCATGAACTGGGAGATTATCTGGAAGTACCACACCATGACTACGGTGATTTTCTATCCCGGCGATTCAACCAAGCGCCATCGTCTGATATCTCGCCCCAGTTGCGGGCACTGCTGTCGGACTTTTATCGGCCTTACAATCGTAGACTAGAAGAGTATCTCAGGTATGAACTTCACTGGAGATGACTTGTCTCTAGCTCCTTGTCCAGCTCGTCAAGCAGGATGTTCGACAGGGGCGGACCGTTATCACCGAGTTAATGACGATATATTGATATCGCGGTTGGCGAGGCGAATCAAAACTTATTGAAAATATGGCGGAGCCGACGGGATTCGAACCCGCGACCTCCGACGTGACAGGCCGGCGTTCTAACCAGCTGAACTACGACTCCGCGCTCGAACTTTCAATCCTCAACGGCAGATGGTGGGCGGTACTGGAATCGAACCAGTGGCCCCCGGTTTGTAAGACCGATGCTCTACCGCTGAGCTAACCGCCCGCTCGGAAAAGGTTACTATAAGGAGCGCCGCCGGCGACTGTCAAGCAGGCGCGCAAAATCGCAGACCACCCAACGCAGCAAGCACTGCGCCGTGACGCCTTTGCTGTAACCACGCTAGTTTGCAAATCGTCTTAAATATGCGACAGAATACTAGAGTGGCGTCACCGTCTTGGCTGGTGACGACCGGCAAAGAGGAACAGATGGCAGAGAGGCTGAGGAAATTGATCGCCGTTGTGAAGAAACGGCGCACACCGATTGGAATTGCTGTGCTGCTGCTGGCAGTCGTTGGTGTCGCGGCTTTTATTTGGGGCGACAGAGCCAGCGCAAGCGACTACATCACCGCGAAAGTTGATCGGGGCAACGTCGAAGTTACTGTGTCGGCGACCGGTACAGTCCAGGCTGTTACGACGGTTCAAGTAGGTTCGCAGGTATCCGGCACACTCAGTTGGCTCGGGGCGGATTTCAATTCACAGGTCAGCCAGGGACAAATAATCGCGCGACTCGACCCCGCAATATTCGAGGCCCAGGTTGCGAACGCCCGCGCCAGTGTCACGAACGCCGAGGCTGGCGTCCAAGCGGCGGAAACCGAGATCAATAATCAAAAAGCCAACCTCCAGGCGGCCAAGGCAAATCAGGAAGTCGTCAGAGTGCAACGTGACGATGCGGCGGCGCTTGTAAAACGATATGAAGAACTGAAGAACGTGTTGTCCGGACGCGATCTTGAAGCGGCGCAAGCGCAAGCAAGCGCGGCAGCTGCGCGTTTCGAGCAGGCGAAAGCTCAAGTCGTTCAGATCGAAGCGGCAAACGCATCCGCCAAAGCCAAGCTTGACCAGGCCAAGGCAGGAGTTGCAACAGCAAAAGCTCAGCTTCAGCAGAATCAAGTGAACCTCGATCATTCGATCATCAAGTCGCCCATAGACGGCGTGGTGGTGTCGCGCAGCGTCGACGTCGGCCAGACAGTCGCGGCAAGCCTTCAGGCGCCGACCCTGTTCATCATCGCCAACGATCTGACCAAGATGCAGGTGCTGGCCTCGATCGATGAGGCCGACGTCGGGCAGATCCGGCAGGGCATCAAGGCGAACTTCTCGGTCGACGCGTTTCCGGGAGAGGTCTTCACCGGCAACATCATGCAGCTCCGTCTGAACGCGCAGACACAGCAAAATGTCGTTACCTACAGCGCGGTGATCGAGGTCTCAAACCCTCAATTGAAACTGCGGCCCGGAATGACGGCCAATATCACGATACCTGTTGCGAGGCGCGATAACGTCTTGACCGTGCCCAACGCGGCGCTGCGATTCAAGCCGAACCTCACAGATAAGCAGCAGGAAGAGCTGCGCGCGAAAATGGAAGAGCGCACAAAGGAGCTGGACGAAGAATGGAAAGCGCAGCGCGCTCAAGCGGGCCAGCAAGAGGGCGCTTCACAAGATCAGCAAGGTCAGCAGGCTGGTGCTCAGGGTGGTCAAAAGGCCAGCATGGGTCAAGGTAATCGACCTCCTCGAGGCGACGGTCACCGCGGGGGAGGCGGTCAAGGCTTCCAAGGTCAACGAGGCGAGGGCGGTAATTCTAATCGTGAGGGCGTCAGTCGGCGGGGCGGTGAGGGCGGCCAAGGTCTCCAGGGTCACCGGGGCGAGGGAGGTAACTTCAATCGCGAGGCTTGGCGTCAGCGCATGGAAGCTGCCGGCGGCAACTTCAATCGTGAAGCCTGGCGTCAGCGCCGGATGGCTGAAGGAGGTCAGCAAGGCGAGGCCGCTCAAGGTAATCGCACAGGCGGCCATCAGCGAGGCGAGAGCCGCCAGGGCAACCGCGAGGGCTTTCGCCATCGCCAAGGCGGCGAAGGTAATCAACAAGCCTCGAGCGCTCAAGGCAACCGGGAAGGCGCCGGACAGAACGCCAACCAACAGGGCGGACAAGGACAAGGTTTCGGTGGCGGACGCCAAGGCGGACAAGGCTTCGGAGGTGGCGGCGGTCAGCGCAGACAGTGGCAGACGATTTGGGTGCTTAGCGCCAACAAGCAGATCGAGCCGCGCTTTGTTCGTACGGGTCTCACCAACGGCCGGGTGACGGAAATAGTTTTTGGAGACCTGCACGAAGGCGACACGGTCATCATTGGGCAGAATGACGCCAATGCAAGCAGGCCGGCGCAGCAAACTGGTTCACCGTTCCAGCAGCGTCCCCCGGGAGGTATGCCCGGTGGCGGTCGTGGGCCCGGTCGATAAGAAGAACCCAAGCTGAAGCTTGGACTCTGAACACTTGGGCGCGAGCCTTGCGATTTAGTTGCGGGCCCGCGCCCATCTGTTACGAGATGAGGTAGAGATTACTTGGAAGCTCAGATTCTAACCGAAACAAGCTATGCTACCGATCCGCTTGTGAGCCCGGCACTGATAACGCTCAGCCACATCCACAAGACTTATGTGATGGGCGATGTCGAGATACACGCGCTGCGAGGCGTCTCGCTTCACATAGATCGCGGGGAATTCATCGCGATCATGGGGGCCTCGGGCTCGGGCAAATCCACGATGATGAACATTCTGGGCTGTCTGGACCGGCCGACGCGCGGGCATTATTTTCTCGATGGTCAAGACGTTTCAAAGCTCTCGCGAGACGAGCTCGCCGATATTCGAAACCGAAAGATCGGGTTTGTCTTTCAAGGCTTCAATCTCCTGTCGCGCACGTCGGCTTTGGAAAACGTGGAGCTTCCGATGTTGTACCTTGGCATCAAAACTCACGAGCGGATCGAGCGAGCCAAGGAGGCTCTCGACATAGTCGGGCTTAGCGATCGAATAAATAACATGCCCAATCAGCTTTCAGGCGGGCAACAGCAGCGAGTTGCGATCGCTCGATCGCTGGTGAACAGGCCTTCGATTATTTTGGCTGACGAACCGACCGGCAACCTGGACAGCCGCACTTCCGTCGAAGTAATGGATGTGTTCCAACGACTCAATGAGGAACGCGGGATCACGATCGCCTTAGTAACCCACGAGCCTGACATTGCCCAATATGCGCGGCGAACGATCGTCTTCAAAGATGGCCGGATCAAAAACGACTATATGATTAAACAGCCGCGATCGGCGCGGGAGGAGCTTGAGAGCTTGCCGCCAATCGAGGACGATGACGAAGAGGACGAAGAATGAACCTGCTGCTGACATTCAAGATTGCGATTCGGGCGCTGGGCCGAAACAAAATGCGGTCCTGCCTGACGATGCTTGGCATCATCATCGGCGTCGGCGCGGTGATCGCAAACATAGCGATCGGCCAGGGCGCGTCGTCGCAAGTTCAAGCTTCGATCGCCAACATGGGCAACAATATGCTGTTCGTGATGTCCGGCTCGATGAACATGGGAGGCATGCGCGGCGGCGCCGGCTCATCGAATACGCTCACTCCCGAAGATGCGGACGCCGTCGAGCGCGAGTGCCCGGCAGTGCGTGCTGTGAGTCCTGGTGTTCGCGCAAACGGGCAATTGGTTTTCGGCAATCAGAACTGGGTTGCGTCGAGCGGCATTCAAGGCGCCAACGAGAAGTTCCCGGATATTCGCGCATGGCCCGTTGCGACGGGCGAGTTCTTCACCGATGGTGATGTGCGGACAGCGGCGCGTGTTTGCGTTATCGGCAAGACGATTGCCGACAACCTCTTTGCGGGCAACGATCCCGTTGGGCAGACGATGCGAATTCGTAATCTCCCGTTCCGTGTCATCGGGGTGCTCAACACTAAGGGACAGAATCAATACGGGCAGGATCAGGACGATACCGTCATTGTTCCTTACACCACCGCGCAGAAGAAGATGCTCTCGATTACATGGATCAATCAGATAATGGTATCGGCGGTGAGCCCGAGCGCGACGTTTACCGCAGAGAGCCAGATTACCGAGTTGCTTCGTCAGCGTCACAAGCTGGGCGGGAACCAGGATAATGATTTCTTCGTCCGTAATCTGACCGATGTCGCAGAGCTTGCGGATCAGAACAGCAAGATTTTCACCAACCTCCTGGCATCTATCGCAGGGGTATCGTTGCTGGTCGGCGGCATTGGGATCATGAACATAATGCTCGTGTCTGTAACCGAACGCACACGCGAGATTGGAATCCGAATGGCCATCGGCGCGCGCAGCAAAGCTATCCGCCGTCAGTTCCTGATCGAGTCTATTACTCTTTCGGTGGCCGGGGGCATACTCGGAATCCTGGTTGGAGTCGGCGCGGTATTTACAATATCAAAGACGCTGAATTGGCCCACGCTGATTTCCCCGGCGTCGATCGTTGCGGCAGTAGTGTTTTCGGCCTTTGTGGGAATCGCGTTCGGCTATTATCCCGCGCGCAAGGCGGCAGGCCTCGACCCGATCGAAGCGCTTCGGTACGAGTAGAATCTCGCGTCGTTTGTCGCACACCAATTCGCTGGGTAGTGATTCGCTGCGCTTCGTTGTGAAGACCTGCACGTTTCTTCTATAATCCCGCAATCTCAACTTCGGAGAGACGCCTTATGAAGATTGCATTGCTGCTCTTTCTCGTCCTGCCTGCGGCTGCACAGGCTCAGCTCACTCCCGAACAGGCGATCGCGAGGCGGCAGTTGTCCGACGTTCGCATTTCGCCCGACGGTGAACGCGTGTGTTTCGTTGTGAGCGAGCCCCCAAAAGGTGCAACTCGCAGCAGACACATCTGGATGCTCAATGCGCGGTCGCGTGAGGTTCGCAGGTTTACCAACTCGTCGAAATCTGAATACTCGCCGCGATGGTCTCCCGATGGGAAGAAGCTTGCATTCATCTCGGACCGGGATGATTCGCCTCAGATCTACCTGATGCCCGGTGACGGAGGTGAAGCCGAGCGATTGACCCAAGGTAAGAACGCCATCCGATGGTTGGATTGGTCGCCCGACGGCAAGAGAATCGCCTTCATCGCGCCCGAGCCGAAAACCGATGCCGAAGAAAAAAGAGACAAGGACAAAGACGATGCGCGAGTCGTCGATCGCGACGACAAGCGAGCGCGGCTCTGGCTTATCGATGTGGAATCGAAAAAGGTCAGTCAGTTGACGCGCGCTCCGTGGCAGATCTCCGAAGCGCAGTGGACCGCTCAAGGCGACAAGTTGATAGTCTCGGCGACCGACCATCCAGATTCCGACCAGCACACGAACCGAATCTTCTCCATCGCGGTCGCCGGCAGCCAGATGAAAGCAATAGCCGCGCCGCGCGGGCCGTTCGGCTCGATTCGCGTGTCCCCCGACGGCAATAGCTTGACCTACGCGGCGGCCCGAGTCGACGGACCGTCACCTCACGATCTTTATCTGCAATCAATCGGAGGCGGCGAGCCGCGAAACCTGACCGCGGCAAGCCTCGATCGGCCGGTTTTCGGCGTTGTCTGGAGACGCGACGGTTCGATGCTATCAGTCGCCCAAACGGGTTCCAGCAGTCAGTTCTGCGTCATCAAGACGGACGGCAAAGCTCAACAGCTCCCTGCTAACGGAGTTCATCCGACCGCGTCTTTTGATGAGCGAGGAGGCTTGCTCGCGTTCGTGGCGGAGAGCGCCGTGGATGCTCCCGAGTTGTGGCTGTCCAACGGCGAAGCTGCAGCCGAAAAAGTCACGCGATTTAATGATAGCTGGAGCCAGATTCCGGTCCTCAAGCCGGAGGTGCTTCGCTACAAGAGCTTCGACGGGACAGAAATTGAAGCCATGCTCTTAAAGCCTCGCGGCTATGTTGAAGGAACTCGTGTTGCGACGGTTGTGCTGATTCATGGAGGGCCGACCGGTGTTTGGTCGGATTCGTTCGAGCCTTGGGGACAACTGCTCGCAGCGCGCGGCTACGCAGTTCTCTATCCCAACATCAGAGGCTCGATCGGTTACGGCCATCGCTTCATCGAGATGAATCGTGGCGACTGGGGCGGCGCAGACTTCAAAGACGTCATGTCAGGCGTGGACTTCTTGATCTCTCGCGGGATAGCAGACCCAAACCGGCTTGGAATTGGCGGTTGGTCCTACGGCGGCTACATGTCGGAATGGGCGATCACTCAGACGCAGCGTTTCAAGGCCGCGGTTTCGGGCGCGGGGATGAGCGACCTTGCAACGGAGTTCGGAACGGAAGACGGCCCCGCTTACGACGAGTGGTTTTATGGTCTTCCTTACGAGAAGCCTGAAGGATTCGCCAAGAGCTCTCCGATGACTTACGTGAAGAATGCCCGCACTCCGACTCTGATCCTGCACGGAGAGAACGATCGGACAGATCCGATTGGTCAAAGCCAGATGTTATATCGCGCTCTGAAACGCTACGGCGTCGAAAGCGAGTTTGTGGTCTATCCTAGAGAGCCGCATGGGTTGCAGGAAGAGAAACACTTAATCGATAGAATGAATCGAATAGTGCGATGGTTTGACGCGCACTTGAAATAAAAAATGTGTGAATCCGTCAAATCGGTGTCATCAGTGGGCTATGAGGTTTACGATAGACCACAGATTACGCGGATTCGACGATTTGCGCGGTTACTTCGATCCCGCGGCGGCGACACCTTCTTCGCCGACGATTATGATGAGCGAAGCACCCTCCCTCATCACGCGGTAGCGTGTCAGCGTTCTAACGTCAACCACAACACGCACCGTGCCCGCCACAGGCTCCCCTACTCGTATACGGTCAACCAGCCCACCGGCTGCCGGAATAATCTTGCTGCCGAGCGAGCTGCGGACACCGGTGATATCGACTACGATTCGCGCCGGAGTAGTCAGCGTAAAGTCTTTGAACTGAGCCGCGCCGTCTGAATCCACGGTAATACGCAGTGCGCCATTCGCCATCCTTGCAGTCACCGAGCGCACGATAGTCGCCGGTGCGAGCGGACCATCATTCCTGGCGATCACGGCCGATATGCTACTCGTTTGAGTATTTCCTTCCTCCAGATCGCCTGGCTCGCCAGGTCTTCGCCTCCGAGGACGAGAAGGCTGAACCGGCTCAGCGGGTTGCTCGTCGGTAATCTCATGCGGACTAGAGCCTGGACGGCACTTCTTGACTGCGTCCACGTCGGCCAGAGTCGTCCCCTCGGGCAATATCCAGAACTCAACCCGGCGGTTGAGCGCAGGGTCGCCCTTTTCGTGCGGGCAGGTGTCGCCAAAGTTACGC
This sequence comes from Blastocatellia bacterium, assembly GCA_036505875.1. Lineage (GTDB taxonomy): Bacteria > Acidobacteriota > Blastocatellia > UBA7656 > UBA7656 > Onstottus_A. The sequence goes on along the minus strand of DASXSR010000106.1, from coordinate 3,411 downwards.
ACGGTAATGCGAGCCGGGTCGACGCCTTTATCGCTGACCAGGTAATCGCGCGCGTTGTTGGCGCGTGTGAGCGAGATCCCGACACGCTCGGATGAATCGCGATGCCCGTCGATCACAACCGCCGCTCGCGGGTCTTGCTGGAGGGCCAACGCGACCTCGTCGAGACAGGCCTTGTGCTCGTTCGTTATGCGCGCCCCGTTGAACGGGAAGAAGATCGGGCCGCAAGGCCTGATTACCTCGGGCCTCCGAGGAGGCGGCGGAATTGCTTGCACGTTTATCGTGGTCGAGCAGCTACTTCCCGGACACGGCTTGTCGCATTGCGAGACGTCCGTGGTCACCTCTGCTCGAACCGTCACCGGTCCGGTGATTCCTGTTGTGTTGAGCGTCACCTCAGTTCCGGCCGTCGACGAGAGTCTTCCGCCGGTTGTGGTCCAGTTGACGGACAATCTGCCGGCGCCGGTCAGCGCCGCGCGCAATGCCACGCGGTCGCCTTCGGTCACCGTCGATTGCGAAGCGTTAATGACGCAAGTGACTGCAGGACACGGCGCCTCGGTAACTTCGAAGGTAGCGGCGCAAGTTGATTCGCCCGTCGTTGCACACTCAGCAGGATGTTCGATGTTTTCTGCGTGCGCGATTACCGTAACGACCACCGAATAGCTGCCGCATGCGAGCCGCGCTGTCGGCACCGCGATGGTCGCGTCGCTGCCGCTAACTGGAATGGATCGGCCTTGAGCGTCTTTCACTTCCCAGCGGAACTGATAGTTGACTGTAGCGCTCGGATAGCCCGGAGTCGTCGGCTTCGCGGTTAGGGTCACCCGGTCGCCGCGAGTTGCCACCGCAGGCGCGGCTTCGATCACACAAGACGGCACTGGCGGCGGGGGGCAGCCCTTGCGACTGCCAATCGAAACGAACCCGACGAATCCGTTTCGCTCGCCTCGCCCGAATTCGACCTCTTTTGGCCTGCACTCGATAATCGGAGGAGGCGGCGGTGGTGGAACTCCACCCTCAGGATGTACATAACCGCTGTCGTGGGTCTTGACGATCTCGATGCATTCGAGAACCGAAAGGTCTCTCCTGCTCGCGCGATTCAAAGCCAAACGGTAGCCGCCGCCAAACGATATCGAGCCGTCTCGCAAAAAGACCCGCATGCCAAGAGTCAGATCGACCGGATTGATTCGCTCCAAGCTCGGAGTCCCGTGCCCCACATAGACCGTACTCGTAAGCTCACCGAGAAATTCGAGATGTTTGTTAAACGCAAAGGACGCGCCCCCGCTCAAGAGCAGCTTGTCTCGGAGGTCGAGCAGCTTTACTCCGCCCCGCTCGATGTCCCCAACGTGGATGTAGCCGGCGTTCTCGTAGAATCTCAGGCGATGATTGAAAGCCTCCTGCCCGAAGATAAGGATCGGTCCGTATTCGAACTCACCATTAGTGCGGCCCCGCGCTCGCGCTTTGTCCTCGCGCGAGACGGGAATCTTCACATAGCCGGCCAGCGCCATGCTGAACCAATGTCGGTTCGCATCGATGAAGTTGTACTTCGAGCCGATGTAAACATCACCGGTGCCGTTCGCCGATCCGCGCGGCGCCAGAACTGCGCGGCCAAGCGAGTCGAAGCCGACGAAATCAACCGCGCCGAAAAACGGCAGCTCGTTGTAGTAGTTCGGTCGATCCGAAATTATCGCAGGCCCGAGTCCAACGACGAGAGGCCCGTTCGGACCGCCGGGTGAAATCGTGCTCGAAGCGCCGACGCCCGCCGGCGTGCCAAAGCGTCCAAGAGCCGGCAAGATCCCGCCGCCGCTCGCGCCCGTACCAGGAAAAAAAGCTGCTGCGCTGTTGCCGCCAATTGGCGGGCCCAATATTTGAACCGGATCGCCGAAGGTTCGAACCGCGTTATACCCGTATCCACTCAACAGGAACGGATTGTTCGACTTCACCTTCTGCCAGGCAACCCAGTCAACCCACAACTCCCACCTGTTGGTGAGCCCTACGGTGAAGTTGAACGGCGTCTGGTCAATTCGCAAACCGCCGGGATCGCGATTGAAGCGGTTCCAGAACGCCGCGAAGTTGAACTCGCCTTTGTAGAGCGTTCGCGTCGAGAAGGTGTTGAACATTCCAGTGCCGCCAAGCACGGTGGAAGTTCGTTGCCGCTCGGCTATGTTCCCGAATCGATTCTCTTGCGCGAGGCCGGCGCCGGCGACGATCAACTGGATGAGGATGAGTAGGGCTGTCTTTCTTTTATGCATCTTCGCCTCTCGGACGGGTAATGCGATCGGGAGCGAGTTTGAGACTCGTGTCCTCGCTTCTATCTTCTTTTTTAACGAGCGAACGAAACTTGAAACCGCTTTCTCACTTCGGCAGCCGCCTTGTGAATGGCGGCTTTGCAGCCTGAGCGCAGCGGCTACAGGAAGCCTTTATCGGTGAGCAAGAACTGGAGCCAGGCGCCTTGACACTACTGACTCATACGCGACTATACCGCAAAGAATTGTGGCGTCAATTCCCCAAGCGGGTAAGTCTGTACTGCGGGCGGTACCGAGCGCCGGCCATACTCGGCTCGAGCAACGCTCGCTAGCGCTCGGGTGCTAATAGGTAGGTAAGCGCGAGAGATAAAGAAAAGGGCGGTCAGAAGACCGCCCTTTTGCCGGCCGAGATGATTCTCGGGTTATTGATTTGTCGCAAACGTTTCCGGCTGAAGGATCATTCCAACCGGCTCGCCTGGTTTCTTTCTCGGAGCACGGCGTCGAGGAACCCGCCGCGCAGGCTTCTTCTCGACCGACGGCGCTGGCTCCTCAGTCGTGATGACCTGAGGCGTTGCGCCCGCTCCGCACTTCTTCAGCGCGTCGACATCGGACGCCCTGCCGTCGGCCGGGATAATCCAGAACTCAACTCTTCGGTTGAGATTCGGATCGCCCGACTCATGCGGACAGGTGTCGCCGAAGTTGCGAACCGTGATGCGAGCCGAGTCGATGCCCTTCTCGTTCACCAGGTAATCGCGCGCGTTGTTGGCGCGAGTGAGCGAGATGCCCACGCGCTCGGACGAATCGCGGTGGCCGTCGATCAGCAAGGACGACCGCGGATCTTGCTGCATCCTGAGCGCGATCTCATCCAGACACGCCTTGTGCTCGTTGGTGATCCTCGCCGCGTTGAACGGGAAGAAGATCGGCCCACAAGGCGAGATCGGTTTCGGAATCGGCCGAACTTCCGGAACCGTGACTGACACAGTTGCTGAGCAGCTTGCGCCTGGACACGGCTGATTGCAACTAGTCCTGGTAGTGCTGACATTGACCGTCACCGTCACAGAGCCACCCGACATTCCAGTCGTATCGAGCGTCACTTCAGAGCCCGTCGTCGAGGATAACGTTCCGCCGGTTGTCGACCAGGTATAAGTCGCACCTTCGGCGCCAGTAGAGGTCACGC
>DASXSR010000105.1:0-45186 GCA_036505875.1 Blastocatellia bacterium | reverse complement strand
CGTGACTGAGGTTGAGATCACAGGCGATCAAGGCCGCGCCTCGTTGCGCCGTCCACAGCTTCGCGGTGTGCTCGGACTGAAAGAGAGCTTGTTTGTGGTTGATCGCGAGACCGACCGGCGAGGGCGCCTTGTCGCTTTCGTATTCACGGGCCGTGGCTCCGGCCATGGCGTTGGAATGTGTCAAGTCGGGGCATACGCTCTTGCTAGGGAAGGATTCACGCACGCCGCGATTCTTCAGAAATATTACACAGGAGTATCGCTGAAAGAGCTGTATTGAAACGACACGCCTCTAATTCTCGTACCCAAGCCATCTTGATTGCTCGGGTCATTGCACAATGAGGGCCCGTTTGTGCTAGCATGATCTCGCCTCGGAATCAGCTCGTGCCAGCGCCTGGTAGCACAGATGCACAGATTGAAGTCTGCGCTGCGCGCATAACTTCCTGTACAGCGCCCGGACCGCAATGACCCTTGATGAGTTCCAGTACGCGTTTGCCGACGAGATCAACAACCTCCAGTCGCGCGTCGAGCATCGGTACTCAGTCAGCGAAGCTGAAATGAGCGCCGCCGTTTTTGCTTCCGCGAAGAAATATCTCTCCGAAACGCTCGACGAGACGTCCGGCAATCCTGGCCCGAGCTCCGAGTCGCGTAAAGGCACCGCCGAGTTTCTCTCATCGCTTAACGCGAATGATTTGTGTCTGGCGGCGGCGTGCGCCAAAGGCGACGAGACTGCGTGGGAGGACTTTTTTCGCGAGTATCGAAGCTATCTGTTGAGCGTAGCGCGGACGATGGTTTCGGATGCGAGCGCCGCTGAACAACTTGCCGACTCGACCTTCGCCGAGCTGTACGGCTTGCGCGAATCGGGCGGCGCGCGGGTGAGCAAGTTCTCCTTCTACAGCGGCCGAGGGTCGCTGCGCGGATGGCTTCGCGCAGTCGTGTTTCAGTTGTCGGCAGATCATCATCGCCAATCGAGCAGACTCGTTCAAACCGAAGAGCCGGAGGACATGGATCGCATCGCTCACGCGTTCGAGAAACCAAAACCCGTGCCGGTAACGGACCTGGAATACGTTGCCGATCGATATCACACGGCAGTCGAGGCATCGCTTCGCCGCGCGATTTCCGACCTCGAGCCTCGCGAGCGATTGCTGCTCGCGTATTACTATTGCGATCAGATGACGCTTCGCGAGATCGGCGGGTTGTTTCACGTTCACGAGGCGACCGTCAGCCGGTGGCTGACCAGGGTACAAAAGCGCGCCCGCAAGCTCCTCGAGAAGGCATTGGCTCGTGACCACAAGTTCAAACGACGCGAAATCGCCGAGGCCGTCGAGTTGGCAGCCGAAAAGCTCGACATTACAATTGGAGACTACCTTCTCGAGTCGGTTTCCGCTGATCGCAAGCAGGAGCAGCCTGCGGGGAGCATCGGCGGCGCGGTGGCGCGCAGATAGTTGAATGAAACCGCGCAAGCGCGGCTGTTCAAAGCGTTCTAAGATTGGAGTTGGAGCAGAAGATGAAGCTGTTGGGGAGAAATCGGGATCGAGCAATTGATATTTTGCTTCGAGCACAAGTCTTGCGGGGGTCAGGTGTTCTCGAGACGTGTTCCGAGTTCGATCCCGACCTTGCAAGCGCGTACGTCGAAGGTCGCCTGACGACGGGCTTGCATTCGCGGTATGAAGAGCATCTGTCGGTATGCGGGACGTGCAGGAAGTGTGTCGTGGGCCTGTCGCGAATCGCGATGTCAGATTTGAAGCCCGCCCGCACGAGCGGTGTTAATGTCAGAGGGGCATTTGGCATATTGTCTCGACCGCAATGGGCGCTCGCGGCAGCAGCAATCATCGTTTTCGTTGTAAGCCTGCCGCTGCTCTTGTCGCGAAGCCCGAATAAGTCAAACGAACGAACGTCTGTCGCCGAACAGGTTGCGAGTGACTCGGCGCCGACAGCAGCTCCCAGGGCCAATGAAAGCAACCAGGTATCCACAACGTCAGCCGCAAAATCACAAGAGGAACGAAACGACAAGAGCGCGCCTGCAGCTTCGAGAAAGAGGGCCATCTCCCCGACAGCTCCTCGGGAACAGCTCCAAGCGAGGGCCGACAGTGAATCGACCGCTGAAGTGAAGCAAAAGTCAGAGAGCCAGCCCGCTTCACAAGTTGCGGCCGCCGCAGCGCCGGAGACTCAGGAAGCCAAGAGCGACGCGGACAGAGGTCGTCAGCAGCAGCAGAAAGACTCGGCTCAGAGCGGTGATTCCAAGGGTCACGCTCAGGAGTCGGCTGGTACAGAAAAGGCTCGGCTGGCCGAGACGACGCCTGCTCCGCCTCCCGCGCCTAGAGCCAAAAGCCTTAAGCCGTCAGCCGGAAAGCTGTCATTGCGTGACAACGCTGCGAGCGAATCCGTCCGGCCTTCAGAACGCAAGATCCACAATAAGTTGTTTCTATGGAAAGACGGAGCCTGGACCGATAAGAAATTCGATCCCGATAAAGGTTTGCCGGTTGTTACGATAATACGCGCCAGCAATGTCTACAACGAAGTGCTCACCAAACACGCCGGGCTGAAGCGCTACCTGGATGTCTTGCCCGAGACCGAACGCGCCATCATCGTGTACGAGGGCACAGTTTACAAGCTCATTCCGCAGCAGAACTGATGTTGCACATCCACAACGGGGATTCGACCGCAACCACGCTGAGAGAGTTTGGGTTTCACGGAGAGCACGTCGCTTTCCAGGAAGTTCTGATGGCAGGTCCTACGCCGGCCAGTCTCTCTGGTGACAAATGGATGGACGTCCGCGCGAAGTTCTTGAGCGAAGAATACGATCTGAAGCTTGATGATTGCAAACGCGATCTTCTCAAACAGGAGGCGACGTTACAGCGTTTTTCTGAATACGATGAAATCATCCTGTGGTTCGAGCACGACCTGTTCTGCCAAATCAATTTAATTTACTTGCTCGGCTGGTTCTCGAAACAACCTCTGGACAAAACCAGATTGAGCCTGATCTGTATCGGCGAGTTTCCGGGCGTAAAAGACTTCAGAGGACTTGGTCAGCTAACAGGCGAGCAGTTGGCATCGTTGTTCGACGGACGACACGAAGTGACCGAACAAGAGCTGAGACTCGCCAGCCGAGCATGGGCGGGTTACTGCTCGGCAAACCCTGAAGCGATCGAGCGACTGCTTGAAGAAGGCACGTCAGCGTTGCCGTTTCTCGAAAGCGCGTTGCGTCTACACCTCGCGCGATTCCCTTCATTGAGGAATGGATTGGGTCGCATAGAGAACAAGGCGTTGGAGTTGATTTCAGAGGGTGCGACCGGATTCAAGTCGTTGTTCCCCAGATTCGCTGCAGCCGAACCTGTTTACGGTTTGGGCGACTCGCAGCTCTGGAATGAATTGAAACGACTCGCAAATGGCAGAGAGCCTTTGCTCAACATTAATGGCATGGCAGACAGCAACCATTTCAACGACGCATCGTTCGAGCTTACTGAAACCGGGAGGGCAGTGCTTGCGGGCGAGCGCGACTTCATCGAAGTCAACGGAATAGATCGTTGGTTGGGCGGCGTCCATCTCGGAGATGAAACCCTCTGGCGACGTGACCCCCAAAATTCGAGGCTATCCCGAAGAGCCTAAACCTGACGGGCAACGACAAAATCACAATGTCGTTGCCCAAACTGTTGAAGCCCGTTATCCCAGCGATTCTACCGTCTTGGCCCGCGGCCTGGACGCCGGTCGCGATTGAATCCGCCAGGCCGGGGAGGGCGAGGACCTCGATCCTCGCGATAGCTTCGTTCTTCGCGATTGCCTCGCTCCTCGCTACCATCGCGATTGAAGTCAGGCTGGCGCTCTTCTTCTTCGCCAGTCTCGCCGCGCTCGTCTCGAAGCACTGCCTTGCGCGACAACCGAATCTTGCCCGACGGATCCATGTTGATCACCTTCACCAGCAACTGCTGGCCCTCGGTAAGCTCGTCGCGAACGTCTCGCACTCGATAATCTGCAATCTCGGAAACGTGCAACAAGCCATCCGTGCCGGGCAGTATCTCGACGAAGGCGCCGAAGTCGGCGATTCGCTGGACTGTTCCGAGATAGGTCTTGCCGACCTCGGGCACGGCGGTGATCTCTTCAATCGCGCGTTTAGCGGCCTCAGCCTGATCGAGATTCGCTGAAGCGATGTTGATCCGCCCGGAGTCTTCGACGTCGATCTTGCAGCCGGTCTTTTCGACCAGTCCGCGAATCACCTTGCCGCCCGGCCCAATCACATCGCGGATCTTGTCGACCGGAATCTGAATCGTCAGGATGCGAGGCGCATATTTGCTAATCTCCTCGCGCGGCGCAGGGATTGCGGCTTCCATCTTGTCCAGGATGTAGAGCCGGCCGACCTTAGCTTGTTGCAAGGCGTCGGCAAGAATCTGCGAGTTGATGCCGGTGATCTTGATGTCCATCTGAAGAGCGGTGATGCCCTCGCGAGTTCCGGTGACTTTGAAATCCATGTCACCGTAGTGATCTTCAGCGCCCGCGATGTCCGTGAGGATCGCGTACTTGTTGCCCTCCATAACGAGGCCCATCGCAACGCCGGCAACCGGCGACTTGAGCGGCACGCCCGCATCCATCAACGCGAGCGCCCCTCCGCAAACCGAAGCCATCGAGCTTGAGCCGTTTGATTCAGTAATGTCCGATACGATTCGAATCGTGTAAGGCCACTCGGTCTCTGCGGGAAGCATCGGTTCGAGAGCGCGTCGAGCAAGCGCGCCGTGGCCGATTTCGCGTCGTCCCGGCGAACCAATGCGCCCGGTCTCGCCAACCGAGAACGGCGGGAAGTTGTAAGCAAGCAAGAAACGGCGTTTGATCTCGCCTTTCTCCAGGTCGTCCATGTACTGAATGTCTTCGCTTGTCCCGAGCGTCGCGGTAACGATCGCTTGGGTCTCGCCGCGGGTGAACAACGCCGATCCGTGCGTGCGCGGAAGCCATCCGACATCGATCGAGATCGGGCGAATCTCGCCAAATCGGCGGCCATCCGGGCGATGACGCCGACCCAAAATGTCGTCGCGAAAAACTTTCTCCTTCAGGTGATCGAAGATCTCGCCGGCCGTGGCTCGCTTATCGGGCTCTTCCTCCGGATAAGCCGCAATGGTTTCTTCTTTCAGTTTGTCGACCAACGCATAGCTCTCCAGCTTGCCGCGTTTGCCGGTGTCGAGCGCGTCGCGCAACTGATCGGCGATCCGAGCTTCGATCTCAGCCATCATCGCTTCATCAAGCTGAGGCTTGACGACTTCGCGCTTGGTGATGCCAAGCTTTTGATAAATCTCTCTCTGAAGTCGGCACAGCTTCTTGATCTCGGTGTGGCCGAACATCAGCGCCTCGACCATCACATCCTCGGAAACTTCATTCGCGCCTGCCTCGACCATCACGATTGCTTCTTCTGATCCGGCAACTACCAGATTCAACAAGGAGGCGCGGGTCTGATCGTAGGTCGGATTCACGATGAAACGATCCTCGAGCAACCCAACTCGGACGCCCGCAATCGGCGTCTCGAACGGAATGTCCGAAAGATAAAGCGCGGCCGACGCTCCCGTGATCGAGAGCACGTCCGCGTCGTAATTCTCGTCCGCAGAGAGCACCAGCGCTATGATCTGTGTTTCGCTGTTATAGCCTCCTGTGAACAGTGGCCGGATTGGCCGATCGATCAATCTCGAAGTGATCGTTTCTTTTTCGGATGGGCGACCTTCGCGCCTGAAGTAATTCCCGGGAATGCGTCCGGCGGCGTAACCGTACTCACGATACTCAACCGTGAGCGGGAAAAAATCTATTCCCTCGCGGGGCTGAGTGCCGACCGTGGCAACCAGAACCATCGTGTCGCCGTATCGCACTATCACCGATCCGTTGGCTTGCTTGGCAATCTTGCCTGTCTCTATCGAAAACTCTACTCCTCCCAATTGTACTGACTGTTTCAACTCCATATTTCCTTCCTTCTTTCCGCTGCGCGCCTGTATTCATTTCTCCTGCAGCCGAAGCCGGCTTTGATGTGGCGCGCGAATGCATTGACTGAAATCTCATGCTTTGTGGGGGTGATGCCATAAACTAAGACGCCACGGTCGAGCGGTTAAGCCTGCCGGCTCGCTCCCGTGGCCATCGACTGACTCATTTTGTCTGAACTGTACGCAGCGCGTCCTGCGGTTAAACTTACGCGCCAGAGAAACCTTTTCGCGGTGATCTCTATTTTCTTATACCCAGACGATTGATGACTTCTCGGTAACGGTCGGCGTCACTACGCCTCAAATAATCCAACAAGCGCCGCCGCTGACTGACCAGCTTCAACAGTCCTCGCCTGGAATGATTGTCCTTGACGTGCGTCTTGAAATGCTCGGTGAGACTGTTGATTCGTTTCGTTAGCAGAGCAACCTGAACCTCAGGTGAGCCGGTATCAGTCGGGTGCGTCTTGTATTGGCCGATTAGCTCGGTCTTTGCCTCCTTAGCCAAAGCCACTGTAACTCTCTCTCCTAGTTGCGGAATTCTTCCTTCACTTTGAATTAGAGAGGATACCACACGGTGGGCGAGGCAGTAAAGCCCAAGTTGCGAGAGACGTCGAGTCTACCGTTGGCTGGCGCCGCCCGGCTGCTCCGCATAGAACAAGCGGATCTCTTGTTCGTTCTTGAGCACTCGATTAGCTCCGAGTGTCAAGACGATCGCCGCCCCTGGTCGCTGCGATTTCAAAAGCTGCTCGCGCCCAAGCGCTAGCGCGTGCGCACCCGGGCGGCCCCCCATCTCCAGATAATCCAGGTCAAACTCTAGCTTCGCGTAGGCTTCGGCGAGTTCGTGGAAGGTCACTTCACCAACGGGAACCCAGCAGTTCGTGCTGAGATTGAACCAGCGAGCCACCGGATTTATCCCCACCAGCGAGTCAAAGCCTTTGGGTGGCCGCTCGGAATCGAGCTTGACGGCGTGTTTTCGGTAGGGGTTGATGCGGCTGTCGAAATTGTTGTCCAGGTTTACACTTCCGGCGATCTCGACGCTTCTTCCTGCGGTAGGGGCAAACGGGCCCAGATGGAGGCAATAACGATAATACTTGTTTTCCGAGAGCTGTACTATTAGGAACAAACCTTCGTTCGATGCAATGTAGCCGGCCACATTGAGCGGATCGTCGACTTGCGGTGCGCCGATGCCGGAAACTTTTGCCAGCAGCTTTCGATCCAGTTGCACGCGGCCGTCGACGTCGATAGTGATCAACTCGGCGTTCTGCTCACCAACAATCCATCGAAGCCGAGCCAATCCTTCGGCGGTGTCCCCGGTGATCCATAGTCCTCCGCGCTGACGAAGCGCAACAGGAAAAGTTCGACCGGCCCCCACGATCATTCTAATCGCGAGCGCTACCGCGTCAGGCCTCGGCAAAGCGCAGGTGTCAGTCACGGGTTTGAGATTTAGCGTCGGCGACCGAAGAGCGGGCAAAGGCGCCGCAGCCAAATCGGGCAGGATCGCCGATGACACGCCCGCTTTCGCTTTTACCGGAAGGCTATTGACGCCGTAACCGGACCCGGGGAATTGCGCGGACACGAGCCGCGCCATTCCGACGATCGCGTCTGAGATTTTCTGAGTCACCCTCCGAGGCCGCGTGGCTTCCTGATTCAAGTCAGCATTTCGTACAAGAAACTCCGCGATAAGTCCCCGTGAAACGAGCCTCTCGCCGTATCTGCGCGCTTCATCAAATGTATTGAATGCACCTACAAAGACTCTCGTCCAGTATCCTCGACCTTGCAGCTCGACAGTGGCGCACAGCGGATGCTCTCCGGCACTTACCAGGCGTGACATGAATCGGTTTGCCTGGTCCTTGTCGGGAAATGAAGCTACTTGCAGCGTGAATTGGACGGCAACGGCGTCACTTTTGGACAAGGCCGCTTGCGGGCACGTGAGAATGGCAGGCACGGCTAACAGGAGAAAGAGCCTGAAAGACATTGGCCCCTCCGCAATGTGTTCTGTAGTGGGCGTCCAAATTTGGTGGCAAGAGGAGAAGCTTCGACAGGTGAAAATCCGGGAACTGCTTAGCGCATTTTCATCCTAAGTCAGCGTCCGGCCACTGTCAATAATAACTATGAGTCGTGGCTCTCGGTTTACCGTCGGCAAGTCAACACAAGTCGTGTTCCAAAGGAAGCGCGGCGAATCTCGCGCTGCTCTTCCCCGTCTAAAGTGTTGTTCTTGATAGCTCGGACCGGGGGCGGCGTCGCAGCCTTGTGCAATGAAGTCACTTGCGCGGGGCGTTTCTGTCTGTAGAATATCCAACAAGGCGGACAAAATTACCGATTCGGGCGCTCTCTTGCTTTGACGGCCGTTACTCACTAGCATAGTCATTTCACGTGCTCCTCAGACCAATGCCGGTTCAAGAGAAGACAATTGAAACGTTGGTAGACGCCGTTCGAAGAGTCAGCAGCTCATTGGACCTGGACCAAGTTTTGGACACGATCTTCGATTCGCTCAAGGAGCTGATCGACTATTCCGCTGCAGTGATTTATGTCATGGATGCTCGCAGCGGTGAGGTCCACGAGTTCAAGACGCGCGGCTATCCTCCCGAATCGCTCCCACAGGACTTCCTTGATACCGGGAGCGGAATTATCGGCTGGGTGATCCGCAACCGGGCGGGCGAAATAGTCAGCGACGTCAAGCGTGATTCGCGCTACATAAAGGCTCGCGCCGAAACCAACTCCGAAATCGCCACGCCCATCATCCGCGCGGACGGCCGCGTCATAGGAGTCATCAATCTTGAAGCCGATTGGATTGACGCCTACGATGAGCGGGACCTGGAAGTATTGACGATGTTCGCTTCGCTTGCGGCATCGGCAATCGATCACACGCTACTCTATCGTCAGGTGATGCGCCAGCGCCGTGTGGAAAGCGAACTGGAGCTTGCGCGAAAAGTTGTAGAGAGTTTGATGCCTCGCTCCTTTCCGGTAATCGAGGGCTTTGACATCTACGGGACGACGGTCCCGTTTCGCGAGGTCGGAGGCGACTACCTTGATTTCATCGATCGAGTTTCCGACCGTCTGGTGGTAATGGTCGCGGACGTTTCAGGCAAGGGGCTGGCGGCGGCGCTGATCATGGTCACCTTCCGCGCCTACTTTCGCGCGACGGTCATCAACGAACTTGCGATGCGAGTGGTGATGGCTCGCGTGAACCGCCTGGTCCACGACACGACAAGCGGCGAGAGGTTTATCACTTGTTTTTACGGCTTGATCGACCCCGAGCACAAACGCTTGCTTTACATCAGCGCCGGTCACAACCCGCCTCTGCTTCTGAGGTCTGACGGCGCGAGCGAGTTGCTGGCCCAAGGCGGATTCCCGCTCGGAGTGTTTGACACGGCTCGGTACTCGGAGTCGGTCGTGGAGTTCCGATCTGGTGACATCCTCGTGCTCTACACGGACGGAGTCGTTGAGGCTCGCGATCAGGGGGATATCGAGTTTGGTCTGAAGCGGCTCGAACAAGTTGTGCGGGAATCGAGCGGGCTGCCTGCCCACGAGATAGTTCGGGCAGTCACTGCGGCGGTGGACGAGCATTCAGTAGAGGTGAACGGCCCAAATGACGATCTCACCGTCTCGATAATCAAAGTGAAGTGAAGCTCACGCACGACTTGGTCGGTCGTTGAGTGCTCATTCGCGAACCCCGCGTGTCGTCATTCTAACACATAGTCATGAGCTGGCGAGCAGCGAATCATGCTGCCATTTCTTCCTTCAGCTTCTCAGCTTGGTAGTACGCCACCAGCGCGTCGATCAAGTCGCCGATTTCGCCTTCCATGAACAAATTCAACTGGTGCGAAGTATAGCCAATGCGGTGATCGGTCACTCGATTATCTTTGAAGTTGTAAGTCCTGATCTTCTCGGAGCGGTCGCCCGATCCGACCATTGAGCGTCGCTCGCTTGCGATCGCCTGATGCTGCTTCTCCTGCTCCATCTCCAAGAGCCGCGAGCGCAGGACTCGCATCGCTTTGTCGCGGTTTTTCATCTGTGATTTTTCGTCCTGCATCGAGACAACCGTGTTAGTCGGCAGATGCGTGATTCGAACCGCCGAATAAGTCGTGTTAACCGACTGGCCGCCCGGGCCGGACGAGCAGAAGGTGTCGATACGCAAATCTTTTGGATCTATCTTGATGTCGACTTCTTCCGCCTCGGGAAGCACCGCCGCTGTGACCGCCGACGTATGAATGCGACCCGATGCTTCCGTCTGTGGGACTCGCTGAACGCGATGAACTCCCGACTCGTGTTTGAGCTTCGAGTAGACCCGATTGCCTTCGATCAGTAATATCGCTTCCTTGACGCCGCCGATGCCAGACTCTGAAGCATCGAGCACCTGCACTCGCCAGCCCTGCCGCTCGGCGTAGCGTGCGTACATTCGCATAATCTCGGCGGCGAACAAGGTAGCTTCATCGCCGCCGGTCCCTGCGCGGATTTCGAGGATTACGTTCTTCTCGTCATTGGGGTCTTTGGGTGTCAGCAATAATCTCAAATCCTCTTCCACCTTGGCGAGGCGCTGTTCAAGCTCGCCGAGCTCTGTTCGCGCGAGGTTGACCATCTCGGCGTCAGTTTCGCTTTCAAGCAGCTCCCGAGTCTGGCTAATTCCACGATCAAGCGACTTGAACTCGCGATACTTTTGAACAACTTCTTCCAGGTCGCGGTGCTGTTTCGCGACCCTGGCATACCTCGACTGATCCGCCAGCAATTCGTGATCGCTCAACTGCTGCGTGAGTTCTTCGTATTTCTCTTCGATTGCCTCCAGTTTCTCCAGCATCGTTACGCTAGCTCCGCCGCCGGTTCCAACTTCAGTGATTCGTTCAAGGCATAGATCGCGACTTCGAGTTGAGAATCGTCAGGCTCTTTGGTTGTGATGTTCTGAAGCCACAAGCCTGGACGCGTGATGATTGAGAAGAACCATTGCGCGCTGCTCTTTGCCGAGGCGCGGATTATCTCGTATGACACGCCTGCGATTACCGGGATCAGTAGGACTCGTGTCAAGAAGTTCAGAAACAGTGAATCGAATTTTACCACCGAGAACGCGACGATTGAGACGAGCATCACTATCATCAGAAAGCTCGTACCGCAGCGCGGGTGCTGGCGCTGCTTCGGCCGCGCGTTAGCTACCGTAAGGTCTTCGCCTGCCTCCCAGGTGTAAACGACCTTATGTTCAGCGCCGTGATACTCGAAAACGCGTCGGATGTCTCGCAGCAGCGAGAAGCTCGCGATCATAATCAAGAAGAAAGCCATTCGAATAAGACCGTCAACCAGATTAAACGAGACCGACGGACGAATCGGGTGAAGGGCCGCGCGAATCCACCCCCACGCGTTCGCGTACCATGAACCGCTCGCAGAGTGCGCGTCGATCGTCCCGCCCCCGAAGTAGACAAACAAAGCGTTGGTCAGCAGCAGCGGAAGCACGATGAAAAGCAAAACGTTGAACAACAAAGCGAAGATGATCGAGCCGGCCGCGCCAGCCGCCGCGGCCCCGGTCTTTTCTTTCTTCTGCGATGCGACCGGCGTAACTTCGGCGGCAACCGCGACAGAGCTGCCGGTCACCACACTCGCGGCCAACGCCGCGCCCTTCAGCTCAACTTCCGCAACGGTCGCTTCTTTCTGAGCTTCGTGAAAGACAACGCTCGCCGAGAAATTCAGTGACTTGATGCCGAGTATCATCGATTGAATCAGCACTACGGAGCCCCTCAGCACCGGCAGCTTCAATATCGGATATTGTTCGGCCAATGACGGAAGCCGCTCGCCCTTAGACACTATCTGGCCGTCCGGGCGACGCACAGCGACGGCATAGGAATGCGGGGCGCGCATCATGACTCCTTCGATGACCGCTTGTCCGCCGACTATTATCTGGTCTTCTCTCATAACAGCACTCTCTATCGCACAAAAAAATGGGTTGCCGATTCCGCTTCGACTTTTCGCATTCAGCTTGCTCAGCGCTCTACGAGCGTTCAGTGAGCTTCGCGACCGGGCGGCCCGGCAACCAATGTTTGATTGTTGATCAGCTAAGCTTCGGTCTTGCGACCGTATTTACGATTAAAGCGCTCCACTCGGCCCGCGGTATCGATGAGCTTCTGCTTGCCGGTGAAGAACGGATGGCAACTCGAGCATATCTCGAGCCGTATCTCCGACTTGGTCGAGCGCGTTTGCCAGGTTTCGCCGCATGCGCAGTGCACAGTTGCGGTAACGTACTTTGGATGAATATCAGCTTTCACTGTTACGGTTACTCCTGTTGCGAATTCTTCGATGGAAGCAACACTTCAGAATACCCGCCCGTGCGGACAAAAGTCAAGGTTCGGGCCTTGTAGCAATCTTTTCCCGACTACCTCGGAGAAGTAGCTTTGCAGTCGCGCAAGGCACGTTTGGCGTCTTCGATTCGTATCTTCCGCTGGTATCCTCGGTAGGTCTTGGCATCTCTAACCGCCGATTTGTATTCTCGCTTGCACCGCTCGACCGCAGCCTTGTGCATCGGGCTGTGCTTGGCGAGCGCGGTTGGCGCGGCGACGCCGACCGCCAGCGCCACTGACAGAATGGCATTGATCAAAGCTCGTTTCATCTCCTCCCCCTTTTTCTGGAAAGTCGCTCGGCGACGAACTGCATGCGCCGCCGAGCGTAACCTACTTCTTCGGAGCTGCTTTGATGCAGTCCGCTTTGTCTTTTCTGGCCTTCGCCAGGGCATCGGTATGCGCTTTATTCGCAGCCTTGATGGCAGCGGTTCGGTCTTTGCCTTTCTTGCTCCTCGCGTCTTTCAGCGCAGCGGTGTGGTCGTCGTTCGCCTTCTTCACCGCTTCCCGGTAGTCGTCGTTGCACTTCTTCAGTGCTTCGGCGCGCGGCGACATCTTAATTGCGGCTTTGCTCTTGTTTTTGTTTTGTGGAGCCGTCGCAGCAGGCGACGCAAGGCCCAGACCAAGCGTCAAGCACAAAGCCGAGCTCATAAGTAAACGTTTCATCTTATTCCTCCTGAGATTCGGTAGAGGTCCGAGCGTCCGACTTATGGGCAAAACACAGCAACGAGCGCGCCACAACTAGAGGGAAAGGCCAACCGCGCTTACCGCGTCAAAAAGCCCTAAAGTCGGACATCTGAGGGATTGCTCAAAAAGAATAAGGGGCCAGCCCTTGTGGCAAGATGGCCAGCCCCTTCAAATAAGCCACATCGGATCAGCGCTTCAGAAGATCCTGCGCTTCTCCGTTCGATTCTTGTACAGCCAGAGGCCGGTGGCCGCTCCAGCGCCGACCGCCGCTCCGATCAGGGCGCCCTTCTTTCCTTTGACGACGCCGCCGGTCAAAGCGCCCGCGCCGGCGCCCGCGCCTATCACGGTCGCAGCGCCGGCCGGTCCGGGCATCCAGCTATGTTTGTAGGTGTAATTCACGATACCCGGCCCGTCGAACAAGGTGATCTTGCCTTGCCCGACGCGAATGCCGTTCTTATCGCGTCTGATGAAGCCCCCGTACTCGCCCCGATCCTGGGCCGACGCAATAAGCGGCAAGGCCAGCCCAAACAGCAAGAGCGCGAGTAAGAGACTCGCTATCTTTTTTCTCATTCTCAATTCCTCCGGAGTTTTTGAGCGGTTCGTGTAAGTGAGCCGCCGCGGTGCGGCTCGGCGCTGGGGTGATGCTGAATGGCGATAGACGCGTTGCCTAGCTGAGAGCTTTATTTGCTTCGCCACAGAGCGTGAAGGTAATCGCGATTCATTCGGCTAATAAAATCGAGGCTGATCTCCTTCGGGCACACCGCTTCACACGAACCCATAACCGTGCAATTGCCGAAACCCTCTTCGTCCATCGCACGGACCATATTCAACACGCGACGATTCTTCTCGGGTTTGCCTTGCGGGAGAATATTCAAATGAGAAACCTTTGCTGCGACGAACAACATCGCGGATGCGTTCTTGCAAGCAGCGACACACGCGCCGCAGCCGATGCAAGCCGCGGCGTCCATCGCCAGATCCGCGTCAGGTTTGGGAATCGGAATCGCGTTTCCATCGGGCGCGCCGCCGGTCCGGGCCGAGACGTATCCGCCGGCCTGAACGATTCGATCAAAGGCGCTGCGATCGACGACCAAATCTTTGATCACTGGAAAAGGACGCGCGCGCCACGGCTCGATCGTGATCAGCTGACCATCTTTGAAGTGACGCATATGCAACTGACAAGTCGTCGTGGCGCCAAGCGGCCCGTGTGCGACGCCGTTTATGACCATCCCGCACGTTCCACAGATTCCTTCGCGGCAATCATGATCGAACGCGATCGGCTCTTCGCCGCGCTTGATCAGCCCTTCGTTCACGATGTCGAGCATCTCAAGGAAAGACATGTCCGGCGAGATGTCGTCAGCCTTGTACTCGACAAAGTTGCCCGGGGTTTGCGAGTTCTCTTGTCGCCAAACTCTCAGCTTAAGATTCATCGGTATTGATCCGTGATACGTGATTCGTGATCCGTGATTCGTGATCCGTGATCTGTGGTCCGTAATATGTGCTCCGGTCACGTATCACGAATCACGCATCACTATTTGTAGCTCCTCGTCGCCAGGTGCACTTCCTCGTAAACAAGCGGTTCCTTGTGTAAGATCGGTCGCGCATCCGGGCCTTGATATTCCCACGCGGCCACGTAAGCGAACTTCTCGTCGTCGCGCAACGCTTCGCCGTCCGCGGTTTGATGCTCCTCGCGAAAATGAGCGCCGCACGATTCGTCACGCTGCAACGCGTCGTAGACGAGCAACTCGCCGAACTCCATAAAATCAGCAACCCGTCCCGCGTATTCCAGCGACTGATTCAACTCGTTGCCGTCGCCAAGCACATTGACGTCTTCCCAGAACTCCCGTCGCATAGCCGGGATTTTCTCGAGGGCCTCTTTCAGCCCGGCTTCGTTGCGAGCCATCCCGCACTTGTCCCACATCAGCTTGCCAAGCTCGCGATGAAACTCGGTGACCGTGCGCCCGCCCTTGATCGACAATAGCTTCTTTGTTCGCTCGGCGACCTCCTCTTCAACCTTCTTAAATTCGGAATTGTCGAGTGACGGTTTCGCCGGCCGTTCGCTCGCGAAGTAGTCGCCAATCGTGTAAGGCAAAACGAAATAGCCATCGGCCAGCCCTTGCATCAGCGCGCTTGCGCCCAGGCGATTCGCACCGTGATCGGAAAAGTTTGCTTCGCCGATCACATACAAACCTGGAATATTGCTCATCAGGTTGTAATCCACCCACAAGCCACCCATCGTGTAATGACTCGCGGGATAGATTCGCATCGGCGTCTTGTAAGCGTTTTCATCGGTGATCCGCTCGTACATTTCGAAAAGATTCCCATAGCGCTCGCGAATCACGTTCATGCCGAGGCGCTCTATCGCGTCGGCGAAATCGAGATAAACGCCGCGTCCGCCGGGGCCGACTCCGCGACCTTCGTCGCAGACTTCTTTAGCCGCGCGCGAGGAGATGTCGCGTGGCGCGAGGTTCCCGTACGCCGGATACTTGCGTTCGAGGAAGTAATCGCGATCTTCTTTAGGAATCTCGTTAGGTGGACGGTTATCGCCTTTGTTCTTGGGAACCCAAACACGGCCGTCATTCCGCAAGGATTCCGACATCAACGTCAACTTCGACTGATGCTCGCCGGTGACTGGAATGCAAGTCGGATGAATCTGAGTGAAGGAAGGATTAGCCATCAACGCGCCGCGTTTGTAAGCGCGCCAGATCGCGGTCACGTTGCAGCCCTTGGCGTTGGTTGAAAGAAAAAACACATTACCGTACCCGCCCGTCGCAAGCACAACCGCGTCTGCCGCGTGCGAGCTGATCTTGCCTGTGACGAGGTCGCGGACAACTATCCCTTTCGCGTGACCATCGATCAACACCAGGTCAAGCATCTCGGTGCGCGGATACATCTTCACGCCGCCGGCCTCGATCTGCTTCGCGAGCGCTTGATAGGCTCCAAGCAGCAACTGCTGACCCGTCTGCCCGCGCGCATAAAAAGTTCGCGATACCTGCGCGCCGCCAAAAGAGCGATTAGCGAGAAAGCCCGAATACTCGCGCGCGAACGGAACGCCTTGAGCTACGCATTGATCGATGATGTTGACGCTCACTTCAGCCAGGCGGTAGACGTTCGCCTCACGCGATCGAAAATCACCGCCCTTGATCGTGTCGTAAAACAACCGATAGACGCTGTCGCCGTCGTTTTGATAATTCTTTGCGGCGTTGATTCCGCCTTGCGCGGCGATCGAGTGAGCGCGACGAGGGCTATCCTGAAAACAGAAGCACTTTACTTTGTATCCAAGCTCTGAAAGCGTTGCCGCAGCCGACCCGCCCGCGAGCCCCGAGCCTACGACGATCACGTCGAACTTGCGCTTATTGGCCGGGTTGACCAGCTTGATGTTATTCCGGTGCTTGCTCCATTTCTCAGCGAGCGGCCCCGATGGTATCTTTGCGTCGAGTTTCATCTTGATTACTGAGCTCGCCTCTGACCTCCCTAAGCCTCTCGGTTGTCTGTTACCTCACTTCACGACTTTCAGGTATATCGAAAGGGGAATTGAACAATTGCCGACAAAGATCAGAGTCGCCGCGACTTGCGCGAAACGATTCAACGCGGCAGCCGTTGCCCGTCGTCTAATTCCAAGCGACTGAAACGAGCTGGACACTCCGTGACTCAGATGCAAACACAACAGCCCCATCGAAATGATATAAAAGGCGGAGACCCACGGATTGCGGAACGCGTCAACCACCATTTGATAGACATCGTGGCGCTTAAGCGAGTCGTGAAGCTCCAAGAACTCAGGATTGGTAACCCCAAGAGTGAAGTGCATCAGGTGATAAACGATGAATGCAAGAACAATCAAGCCGCTCACAAGAATAGTTCGTGACGCAAAAGTAGCAATTGGCTTGCCTGCGGCGTAGCGTTCGGGCCTGGCGTTTCGGTTCTCGGCTGCAAGCTGAAGCGCGGACACGATGTGCAGCACGGCTACGATGAACAGAGCCGTACGAAAAGTCCAGAGAAGACCGGGTTTGGACTTGAGCAACTCCGCATATGCATTCATCGCGTCTCGGCCGATGTACACTTGAAGGTTGCCGAGCATGTGGACGATCACAAACAGAAACAAGAGAAGCCCCGTGATCGCCATTATGTATTTTTTCCCTAGCGAGGAGCCGTAAACGCGCGCAAGGTTCATTCAAAGGATCCCGAGTATCGCATCTAGCGTGGTGCTATTAGAATTAGACAATAGCAAGGGGAGGTCAACTTGTAAAATTCCAAGCAGTTTGCGCTGCTTTTCAGCTGAACAACCTACGGGCTGACGGTGAGCTTAAGCGTGTTTGATGTTTTTCCCGTCGAGTTGCGCACCTGAACGGCGAGGTCGCCGGGGGCGGCTACCATAGAATTTGTGATCTGCCCAATTAGTTCGGTGGCGGTCGCACTGTCCAACTCCAGCGCTGTGTTGTTCACAAGCAACTGCGCGCCAGAATCGAAGTCGGTGCCGGTAACAACGAGCCTGAATTTCTTCGCGTTCATTCCCGCCATCAGTTGATCGATCACATTCGCTCGTTTCTTCTTGTAAACGAACATCGATGTGATCTGGGGCGTCTTGTCCGGAGGGGGCATCGGATCGCCTTTAGTAACCGTGAATGACTGCCCGTTCGAGCGCCCGCCGTCCAGGTTTCTCACCTCGAGCGCTATAGTTCGCTCAGCAGACAACGCGCTGGGAGGCAAATCCGCAACCAGTTCGAACCGCGATGAACCTTGTCGAGTCGCAAGCGCAACGTTATCGGTCAAGTCGAACACGACCGCGCCCGGCCTGACGTGACGAACGACCAACGCAATTGTGACTCCAGTTGAGCCGGCCTTGATCGCCGCCGGCTGCGGCGGACCGATGAACGGCAGTCCGTCGCTCCCGGTCCGGTGTATTCGGTAGATGAAATGATGATGTTCGTTGGGATCGAAATGATGAACCGGATCAAACCGGGCGACATAAATATCGCCGCTTATCGGATCGATCGCCGTCTCAACCGGCCCATCGTTAGGATCGATGACGCCGAAGTCTGCCAGCAGCGGAGTAACTTCGGTTGCCTGAAATCCGGTGACAGCGTTTCCGCTCAGCACAAATCGATGAAGATCCCCGCCTGTGCCGGCAAGATGTTTATTGAGCGTGACCAGCATCTGGTTCCTGGAGTCGCCGGCTTGAGGACCGGTGTAAAACGCGATCGAAGTGGGAGTGAGGTGCCGGGGAACCAGTAGCATTGGGCCCGTAACGCCGGCGCAAGCCGCATTGGCCGGATCGGGCACACCTTCACATCCCGGGAATCCGTACTTGCCGCCCTGAACGACCCAATCGATCCCATCGGGCGCCGAAGTATCGGGCACGTCTGTGTATTCACCGGAAGCGATTTCGGTTACGAATAGTTGGCCGCTTGCCGGGTCGATTCCCATTCCGAATGGGTTGCGAACACCGTTGGCAAACACCGAGATCGAAGGGTTGTCAACGTCATCAATTCGCAAAATGCTTGCGTTGTAAAGGCGCTCGCCAGGGCGTCCGGGCGCCGGCGTGCCGGCGTCGGTTGAAGAGCCTTGCCCGACGAATAGCTTTCCATCGGGGCCAAACTTGAGCCGCGTAGTTTGGTGATCGCCCTCACTCGGCAGGCCATCGACCAAAACTCTAGTGTCGTCGGCGATATCGTCCCCGTTCAAATCGCGGAGTCTGACCACTCGACCCACGCCGTTGGCGCCGCCCTGCGCGACAACATTGCTGGTTGCATACAAGTCACCGTTGGCGCGAAACTCGAGACCGAACGGCTGCGGAAGCCCGGTTGCAAAAGTCTTCACCTGGTCCGCTCTCCCGTCTTCATTGTTGTCGAGAAGGATCAGAACCTTTGCACCGCCAGTCCCGACAAAGAGACGACCTCGCGAATCGAATGCCATCGAGACGGGCCCGCTGAAGGCCGCTGTTCCGAAATCAGGAACGTTCGCGGGGTCCGCGAATACATTGATCTCGAAACCGGGAGCGGCGCTTATCGGAAGAGTTTGCGCTCGCGACCGGATCATGACGCTGCCAGATAAGAGCAACAGCGCGACTGCGGCTACTCCAACCAGTGCGCGTGTGAGATGTGACTTCGGCAAGACTTCCCCCTTGCAACTGCTCGGTAAACAGCTCTTGCATGGTATCATCATCCCGGTATGTTGAAACAAGTGGTTCGTTGACGTTGTTTGGGTTCGCAACTTGGTTGACCACGTAAACGACGAGTTCGTATCATCCTGCTATGAGCAACCAGCTTATTATCGAGGAGGAGCCGATGACACCAGAACTCGCGCATGCGTTCGAGAGCGCGAGGCGAAATGTTCTGTGGTTCAACGATCATGTTGAAGAGCTCGAGGTCTATAAACGTTATCGTGGCCGATGGGTTGCGTCATCAGGCGGGGAGCTGTTCGTTGCTGACACTCCTGAGGAGGTCAGGCGTCTGGCGCGCGAAAAGCATCCCGAGGAACTCGAGCACGTTCGTTACATTCAACGCGAAAAACTAAGCCGCATCTATGCATGTCAACGGTGATTGGTTCGTCTGTGAAGATGGAGTCATCAGGCCTATAGTCATTGGTTTGGTTAAGATTGGCGCTGGGCAGCTGATTGAGGTGACGTTCCTTCTCGACGCTGGCGCCGATCGAACAGTCTTTAGCTTTGGTTTTCTCAGCGAACTTGCGCCTCTCAAGAGCAGCGAAGCTGAACAGATTTATCTTGCCGGCGTCGGCGGTCGAGTTAGCTCGATCACAGTGAATACGACTATCGGATTCACCAGGATGATGGGAACGTTGTTACAGTTCGTGGATCCTTCGCCGTCTTCACTGAAAGCGATGCCGCTGAGCTCTCTGTGTTAGGGCGCGATGTGACTAACAACTTCAGCGTGATCTATGACTACCCAAATCAGATCGTCGCCTTGCTTGCTGCTCCTCATTATTACGAAATAAAGAAAGCCTCCTAAAAATCCTAGATGCCCAAGCGAACCGACATCAACAAGATCCTGATCGTAGGCTCGGGGCCGATCGTCATCGGACAGGCTTGCGAGTTCGACTATTCAGGAACGCAAGCCTGCAAGGCGCTTCGCAGCGAAGGGTTCAAGATCGTGCTGGTCAACTCGAATCCCGCGACGATCATGACCGACCCGGAGATCGCCGATCGCACCTACGTCGAGCCGCTGACTGTGGAAGCGCTCCGCGCCGTCATCGATCGAGAGCGACCCGACGCAATGCTTCCGACTGTCGGCGGTCAGACCGCGCTAAACCTCGCCGTGGCGCTTGCCGAAGACGGGACGCTCGAACGTTTCAACGTCGAGTTGATCGGCGCGAAGCTGGATGCAATCAAAATCGCCGAAGACCGGTTGCTGTTCAAGCGCGCGATGGAAGAGATCGGGTTGGAGATGCCGACGTCGGGCTACGTCAAGTCGATCGAGGAAGCACGCGAGCTGGCAAAGCTGGTCGGCTATCCCGCGATCATCCGGCCATCTTTCACGCTGGGCGGAACTGGCGGCGGCATAGCGTTTAACGCAGAAGAGTACGACGAGATCGTCTCGCGTGCGCTGGCCGCGTCGCCGGTGCACGAGACTCTGATCGAACAATCGATCATCGGCTGGAAAGAGTACGAGCTCGAGGTGATGCGCGATCTCGCCGACAACGTTGTCATCATCTGCTCGATTGAAAACTTCGATCCGATGGGAGTTCACACCGGCGATTCCATCACCGTTGCGCCCGCGCAAACGTTGACCGATCGTGAGTACCAGGTGATGCGCGACGCCGCGATTCGGGTGATCAGAAAAGTTGGCGTAGAAACCGGGGGTTCGAACATCCAGTTTGCGCTAAATCCGAAGGACGGCCGGCTGATGATCATTGAGATGAACCCGCGCGTTTCACGTTCGTCGGCGCTGGCGTCGAAAGCTACGGGATTCCCAATCGCCAAGATCGCCGCGAAACTTGCAGTTGGCTACACTTTGGATGAGATACCGAACGACATTACTCGCAAGACGCCCGCGAGCTTTGAGCCGACCATCGACTACTGCGTGGTGAAGATTCCTAAGTGGGCTTTTGAGAAGTTCCCGTCGAGCGATCCGACTCTCGGCACGCAAATGAAATCGGTCGGCGAAGCGATGGCGATTGGCCGCACATTCAAGGAGGCCTTTCAGAAGGGTCTTCGCTCGCTTGAGGTGCGAAGCGCTTTCAGAATACCCTCCGATCTCGACGACACCGAGCTTCGACGCAGACTGGTTGTCCCCTCCGCCGAGCGAGTTCACTTTGTGATGCACGCGCTCTCAATCGGCTATTCGCTCGATGAGCTTCACGAGTTGACGAAGATCGATCCATGGTTCCTCGACAACCTTGGTCAAATCGTGGAGCGTGAACGTGAGCTTCGACAGCAGAGCACCGAAACGATCTCGCGCGATGAGCTGCGCGAGGCGAAGCGAATGGGTTTCTCGGACCAACGACTCGCGGCCATCTTTGCAACTACCGAAGATCAAGTTCGGCGCGCGCGAATCGAAGCGGGAATTCGACCGGTCTTCAAACGCGTTGACACCTGTGGCGCTGAATTTGAGTCTTTCACGCCTTATCTCTATTCGACCTACGAAGATGAAGATGAGGCGGACACCAGCACGCGAAAGAAAGTAATGATTCTTGGCTCGGGGCCAAACCGCATCGGGCAAGGGATCGAGTTCGATTACTGCTGTTGTCACGCCGCGTTCGCGCTCGCCGAAGAGGGTTACGAGACGATAATGGTGAATTGCAATCCCGAAACCGTCTCGACCGATTACGACACTTCGGATCGATTGTATTTCGAGCCCATCACGTTCGAAGACGTGATGGAAATCGTAGACCGCGAGCGACCCGATGGCGTGATCGTGCAGTTTGGCGGGCAGACACCACTGAACCTCGCGATGCGACTTTTCAAAGCGGGCGTGCCGATTATCGGGACTTCGCCCGAGGCGATCGACCTTGCGGAAGACCGAAAACGATTCGGCAAGCTGCTCGTCGAGCTGAACATTCCTCAGCCGCCCAACGGCTTTGCCACTTCTAATGAGGAGGCGCGCGAAGAAGCCTCGCGCATCGGTTATCCGGTGCTTGTTCGGCCCAGCTACGTGCTCGGCGGTCGCGCGATGCAAATCGTTTACGATGAAGCGAGCCTCGACAACTATATGACTTTCGCCGTCGAGGCTTCACCCGAGCATCCGGTGCTGATCGATTCATTTCTCGAAGACGCGGTCGAGATAGACGTCGATGCGCTTGCCGATCGCGAACGAGTAGTGATCGCGGGCATTCAGCAGCATATCGAGGAAGCGGGCATTCATTCGGGCGATTCAAGCTGCGTGCTGCCGCCGTGGGGAATTAAAGCCGAGCACCTGGATGCGATGCGTCGTCACACGCGCGAGCTTGCAAGGGCGCTCGAGGTCGTGGGGCTGATGAACATTCAATTCGCGATCTGGCGCGACAAGGTGTACGTGCTGGAAGTGAATCCCAGAGCTTCGCGGACAGTTCCTTTCGTATCAAAGGCGACGGCCGTTCCGCTTGCGAAAGTCGCCGCGCGGCTGATGATCGGGAGAAAACTCTCGGAGTTCAACCTGCCGGACGAGCTTGAGGTCGATCGTTTCTATATCAAGACGCCGGTGTTTCCGTTCGTGAAGTTTCCCGGCGTCGATCCCATACTCGGGCCCGAAATGCGTTCGACGGGCGAGGTGATGGGAGTAGCCGAGGGTTTCGGCAGTGCTTACTTGAAAGCGCAGCTTGGCGCGGGGACCAGACTGCCGCGGGAAGGCGCTGTATTCATCAGCGTAAACGAGCAAGACAAGCTGAGCGTTGCGGACCTGGCTCGCGAGTTTCACGAGATGGGGTTCAAGATCGTCGCCACGCGCGGGACGCAAAAGAGAATCGAGGCGGTAGGGTTGCCCTGTGAATTCGTTTACAAAGTGAACGAAGGCCGCCCGAATATCGCAGACCTTGTGAAGAGCCGGCAAGTCGATCTGATCATCAACACGCCGCTTGGCAGAACTTCTTTTTACGATGAGCGTTCGATCCGACGCGCTGCGATCCAGTATTCGGTGCCATGTGTAACGACGATGACCGGAGCGGTTGCCACGGTGGCCGCGATTCGCGCGCTAAGAGAGAGAGAATTGGACGTGTGCCCGCTTCAGGACTACCACTTCAAGGCCGCAAAGTTAGGGCCTTAGCCAGAAAGTGATATAATTCGCGTGGCCTAATTCTTGGGGTTGTCACCTCGGGTTACGTTATGCAGCCCTCACCCAAGTCTATAACGGAGCTACTCATCGAGTGGCGCGATGGGGATGAGACGGCGCTCGATCGGTTAATCCCCCTCGTCTACGAGGAGCTTCGACGGCTGGCCCGCTATTATATGCGTCGCGAACGCCCCGGGCACACGTTACAAACCGGCGCTCTAGTAAATGAGGCTTACCTCCGTCTTGTCGATCACAGAGGAATGCGATGGCAAAACCGAAACCACTTCTATGCGGTAGCCGCACAGGCCATGCGGCGCATACTCGTCGATCACGCGCGGTCTCGCCATTACGCCAAGCGAGGAGGCGGCGGACAAATGGTGGAGCTTGACGAAGCGGCTTCCGCCGCTCAAAAAAAGGCCGCCGACTTGGTCGCGCTCGATGACGCGCTGAGAGACTTGTCCGCATTTGATTGTCGAAAGAGCCAGATAGTTGAAATGCGTTATTTCGGCGGGATGAGCGTTGAGGAGACTGCCGAAGTGCTGGGGGTATCTCCCATAACCGTTATGCGCGAGTGGAACACGGCGAAAGCATGGCTGCTGAGAGCGATCACCGGCGAACAGTCCGCAAATAAGACCTCACGGCGTGATAGGATTTAGCGGCAGTTCACGCCTTATTGAATGAAGGCAATAAAATGACGCCTGAGCGCTGGCAGAGAATAGATGGCTTGTTGCAGGAGGTCGTGGAGCGGCCGCGAGAAGAACGTGCTGCATTCCTGAATGAGGCCTGCCCCGACCAGGCTTCCCGCAAGGAAGTTGAGTCTTTGATCTCCTTTCACGAGCAAGCGGAAAACTTCCTTGAAGTCCCCGCGTTCGAAGCGACCGCAGAACTGCTCGCAGACCAATGCGAATTGTTGGTCGGGCTTGAGCTTGGCCCTTACAGAATTGAGAGACTGCTTGGGGCTGGCGGGATGGGTGAAGTCTATCTGGCGGAGGACACGAAGCTGGACCGCCGCGTCGCGATCAAGTTCCTTCCACCGGACCTGGAAGCCGATGAGCTTGCCAAAAGGCGACTGATTCGAGAGGCAAGAGCCGCCGCCAAGCTCGAACACCCAAACATCTGCGCCACCCATGAGGTCACAGAAGAGGCCGGTCGAAGCTTCATAGTAATGCAGTATGTGGAGGGTGAAACGCTCGGCAGCAGGATCCAGCGGAAGCCGCTCGAGCTTCGCGAATCTCTGGAAGTGATTGTGCAGGTTGCTGACGCGCTCGCCGAAGCGCACTCGCGTGGAATCATTCATCGCGATATCAAGCCGCAGAACATAATGATCACACCTAGAGGGCAGGTGAAAGTCCTCGACTTCGGTCTCGCAAAGTTGATTCTAGCGTCAGGGCTGACGCCAAATGAAGGTCAAACTCCGAGCGTGCTGTCAGCTCCCGGCGTGGTCGTCGGCACGGCGCCATACATGTCCCCGGAACAGGCAAGAGGGGTCGGATCAGTAGATGCCCGCAGCGATCTGTTCTCGATAGGCGTAGTGCTTTACGAATGCATCGCCGGCCGACCGCCGTTTTCCGGCGACACGGCGATAGAGACATGTTCGCAGGTAATCCACGTTGATCCTCCGCCGCCTTCTAAATTTAATCCACACGTGCCGCCGGCATTGGACGCCCTAACGCTGAAGGCGCTCGCGAAACACCCCGACGCGCGGCATCAATCCGCGCGCGAACTGCTTGAAGAGCTGCTGGTCACGCGCGCAACGCTGCAAGTCGAAGATCACGTGTCGACCAAACCGATAGAGGTCAAGCTCGCGACTTCCGGCGTCGGGGCATTGGTGACTTTGTCGAATGTTTTACAGCGCCGCCGCGTTTTGATCCTCGCTTCGGTGGCAGCGCTGGCCATCGCGCTTGTCGTATTCGTGATCGTGCGGAGTCGTCCGCCTGCGACGCCGAATCGGCCCTCACTCGAAGCTGTTCGGTGGTACAACCAGGGCACTAGCGCCTTGCGCGACGGGCTGTACTACAAAGCGAGCAACGCATTTCAAAGCGCTGTCGACGCGAGCGGCGACTTCGCGCTTGCGCACGCGAACCTGGCGGAGGCGATGACGGAGCTGGACTATACCGAACGGGCGAACTATGAAATCATTCGCGCCAGATCGCTGGTGCGCGACCTTTCAAAGCTTCCGGTGTTGGACGCGCTCTACCTTCAAGCTATTACCGACGCAGTGTCGCGCGATTTTGATCGCGCGATTGTGAGCTATCGGGAAATTGTGCGACAGGCGCAGGATTCGGAAAAGGCCTACGCGTACGTGGACCTCGGACGCGCATTCGAAAAGAACGATCAGATGGACGAAGCCATCAAGAGCTATCTGAAGGCGACCCAGCTGGCTCCGGAGGATCCCGCGGGCTTTTTGAGACTGGGCATACTCTACGGCCGAAAACAGGAAACGGCGAACGCAGAAGCGTCATTCCAAAGGGCTCAGGCGATCTATCAAACAATGAGCAATCTCGAGGGAATAGCAGAGGTGCTCTACCAGAATGCCGTCGTTTCCAATAACCTGGCCAAGCTGGCCGACGCTCGCGCGAAACTGGAAAAGGCGCTCGACATCGCGCTGACGATAAACAACAAACATCAGCAGATCAAAATACTGTTGGAGCTTGGCCGAGTTTGTTACGTCGACGGCAAGACGACGCAGGCCCGGCAGCAGGTCAACCGGGCGATGGAGCTGGCGCAGGCTAATGGCATGGAGAACCTGTCCACCCAAGGCCTGGTCGATCTTGGTTATGCTTTTCTCTTTGGCGGTGACTACGGTGAAGCGGAGACGTACTTCAAACAGGCTCTGGACATTGCGCAGTTCTATAAGGCGCGTCGCAATGAGGCGAAAGCGCTGTTCTCGATCGGGAACGCGCGCGTAGTCCAGCACGACGTGGACGGGGGTCTGCCTTACATTGAGCGCGCGCTTGCTTTTTATCAACGCGGAGGTTACCGAAAGGAGGTCTCGCAAGCGCTCATCCAGCTCGCGCGCGCGAAGGGTCTGAAGGGTGATTACGACGCTGCGCTTCGAGCATTCGAGCAACAGATCGAGATCGCCAAACAGATAGGCGACCAATCGCAAATCGCCCGATCGCATGGCGATATCGGTAACTTGCTTAACCAACAAGAACGATATACCGAGGCACTCGGCCATCTGGAGGAGTGTTCCGCTATTTATAACTCGCTGGAGAACCACCTGTACCTAGGCTACAGTCTGGCGGATCGCGGTGACGCGCTCTGGCGGTTGGGTCGCTACGAAGAAGGCCGCGACGCGCTGAGCCAGGCATCCGGGATAGCCACTCAGCCTGAGAACGAGAACAGACAGCTATTAGCCAAGATCTCCCTGATAGTTGCGAACCTCACGCTAAGCGAACGGCGATTCAATGAGGCCAAAGCAACAGCGAGACGAGCACTTGCGTTGAATGCTGGAGCTGAGCCGGAGGTTGATGCGAGATACACGCTTGGGCTGGCGCAGGCCCTTTCGGGTAAGAAGCGTGAAGGAGAACTGATATGTGAGCAAGCCGTCGAAATGGCAAAGCACATGCACGATCCTCAGGTGCTTCCGAATGCGTTGCTCGCACTCGCCGAAGCCAGGCTTGAAGCAGACGATCCGCAGGGCGCATTGACGACTGCGCTCGAGGCGCAAGAAATGTTCGCGCGCAACGGGCGGCAAGAATCCGAATGGCGCGCTGCGTTGATCGCCGGGAGCGCCAGCATGCGCACCGGGGACCTCGCGAACGGACGCCAACAGCTATCGCGTGCTGACAACTTACTTGTTGGACTGGAGGCCAAGTGGGGAACGAGCGCTTACAATCAATACCTCACCAGGCCGGACGTTCAGTACTCTCGGCTGCACCTCAGCCAGGCGCTGAATGTGAACCGATAACTTTTCGATTAACTCAAGAAGGAGATTACCATGCCCCACCTACCACCAGGTTCAGTTGACGACGGCTCCGTTACCGTATGGCTTCCGTGGACCCAACGAGCAGCCAAAGGGAAGAAATTACCCCGCCTCTTTACTAAAAGACCGAATGGTCAGCGAAAGGAGAGTGTCCGGGATGACTCAGGCAAAGCGATAGACGTCGTATTGAACGGTTACCACCTTGACGGCTATCGGCTCTATTTGATCGAGGTTCAGGACGAGGAAGGCAAGCTGCAGCGCATTGTTCCCAAGGCTCGCGCCAGAATCAACTTCTACTTCGCGACCGATGCCGATTTGGAAAGCGCCGGGATTCCGCGCAGGGGCCCGGCACGAAAGAAGGCAATCCTCGGCCTGAACAAAGAGAAGTGGGCATTGTCACCAAAGAAGCATTAGTGATTTGACTGATGAAGTCGATTTAAGCCTGCGGACAAGCTCGCGTTGATCTGAGCATGAGCAAGATTAGCGCGAACGGAGCGCGGTTACGCGGTGAACTACTGACTAATCTAACGTCGTGTTGGGCGAGACGCAGTGATTCGTGTTGTCACGACTCAGTACTTAGTGTTGCGTATCTTGATGGGTGCTGTCACGCCTGGCGACCGCGGCTATCTGTTTGCTCATACTGAAAGCCGGTCGCTCGGTCTTTCCAGACCATCACGTCTGCCTCGCCTTGATGGGCGTCCGCCTATTGACTCTTATCCCGCCGATTTGTACAATGCGCTCGTTCTCGCAGTCATAAAGAAGTAATCCTACAGATTTGGAATTCCGGGATGTGCACGAGTGGCGAGCGGAAGAACTCGCCTGAAGCAGTCTAAGCAGCGTGCCCGCGCTTTTGCGAGGTTGGCCTTCGCGACGGGCTCGAAAGCTCTCCGTGAGGCAATACTCGAATTCGATCAAACAACGCTCACACTGACACACCCTGGTCAGGCGAGGAGTAAAAGGAGGCGAAATGTCGATAAGAAAGATCTGGCGCAGTTCTAGACTGGGCATCGCGCTTGCGACAACCTTGTTTCTGTTATGCGGTATTGTGGTCCATGCTCAAGATACTACGACGATGTCGGGCACGGTCACTGACCCCCAGGGAAAAGTCGTCGGGGGCGCTACGGTGAGCATCACCAATTCGGCAACGAGCGCGAGCCGCGACACCAAGACCAATGACGACGGTTCATACGTGTTTAACCAGATTCAACCGGGAACTTACACCGTACGGGTGGAAGCCAAAGGCTTCAAGACAAATGTCAGGGAGAACTTTGAATTGTTGGTAAGGACGCCGGCAACGCTCAACTTTCAACTCGAGGTGGGAGCCGTCACCGAGACTGTTAACGTGTCTGGTGGGGAAGTGGCGCTTAACACTCACGATGCGACGATAGGCAACACAATCACGGCGCAACAGATTTCCCGGCTTCCGCTTGAGGGACAAAACATCGTCAGTTTACTTGCCCTTCAACCGGGAGTGACGTTTATCGGAAACGTGACCCCTGAAGGAGGCACGACCGATTCCCGCAACGGCGCGGTGAACGGCGCCAAGTCGGACCAGGCAAACGTTACGCTTGACGGTGTTGACGTAAACGATCAGCAGAACGGCTTCGCCTTCAACAGCGTTCTCCGCGTGACGGCGGCTTCACTCCAAGAGTTTCGAGTCGTCACCTCAAATCCGAACGCGGACATGGGCAGGTCAGGCGGCGCGCAAGTGAGCCTGGTCACCAAGGGTGGGACCAATAATTGGCACGGGTCTGCTTATGAGTTTCACCGGAACACCATCTTCTCTGCAAACGACTTCTTCAGCAACGCTGCGGGAGTGTTCGCGCCTGACGATCCCGCTGTGCTGGCCGGCACTGCAGCGGTGGGCGCAGAGCGGGTGCCGCGATCCAAATTGCTCCGCAATGTCTTCGGAGCCTCTCTTGGAGGACCCATACGCAAAGACAGACTTTTCTTCTTCTTGAACTATGAGGGGCGCCGGGATTCGCGCGAAGCATCGGTCGTACGTACCGTGCCGGGCAACGACTTGCGCAAAGGTACGTTTACGTATCTCAAATGCGCGAACGCTGACTGCTCGCAGACAGTCATTTCCAAGCTT
Source organism: Blastocatellia bacterium (assembly GCA_036505875.1). Taxonomy (GTDB): domain Bacteria; phylum Acidobacteriota; class Blastocatellia; order UBA7656; family UBA7656; genus Onstottus_A. The sequence continues at coordinate 16,021 of DASXSR010000105.1, read as the reverse complement.
GATGCAGCCGGCGTGAGGGCGCTTGACCCCCTTCACATAGGACCCAATGCGGAAGTATTGAAGGTCTTTAACCAATACCCGGCGCCGAACGACAACACGGTGGGCGATGGCCTCAACACGTTCGGTTTTCGGTTCAACTCTCCAATTCACCTCCGTTGGAACACGTATATCGCGCGGCTGGACTACAACCTGACTCAGAGTGGCAACCATACACTGTTCATGCGGGGCAATCTGCAGAACGACAAAGACAACTCGACACAGCAGTTTCCCGGCCAGTCGCCGCGCTTCATAAACCTGACCAACAGCAAAGGAATTGCCGCCGGTTATAACGCGACTCTTCGGCAAAACCTCGTGAATGTGGCGCGCGTAGGCTACACACGGCAAGGTACGGAAAGTGCCGGGTCATCTCCTTTCGCCGACTCGCACCTGGTCAGCTTTCGGACCTTTGACGACTTGATACCGGCGACTAGAAGCTTGAGCCGCATCACGCCGGTATGGAATGTAGTTGATGACGTGGCGTGGGTGAAAGGTCCCCACTCGCTTCAGTTCGGCGGCAATGTCCGCTGGATTCGGAATGAGCGAACTAACTTCGCGACGTCTTTCCATAGCGCGATCGTAAATAAGGCTTGGCTACTAACGAACGCCCCAATTCGGCCGCCCATGCTAGCCGACACTTCGACCGATCATGCTATGGCAGCGCTACTTGGGCTCGTCGATCAGGTTACCGCCCGCTATAACGTAGGCCGCAACGGGAATGACTTCTTCATATTACCGGAAGGCGCGCCTATCGTGCGCAGATATGGGGCCGACGAATACGAGTGGTACGGGCAGGACAGTTGGCGAATCAAGCCGAACCTCACCTTGACCTACGGCCTGAGGTATTCACTCTACTCGCCGCCGTGGGAGACGCGAGGTCTTCAAGTCGCGCCCGACTTTCCGCTTGGCAAGTGGTTTGACATTCGCGGGAGCGCAATGGAGAAAGGCATACCTAGCAACCAGTCTGTTCCGGACATCTCGTTTGTTCTTTCTGGTCCGGTGAACGGCGGCAAGGGCTTCTATGGTTGGGATAAGAACAACTTCGGGCCACGGTTCGCTTTCGCCTACTCTCCCAACTTTAAGGATGGAATATTGAAGCGGTTAACCGGCGGAGAGGGCAGGATGGCAATTCGCGGAGGGTACAGCCTGATCTATGACCGCATCGGAGGCGCACTCGCGATCAATGCCGATTCGGGAGCGCTTTCGTTTGGTTTGTCGACCGGGCTTACAAACCCTGCTGGTAGCCAGGAAGCAGCTACCTCCCCAAGGTTTACGGGACTGACCAATATTCCCTCGGAGTTGTTACTTCCGAGTCCTGGAATCAAGTTCCCGGCTAAGTACCCGACAACGGAAGCAGCAGGTGGGTTTGCAATAACCTCCGCGTTTGACGACGGGTTGGAGACTCCATACTCACAGAGTCTCAACTTTTCTATCTCGCGCGAGCTTCCGGGCAATATGACTTTCGAAGTCGCTTACGTGGGTCGCCTCGGGCGTCACCTGCTTCTGAATTACGACATGGCCATGCCGTTGAACCTGGTTGACCCAGCTTCAGGCATGGACTACTTCACCGCGGCACAGGCGCTGGTCAAGTTGGACTTTGCCAACACACCTATTGCAAACGTACCGAAGATAGCGTTCTGGGAGAACATTTATCCAGGACTGGCAACTAGTACCCTGACCGCTACCCAAAGGGCTTACACGTTCTATCAATTGGGGTCGCATAATGCCAACGGCTCGGGTCCCGATTACACGACTTCGCTCTTCCGTCTGGACGTGGCGTCGTCGTGCGTGTCAAGAAACAGGTGCTCGAGGTTTGGGCCATTCGCGTTGTTCAATAACCAGTTCTCGAACCTGAATGCGCTGCGTTCGCAGGCGAACTCGAATTATCATTCGCTCCAACTGTTGCTTCACCGCCGGTTCAAGAATGGACTCGAGGTGAACGCGAACTACGTGTACAGCAAGAGCGAAGACGTGTCATCGACCATTGAGCGAGACGGGGTGCTTTCTGGGTCGCTCCTCAACTCCTGGGCTCCGCGAGCGCTTAAGAGCGTATCGAGCTTCGACCTGACCCATCAGTTTAACGCCGGCGGCTTGTGGGAGATCCCGGTTGGTAGAGGCCGTCACTTTGCAAGCGGCGCCAATCGTTGGATTGACGGGATAATCGGAGGTTGGAGTTTTGCGAGCATCGTCCGAAAGACGTCGGGGCTCCCTCGTTCTATCGGAAATGGATTCCAGTTTCCCACCAACTGGGAGTTCACTGGATCTGCCACGCTGATTGGCAAGGTCGGCGAGACTGGCGCTTTCAAGAACGTGATAATCTCGCCGAGCGACACCAAAGGCGGCCCGAACATCTTTAAGGACCCGTTGGCTGCGTTCGCGGCATTTCAATTCACGATGCCGGGAGGAGTCGGAAACCGCAACGTTATTCGCGGCGACGGACTGTTCAACATCGACTCGAGCCTGGCCAAGGCATGGCGAATTCGTGAAGGCCACTCGCTCCAATTGCGTTGGGAGGTCTTCAATGTTACAAACTCGGTAAGCTTCGATACTACGCTTGTCGGCTCGGACCTCGATTCGCGAAACACGTTCGGCAGATACAGCAGTACGTTGAATGGGGGGCGCGTCATGCAGTTTGGTCTGAAGTACACCTTCTGATCTAGACAGTGGATCTGTGCTTTGGGGGACGCCGATTTTGGCGTCCCCTTCTCTTTAGCGCCGAAAAGTTCAAGGCGTCACTTTGAAATGGGCAACCGAAGTTGCGCCGCGTGCGCCGTCGTTTACCGCGATGCGCAAGTCGTATTCGCCTGGAGCGAATCTGTTTAGCGCGAAAGACGTTAGATAAGCTATCCTGCCGGAGGCGTCCGGTGACGGGAGATTGCCTCCGGCGCTCGCGATTGTTTTTCCATCTTGAAGAAAGTCAACGGTCGCTTCAATTTTGGCGCTGGAGTTCTTTCCAGGATAAGCGTTGAAGTGAACAAGCAGATTCCTATCCTTCGACTGACTGAAGACCTTTGTGACATTCGGAACAAAGTAGGCTTGTCCTTCCAGGTAAAGCGGGTGCGCAGTCCCTCTCCTCTGATCTTCGTTCAATGGATTCACACCGCGGCTTAATACCACGCTTGAGATTCTCAGTTTGTCACCCGACGCATCGGGAACTTCAAACGGGAGTCGCACTACTGACGCTTTGCCAGTCGAGGAATCGCGAGCCACCGCTTCGAGCGTGTACCGTCCAGGCGCGAGCAATAACAGACGATTGTATAACTGAGGTTTATTCTTTACTTCCTCGAGTTGAGCGGCGGGTCCTCGCAGCACAAATTCCTGTCCAAGCTTCCTTACAATTTCGTTTGCATCGTTCCTTACGAAAGCGAGTATTGCGAAGCGCGACGAGAAGCTCTTGGTCTTGTCATCAATATCGAACTTCAGGATCGAGACGGGAAATTCGAGGTAGAGGGCAATTTGTCTCGCCGTACTTGTTCCTCGAAAGTGAATCGCCTGGGCGAAGAGCGGGAAGTCACTTGCCGCGGATGAAGAGGTTAGTCGATCGAATAAGGGAAGCTCCTGCGCCATGACCGGCGAATCGTCTAGCGTCCTCAGTCCGTAGTAACCGCGACGAGCGCGCAGGTGAAACTCGCCCGGCCGCGTCAGCTTTACCGCAATACGGCGATACTTCCCGTTGTAATTCTGGTTGATCGGCACATAGGTCATGACATAGTGATTGCGAGACTCGTCGAGTATCCTTTTGAGTCCTTCGCTTATGTCATTTGTGTTCTTGATCGTGTAGCCGCCAGTGTCTTCGGACAACTCCTCCAGAGTCGTGAGATCATTCATTCGCACAAGCTCTTCCGCTCGACCGAGAGCAGATACTCCTCCTTGTACCAGCTCGGGGTTAGGATTGCGAATTCGTGCGGCCGCAGCGGCATCGCGCTCCAGCATCACCTGCTCGTTGGGGTTCACGATCCTCAGGCCCGCGATGTCAAGAGCGTAAATTGTAAGCCCGGTCATGTTGGCCGCGCTTATTACAGACTTGTACTGCTCGGCGACGGCAGGCGTGACTGCGAAACCTTCTGAGAACAGAAGCATCATCTTGCGCGCGACCCGCGCATCCTTTTGGCCGTTGATGATCGCAAGCAGCGCACTCACCGAACGCCACCCCTGGAACTCGCGCTCATAACGCTCAAAAGTCCGCAGCACCTTCAACCCCGACAGGTTAATCGTCGCGATAATGATTTGATAAGGATCAAGGGAGCTCGATTCGCCCCTTGCGCCTTCGAACCCTGGCGTCGCGAGCACGTCGATGTCATTCACCGAATCAGCGAGCGCGAGTTTCACAGCATCCGAGAGAGGCTGTACAAGACCCTCGAGCTTCCTTCGGGCTTCCTCGGCGACGGTATTGTACTTCTTCGATTCGCGCGAAGTGAATGCCTCAACGGCTTGCTTTACGGTCTCCCTATCATTTGTGAACGGCGCAAGCAGTAGCAGACCGAGGTCAATGCCGAATACGGCTACGTAATCGTTCGGACCCATTCCATTTGCGACGTAATCGAGCGCCGCCTTTCGCGCTCTGAGCGAGCCGTCGCGCGTCGTTTGAGCGTCGAACACCAAACTAATCAGATTTATCGTAGGCGGCCCGGCGGGAGCTGCGGCCGCTGCTCCCGGCCCAACCGCTTCCGATGCGGCGCCGGCAGACTCAAACCGAAACGAGGTTATCTTCTGCTTGACTCCGTCTTCATAAATCTCGAAATCATCTTTATTGAGGTCACTGATCGAGCGATTCTTCTTGTCCATTACGACCGCGTCGACGATCACCTCGTCGGTGCGCAGCCTGAGCGGCTTCTCCTGCGCGGTCGACGGCTTATCGGCGCTGGTTTGCGCAGTCGCAATCAGCTGAATGACCAGCAATGATAGCGCGAGGGCCTTTGTCGCGTTGTGGATCATGAGTTTGAGCTCCCGGAGAGAATTGCGCTGACTTGCGCAAGCCCATGCTGCTCCGGCTTGCTGCCAATGTCAAACTCTCTCTCTCTTCCTTTTCCGTTTTCAGGTTTGACTCAGGAAGCGCCAATTATGATAATGACATCACGATGAAAATGATCCGTCCTGCTGGTTTTTGGTTGTGGGTTATTTCGTTCGCAGCCTTGCTCTTCGCATATGCGTGCGCAGGGGGCTCAAATCAAACCACTAGTACTGCCAAGTATCCTACCGGCGTCAGCGATGACATAGAGCAGCAGCTCAAATATGACGCTCGTGTTGACAGCTTCGACGCTACAGGCGACGACCTCACGGTCAACGTCAATGATCAGTGGATGAACTCTCCGCCCGGAATGCAAGAACGCTCCATTGGACAGTGGTATAGCATGTGGCACTCCAGCCACAGCGGCGGGGTTATCGTCCAACACGACGGCGATAAGGTTGCGAGCTGGACCGGTGAAGGCTACAAGCCTGAGATCAAAACCAAGAGCGCGGAGTCCCGCTCACAAACCTAATTTTTATCTTATTGCCGAGAGCTTGCTCGGCGCGAGCACTGCATGCAACTCGCGAATGTTGCCGCATTTGTCCACTTCAAAGTGGATCGTGTAACGCGTCGCCGCGGTTGTGATCGATCGAACATCTTCTACTAATATCGCCGGCAAGGCGTTTAACGAACGGATACTGAATCGCGGCTCGGTTAGAGCTTTCGCCGCGAGCCCCAGGATCAATCTCAGCACTTTCTGGCGCCCGCGAACGGCCTGGCGAGCTGCGCTCACTTCTCCGCCGCCGTCTGAGAAGCTGATGGCATCTTCGGCGAGCAGCCTCTCCAGGCCCGCCGCGTCGCGGGTGCTCAAATACAACAGGAACTGTTCCAACGCGCGTCGAGTAGCCTGCCGTCGTTCAGGACTCAAGCGCGCTCGATCCTTGTCGTATCCGTTCATCTTTCGCCGCGCGCGCATTAACGTGACCTTGACATTCGCCTCAGTCATGTCGAGCGCTTCGGCCGTCTCATTCGTCGAGTAGTCAAACACATCTCTCAGCAACAACACGGCGCGCTGAGTTGGACTGAGCGCTTCCAGAGCAAGCAGAAACGCAAACGAAATGCTTTCCCTCAACTCGTAGCGCGACGCGGGGGAGTCCTCGCTAGGAGCGGGCGGTTCGTACGAGGCCGGGCTCTCTTCGTCAGTGGGAACGGGTGACGGCAGCCACGGACCAATGTAGCCTTGCCGCTTTCTTCGACGCAGCAAATCACGGCTGAGGTTGAGCGCAACGCGGACGAGCCAGGGTCGCAATGGCTCATCAGTGCGATGGGGAGGCTTCTCGATCGCGCGAGTGAATGTTTCTTGAACCAGGTCGTCGGCGTCTGCCGCATTCCCGGTCATTCTGTAGCACAGGCCCCAAAGCAGTTTGCGATCGGTTTCGAGAGCTTCGGCATAAACTGACATATGTCTTCCACCGAGCACGTCAAACGGCCGCCGCAAGCGCGGGATACTCAGTCTGCGATATTATCTCCGCGGCTCGTTTCGCGCTCGCAAGCGCCGCATCGACAAGCAACCCTTCGCTACCAACCCAATCGCCCACGACGAACAACCCGGGCACATCAGGCACTTGCGGCCCCGGTCGCCCTCTCGTGCCATCGCCTTTTGCTCCAGGCATCGCGTTCATCACAACCATATCTGTTAGAAACCTGCGATAAACAACTGCATCGCGCCACCAGGGCTGCACGAGGTCGAGCAAGCCTTCAAGCTCGCGCTCGACTGCCTCACTCGACTCTGCATAATCGGGCGGCAGGTATTTCGCCGCATGGATCATCGCGGAATTATCAGGCGCAAGGCGCGCTGCTGCCGAATGCACCGAAAGATAGAGCGGGCGATCGATACCAAGTGCGAAGGTCGCCTTCGGTCTCGGCAACCGGCTGAGCCCGACATCGAGACAGGCGGCCTTAACCGGGATTGCCTCACGAGCCCAACGAGCAAGCGATGTGGAAGCTGCGTCCTCCACAAGCTTAACCGTCACGGTAGGACTCGACGCGATGACTATGGTTGAGGCATTGAAGTCGCGCCCGTCTGTAAGCCGCGCGCTGCTGACACCGCCCGCGACATTTCGCGTTACCGCTTCGACCTTCGCTTCGGTCTCGATGACGACTCCAGCACCTCGAGCGGCAAGTCGCAATCCATCAACAAGAGTCTGCCAGCCCCGGTCCAGATACAAAACACTTTTGTCTTGAGCCTTCTTCAATTGCTCGATTGCGGCCCCTGCGCTCATGATTTCCGGCGCGTTCGTGTAAGTTGCTACGCGAAACGCGGCGAGAACGAACTCCTTGACTTCACTGTGCGAGATGCTTTGATCGATCCACTCTTGCACGGTGACATTCATGAATCGCTCGCCGTCGATCCGCGTAAACGAAGCGAGCAAGCGGGCAGCTTCCAGCTTCGCGGAAAGACCGAACAAACTTGTTGTGAGCAGCGAGACCGTGCCGGCGGGAAACGTATGTTTGTGGCCGCCCTTGATCGCGAACCCGCCGGAAACCGAAGGCACTCGCCCGCGAGGTTCGACTCCCAGCTCGCGCAGCACCTCGACCCCGCGCCCGCCCCGATAGAGCGCGTGTGGCCCGATGTTCAAGTAAAAGCCGTCTTGTTGTTTGGTCTGCGCGCGTCCCCCAAGCGAGCGCGCCTGCTCCAGAAGAATCACGCGCTTGCCGCGCCTTGCCAACAAGCTCGCTGTCGCGAGCCCTGCAACTCCGCCGCCGACCACAACTACATCGTGCGCATAATTGCTTCCTTGCATGTTAATTTGTCCTTTCAAACGAGAACACGTTTGAGGACGGAAAAAGGTTACATCGGAAGCGTGTGAGGCAATGCAATCACCGCCAGATGGCACTGGAACAATTCGCAGATGCGTTGGTTTGGGAGCTCATTCGTGCAGACCTGTCAAATCCGCGACACCCGCGGTCAATGGGCCACGGATGATGCGGGTCTGACGGATCCGCACGGATCTCTTTGGTCGGCGCTATGCTTGTGCCGTTTGCTGAGCCGACTTCCGCCTGAGTATCATCGCTGCAATGCCTCCGGCAAGGGTGCCCGCGACAATGGTGAATGCAACCCAAAAGATCATCTGCGGAAGCACCGCTATCTGGAAAAACTTCGACCAGAAGCTGGGAAATTCAACACCCGGAGGGCCGAGGCTATAATGCGTGTCCCAGTTGCCTTTGATCGAGAAGTACATGATTATCAGCACCGGAATCCGGGCAGCATAGGCGTACGCGATCAGCACCTTTGCCAGCATCCGCCAAGCCAAGAAAGGAAGGCCAGGGCCCACCAGGAGCAAGGCGAGCCCAATAATCTCCTTGCCGGGAAAGCTGATATGTGTCGCGTCCGACGGCGCAATCAAAAAGGCGCCGCCCATAAGCAACACGAGCCCAATCAACGCATAGCCCACGGTTCGCCCCGCGCTAGCTGGACCTTCACCTGCGGCCTTGAGCTTGAAGGCGAAATAGACTCCGAATACGAAGGGAAGCCAGCTGATGCCGATGATGGATCCGCCGCCACCGGCCGCCCTGTTGAAGAGAGCCGTAGGCCAGTGTTGCAACTCACCGATCAATCGCAGCAGCGTCACCGCCAGCGTTATCACGCTCGGAACGAGAATGAGTCGCGTTACGCTAACACGCGAATCTGATGTGTCTGCCATTTCTCTCTCCTTGTTCTTGATTGGTTGTACAACATAAAGCTCGCTTATGCCTCTGCGGGTTGCACCCCCGTTTTGCGCCGTCGAGCGAGGGCGGCGACGATGCTTCCAAAGAGCGAGCCAATCCATATCGTGAATCCCACCCACGCGATCAACTGGGGCAGAAAAGCTAGCCAGAAGTATTTCGGCCAGAACTCATTCATCGCGGGAGGCGAGCCCGGCGGAACCGCATCGTAATGCGTGCCCCAGTTGCCTCGCATCGCAAAGTACATCAAGATGACCACCGGGATTCGCGCCGCGTAGCCATAGGCCAGCAAAGTTTTGAAAAGCCGCGGCCTGGCGGGATATTGAACGGCTGCGGCTGCAGCGAACACCACGCAAAAGGCAACCAGTTGTCCGTAATAGCCAACTTTAAAAATGAACGCGAGCGCGCTGCCCGCCACGATTATCACCAGCCCAAACACGCCGTGAAGAATAGCTCGGCTCGCGCGCGACGGAGCCGCGACGTGCTTCGACAGCTTCAGCGCGAAGTAAATTCCAAAGATCGGCGGCAGCCAGGTTATCCCGATTAGTGAGCCAAGCCCACCCGCTTCGCGATTGAACAAAACGGGCGACCAGTGCTGCAGTTCACCAATCAAACGCAAAATGGTCAGCGCAAGCGTTATTACGCTCGGTACCAGAATGAGCTGCACGACGGTCGGTTGTCTGTCGGAGGTTGTCTCCGCCATCGCTTCTCCTCCGCTTCGGGGATTGATTATGCGACGCCTCTGCTATATCACAACTCCTGGCGGCGAACAAAGTGACTAACGCCTATACCCACTTGCAAGTTGCGCCGAAAATCGGGCGAGTGCTACTATCGAGCCTTAACAAAGTTCCTGCCGCAGAAGGCCCAGGTGCGGCAGAGATTCGAGCGGAGAACTCAAACATATGAAAGCTACCCGCAGGGCAAAGATAACCGCGCTGGGCCGATATGTGCCGCCCAAGGTTGTGACCAACTACGATCTGGCAAAGCGAGTGGATACAAACCACGATTGGATAGTCGAGCGGACTGGCATCGTCGAGCGGCACTGGGTCGAACCGGGAACGCCCACTTCGGAGCTGGCGGCGAAAGCCATGACCGATCTGTTGGCCGATCGTGGCATCGAGGCCGATGCTATCGATCTAATCATCGTCGCCACAGTCACCCCCGACATGTTCTTCCCCGCCACCGCTTGCATCGTGCAGAACAAAGTGCGAGCGACTCGCGCGTGGGGGTTCGATGTTTCGGCTGCCTGTTCAGGATTTGTGTACGCTTTGACGATCGGAACGCAATTCATAGAATCCGGCGCGCACGACAAGGTCGTGGTTATTGGCGCGGACGTTATGACCGCGATAACAGATTTCGAAGACCGCTCGACGTGCGTGCTATTCGGCGACGCAGCCGGCGCCGTCCTGCTCGAGCCAAGCGAAGACGAACAGCTTGGAATACTCGACTACCTGCACGAAGTTGACGGCTCAGGCGGCAAATTCCTGCATATGCCCGGCGGCGGAAGCCTCAATCCAGCTTCTCACGAGACGGTTGAGAAGAGAATGCATTACATTCGTCAGGAAGGTCAGCCGGTCTTTAAGTATGCCGTGCGCAAGATGGGAGAAGTAAGCCGCGGGATTCTTCAACGCAACGGATACACAGGCGATGACCTCGATCTTTTCGTTGCCCATCAGGCGAACGCGCGGATCATAAACGCGGCTGCCGACAAGCTCGGCCTGGATGAGAGCAAGGTTGTAAAGAACATAAGCAAGTTTGGCAACACGACCGCAGCAACTATTCCGCTCGCGATTGGAGACGCGCTCGATGATGGAAGGTTGAAGAAGGGCAAGCTCGTCGTGTTCGCGGCAGTCGGAGCGGGTTACACAGTGGGCGCTGTCCTCGCTCGGTGGGCTTACTGATATCCGCAGATAACACCGACCACATCAGAATATCGTCGAATACAGATTAATCGTCGACTTAATAGCCGTGGGCTTGCCCGACGTCCGCCGCGGGAGTGCCAACGACTTCCTGAATGATCTTCACCCCGACGCTTGCGCCGATGCGAGTTGCGCCAGCTTGAATCATCTCTTGCGCCTGCTTCAAGTCGCGCACGCCCCCTGAAGCTTTTACACCCATCTCGCCGCCTACAACGCGGCGCATCAACGCCACGTCGGCGGCGGTCGCTCCGCCTTTGCTGAATCCGGTTGAGGTCTTTACGAAGTCGGCGCCCGCTTCTTTCGCGATCAAACACGCGCTGACTTTTTCGTCGTCGGTCAACAGCGCAGTCTCGATGATAACCTTGCAAATGTAACCAACTTCGTGAGCGACATCGACAACTCCCCTGATGTCTATGGATACCAGGTCGTGATCTCCGGACTTCAGCGCTCCGATGTTGATAACCATGTCGAGCTCGCTAGCGCCGTCAAAGATCGCGCGCCTCGCTTCGTAGGCTTTTATGTCCGGCGCGTTCGCTCCCAGTGGAAAGCCGATGACGGTGCACACCTTGACGCCGCTTCCTCGCAACGCGCAAGCCGCCTCACGAACCCAGGTCGGGTTTATGCAAACCGACGCGAACCCGTAGCGTACGCCTTCTTCGCAAATTTTCAAGATTTCATCGCGGCTCGCGTCGGGCTTCAGCAGCGTGTGATCGATGTAGCGGGCCACTTCACGCGCAGCCTCGCTTTCCGCGCCCGTCAAACCGAACCGTACACCGCCGTCTCCAATCAACGAGCGCATGCGATCGGGACATTTTACAAAGCACTGGTCGTGGTTGAGGTGGCACTCGGTCGAAGGCGCTGTTGCGCCCAGACGAGACAGAATCACGTCGGTGATTTGAGAGACGAGATCTTCAATGTTTGAATGATTCTGCATGTCCTAACCAAGGCATCAGGCTGGCACAAAGCTCCCTCCAGGTGCGCGAAGCTTTACCGCCTCCAACAACCCGTATGGAATCTCTAAGTCGCCAAGGCCATCCACAATGCTGATGTCTGGCTTGTAGCTCCCGTGGTAATCGCTGCCGCCTGTCACTAACAGCCCGTGGCGCTCGGCAATCTCGACGTAGCTCGCACGCTGGGCCGGAGAGTGCCGGCTATACAGCGCTTCGATGCCGTCAAGCCCTCCCTCGACCAACTCGGCAATCAACCCTTCCAACTCCTCAGCCGACGAGAGATTCAACTGGTAAGGATGTGCGAGCACCGCAACTCCGCCGGCGTTATGGATTAGTGCTATAGAGTCAGCCGGAGACAGCCGCTCTTTTTCGACGTAAGCGGCGGCCCCTTTCTTCAAATACTTATCGAACGCGTCTCTGATGCTCGCTGCATAACCCTTTTCAACCATCACTCGAGCGAAGTGAGGTCTCCCGACGACTTCGTTGCCCGCGACGCGAACCACCTCGTCATAATCGACGTCAACTCCGAGCGCGCGCAGTCGGCCGGCGATCTGCGGATTTCTCTCTTCGCGCGCCCTCTTCAATTCATCGAGCTTCTCAGTGAGCGCTTTTGACGCGTCGTCTATACAATAGCCGAGTATATGCATCGTTCCGGGAGAATACTCCGCGCTGATCTCGATGCCGCAAACGAATTCGATTCCAAATCGATCTGCTGCGGCACGTGCTTCTTGAAACGCCGCAACCGTATCGTGATCGGTGATAGCAACAGCTCGCGCTCCTTTCGCGCGAGCCAACTCCATCAAGTGCTCAGGACTCGCGCTGCCGTCCGAATACGTCGTGTGAGTATGTAAGTCGATCACGCCCTCAGACATCGCTCACGGATATTATCCGGTGCCGTCGATCTCAGTCAATTGAACGAGAAACTCGTTCGCGTCGATCTCGAAAGGAGCGCCTGAAGCCCGTTTCGTGACGATGCCTTGAAACTGGCTCTGGGAGCCAGTTTCAGGGGAGCCGTCTTGTAAATGGCTCTGGGAGCCATTTACATCCGCGCAATAATTTCAAACACAAGCTGTTGCAGTTGCTACGCGCGCTGCCACAGCCGGCTCAGCGGCGTGGTTTGACGCACGAGGTAATACCTTGAAACTGGCTCTGGGAGCCGGTTTCACGGCTTTTCCGACTCGTCTGCGGTCTTGGTTCGTCTCCTTCGCGAAAAAAAAAGTTGACAAAAACCTGAGATGAAAATATAAACAACAATATGTTGTATAGCTTTTTCCCTAGTACACAAGAGTAGCAACGCTACAGCATCTTGTATACGAGGCAAATCTAAAAGAAAGGAGAAGCACAATATGGCAACTGCAAAGAAAGGCGGCGCCAAGAAGAAAGGCGGCGCGAAGAAAGGCGGAGCTAAGAAGGGCGCGAAGAAGAGATAGCCCAAGCCGCCACGCAAAAACGGGGGTTCTCTGTGTGAGAACGCGGGGATGGGCGACCATCCCCTTTTTATTTCCTTCTCAATTCAAACCTCAACACCAACGCCCAGCGATCTGCTTCGATCAGTTTTGACCGCCTCCCCTGCGTAAAGGTTTGGTTCCCCATCAGGTCGAGTGTGCCATCTCTTGTGAACCCACAACCACTGCTCCGGATAGCGCCGCGCGTACTCTTCAATAACCTTTGTAAAGCGTGCAGTGTTGAGCGCGACTTCCTCTTTGAAATCGCCAGTCCGAATCAACGGCACCTCGGGCTCGAAGCGAAGACTGTGTTTCTGCGCGCGCTCGTCCCAAGTCAAGAAGCCCGGCACAACCGGAGCATCGGCGCGCAACGCGAACACTGCGAGCCCAGTGGTTGAACATGCGGGTACGCCGAAGAAGTCACAGAAGACTCCTTGATCGGGAAGCGTGTTCACGTCGATTAACAATCCGACGTCGCCGCCTCTTCGCAGGAGTTCCAGAACCGGTTTGACAGATCTGTTTTTGTCGATTGTCCGATTGCCCGAGAGCTCTCGATAACGTTTGATCATCTTATCCAGCAGCGGATTGTCGAGCGGTCGAACCAAAAAACTTAGGGGATGACCATAAGCGCCCTGAGCGAACGCGCATAACTCCCACGCTCCAACGTGCCCGGTCAGCAACAACACGCCTCGCCCGCGCAGAGACGCTCGCTCGTAGTTCTCGAAGCCGTCGTATTCAACAAGCTTTGCTATATTCTGATGGGTGATCTTTGGAAATTGAGAGAACTCGGCGAGCAGTCTCCCGAGATTGTCGAACACTCTCTTGACGATGGCGCGTCGCTGCGCGGCACTGAGCTCGGGCATCGCCAGCTCGAGGTTTCTGTGGCCCACCCGGCGCAACCTGCCGTGCAGATGATAAACGATCCCCGCGAATGTCTTCCCGACAAACATTGCGCAACCGCGCGGCAAGAATCCAAGTACCTTCAAAAGGAGCCAGGCGGGAACGAACTCGAACAGATTGCGAAGGGCGCTTCTCTGTCTGGCAACCACGCGGCCAAACTAGCACGGCTCTTCGGGGGCCGTCAAATTCCCGAGCTTTGAATCACAATCCCGCTTGGTTATTATCAACATTGTTGGACGACCTGAAGAGGAGACTCGTGATGCAACATGCAAATGGATTCTTGGGACTGGTAAATGCGTCGAAAAGCCGCGTTCGCGAAAACACTCCAGAAGATGTGCGTCGCAAACAAGAGGCAGGCGAACACTTCTACTTCGTTGACGTGCGCGAAGATAACGAGTGGCAGCAAGGACATGCGAAAGGCGCCATTCATCTCGGAAAGGGAATTATCGAGCGCGACATCGAGAGTGCGATACCGGACCACAATGCCGAGATCGTTTTGTACTGCGGCGGCGGTTATCGCTCGGCCCTGGCAGCAGATGCGCTCCAACAGATGGGCTACAAGAACGTTATTTCGATGGACGGCGGTTGGAAGCGGTGGAACGAACTCGGCTACGCGGTTGAGACGGACTGACAATTGGCTTCTGAACTTAACGAAACGCAGCTCGCGGACCGACCGCACGTAGTGCTTTCCAAGCGGCGTCGCTGGGTGGTGACAGCCGGCGTCATGCTCGGCATGTTCCTAGCCGCGCTCGAGGCCACAGTCGTCGGCACCGCGATGCCGACGGTGATCGCGTCGCTTGGAGGGCTCGATCGATATAGCTGGGTGTTCTCGGCTTACCTGCTTACGTCAACAGTGACTGTCCCGGTGTGGGGAAGGTTGTCCGATCTTTATGGTCGCCGAATCTTTTACTTAATTGGCGTAGCGTTCTTTCTGGTTGGCTCGGCGTTGTCCGGAGCCTCGCAATCAATCACCCAACTCATCGTCTTCCGTGCAATCCAGGGATTGGGCGCGGGCGCATTGATCCCGCTCAGCATGACGATCAATGGCGACATTTATACCGTGCGCGAGCGGACGCGGATACAGGGGTTGTTCAGCGGCGTGTGGGGGCTGGCGTCAATACTCGGGCCGCTGGCGGGCGGGTTTATCACGGACAACATTTCCTGGCGCTGGGTGTTTTACATTAACATACCCTTCGGGCTTGCAGCGGCATTGGTCGTCGGCGTGGCGCTCGTTGAACCGAAGCGCACGGAGAAGCCCAAGATCGACTACGCCGGCGCTGCATGGCTCACAATCTCGATCACCTTGTTGCTGCTCGTGCTTGTAGAAAGCGGCGACCCGTCGATCTGGAACAAACCGATGACGCTGGTCGCCGTCGCGGGAATTTTCACATCCGGCCTGTTGTTTGTGAGAGCCGAGAAGCGCGCCCCTGAACCTATAGTTCCGTTTTCGCTTTTCAAGAATCGCATCATCGGCGTAGGCTCGATCACTGCGTTCATGGTGGGCGCCGCGATGTTCGGCGCGCTGTCGTTCATTCCCCTTTTCGTTCAAGGCACGCTCGGCGGCACGGCGACCGAAGCAGGAGCGTTGTTGACTCCGTTCCTTCTTGGTTGGGTCGTGATGTCGGTCGTGGGCGGGCGACTGATGTTTCGCGTCGGTTATCGCCCGACTATTCTCGCGGGTCTATTCGTGCTGACTGGAAGCTTTGCCGTCCTTACAACATTCAATCGCGGCACGCCTCGTTCGTGGTTGGTTGGAGACGTGCTGGCGATGGGCATAGGCATGGGTCTGGTGATGTTCGCGCTTTTGATTACCGTGCAGAATTCTGTGAGCAGAGATCAGCTCGGGATCGCGACTTCGCTCAATCAATTCTCGCGTTCGATAGGCCAGACTGTTGGAGTCGCGGTGATGGGAACCGTGATGACCATCGGCCTGGCGTCACACGTCGCCGAGATCCAACGTGAAAGCGGCTTGCCCGAGCAGGAGGTCGCTCGCACGGTTCACAATCCGAGCGCGCTGATCGACCCGATCGCTCGCGCTTCGCAGAAGCCTGAATTGATTCGCGCGATGTCGGGCGCTCTGGCCGGGGCGTTGCACAA
>DASXSR010000104.1:0-28086 GCA_036505875.1 Blastocatellia bacterium | reverse complement strand
TGACGACTTTGTGAATTCTGCGTGCCGTAGCATTTGTCCTCTCTACACTCTCGGCGAATGCATTTGAAGAAAGGACATCGGGCGGCTCGAAGACAAAGCACGCTGGACCACAAATACCCGGCAGCCCTCGCAGCGCACCAGGCTGACTCGGTTGGAAGAATGCTCTTGGAGCAATCGTGTTCATTCATCCGGCCTCAGTCTGAGGACATCCGACAGGTCTTCTATTAGGCGGAGCGCTCCTTAAGAACACTCATAGTCTCTGGATTCCACCCGTACACCTGATTCTCAAACAAGCTTCGGTTGGTCAACAGCGCTGCGCCCGCTGCGCGGAAGCCGAATACCGCATCTTCGAGCACATGCTTGCGCGTGCGCATCCCCTCAAAGAACGCCTTGAAGTGATCAAGCGAGTCGCTATAGCCTTGCGGCGGCGCATACGTATCTTGAGTTGTTTCGCCGACGTCTTTGTTCTCCGGATACTTTGCCCGGTACTCCTTCAAGAAAGCTTCTTGCGTGGCCTTCGGAAAAGTATCGATAGTGAAGCCCGGCTCTTTAGCCTTAGCTTTCTTAGAGAGAGTAACAGTCGCCCCGATCGTCATGACGCCTTCACTGCCGACGAATCGGAAGCCGGAGTTTTCCGGTCCCCCCGACGCGAAATTGACTCTGAGAGCCAGATTGAAGGCAGGGTGGTTTGGCATTTTGGGATAATCGCACATCGCAAGCATCACGTCGGGGACGTCCCGGCCGTCATTCCAGTAACGCAATCCACCCGTCGCCATCACTCGCGTAGGGCCGGTTGTGCCGACTATGAAGTGCAAGCCTGAAAAGAGATGAACGAACAGATCGCCCGCGACGCCGGTTCCATAATCGCGGTAGTTGCGCCATCGGAAGAAGCGAACCGGATCAAATGGCCGCTTCGGCGCATTGCCGAGGAAACGGTCCCAATCAACGGTTGCCGGTGAAGCATCCGGCGGAATTGAATACTGCCACGCGCCGATCGCGTTGCTTCGATCAACCCACGCCTCAACCATGTTCAACTCGCCGATCGCGCCGGAGGAGAGAAGCTCTTTTGCCTTCTTATACACGATCGAGCTTACGCGTTGGCTGCCGACTTGAAATATGCGATTTGTCTTTTTCTCGGTCTCGATTACCTGTTTGCCCTGGTCGAGATGTTGCACCACCGGCTTTTCGCAATAAACGTCTTTGCCGGCATTCATAGCATCGGTTGAAATTCGCATGTGCCAGTGATCAGGCGTTGCGATTATCACTGCGTCGACGTCGGGCCTCGCGAGGACCTCGCGGTAATCCCGCGTGGTGAAGAGTTGGTTTCCCCAAAGCTCTTTCGAGCGAGTCAATCGCCCATCGTACAGGTCGGCGACAGCCACGAGTTCGACGCCCGGCACTCTCAACGCTTCTCGCGTGTCAGACATTCCTTGCCCGCCGGCGCCGATGAGCGCGATTCTAATCTTGTCGGCGGGCGATACTCGTTCAGCCCGAGTAAACTCATCCGCGGCCAATATGGTCGTCGACGTAGCGGCCGCTACGGTTGTAGCCGCAGTGAGCTTGATGAAGTCTCGTCTCGAAGTTTTTCCAGTATTCATTAGTCAATCTCCTGTTGCCTTAGAGAGGCTGGTCGATTCGCTTTTGCGATTCTGCGAGGCTCGGCGACTTTGCGTGAAACTGTCTTCTTTCTCTCAAGACGTTTCGCGCAAAGAAGCCAAGATCCGCGAAGACGCAAAAGGTAATCGAAAATTAAGATACTTCTCGGTTGCTCGATGCCTGAAAGCTTACTATTATCCTCCTGCTCGTCAGCTTTGCAATCCAAAATCGAAGGGGACAAAATGAGGAGATTCACCGTGCAGGATAGAGTGTTGCGATGGTACATTGGCCAAAACGTCCGGTTCACGATGAATCTGAGCGAGAAGGATAAGAGATTGGCGAGTTCGGCCTCACCCTTACAGGCGCCGCCGCATGACTCGGGGCCGTTATGGTTGGCTAATCCTTTAACGTACGACTCTTTCATTCACTACAACCTGCCGGTTTATCCCGGCGCTCAAGGAGCTTAACTTATGCTTAATCGAACTCTTCTGATTGTTGCCTCGGTTGTGGCGCTTAGCGCGCCGCTAGCCAGTGCGCGGCGTCTGCCCTCAAAGGCACCAGTTGATGGCAACATCGTCGGTCGTTGGGACATGACGGTTCAGGAAGCGAGCGGCGGGTGGTATCCCTCGTGGTTTGAAGTCACCCGCGAAGGCGAAAAGCTCGCCGGCCGCTTCGTCGGACGAAGCGGGAGCCAGAGGCCGATAAAGACGATTGAATTTGCCAATGGCCATCTCACATTCAGCCTGCCGATTCAGTTCGAGGCGAACAAGAATGATCTGAAGTTTGAAGCGAATCTCGATGGCGAGAGGCTGGAGGGTACAACCTTCGACCGCCAAGGCCGCACGTTGAAGTGGAACGCTGTTCGTGCTCCGCAGCTGGACCGGAAATCCGCGCCGCGATGGAGCAAGCCCATCACGCTGTTCAACGGACGCGACCTGACCGGCTGGAAAGTGCGCGACGCGAACAAGGCCGGCACGTGGCGGGTGGTGGACGGCGTAATGGAGAACACTCCTCATGGAACGGACATCATCACCGAGCAGAAGTTTACCGACTTCAAGTTGCACGTAGAGTTCAAGATGGCTGACAAGAGCAACAGCGGCGTTTATCTGCGAGGCCGCTACGAGGTCCAGATTCAAGACGATTTCGGGAAAGAACCCGAGAGTCATCGAATCGGTGGCATCTACGGTTTCATAACACCTTCGAGCAATCCCGCCAAAAAGGCCGGCGAATGGCAGACCTTCGATATTACTTTGATCGGCCGCAAAGTGACGCTCGTTTTCAACGGCGTGACCGTCATCGACGGCCTAGAGATTCCCGGCATCACGGGAGGCGCGCTCGATAGCAATGAGGGTGAGCCTGGGCCGATAATGCTGCAAGGCGATCACGAGAAGATCTACTATCGAAATATCGTGATCACGCCGGCAAAGTGAAAGTATGATGTATCGCATTAGGCTGATTCTGTTGGCGATCGTCGCGGGTTTGGCCATATCCGCGCCGGTTGCTTGTCCGACAGTTCTGGTCAGCGCGCGTGCCGTTCAGCCACAGTCGGACGCGCGGCGGATCACGCGGCCCGTCAGCAAGCCCTACGCCGGTGATCTGTCCATCTTTGAAGACCCTGAGCGCGACCAAAAACTTCAGATCAATCGAGTAATGGACCTGCTCAAGATCAAAGAAGGCTCAATCGTGGCGGACATCGGCGCGGGATCAGGTTGGTTCACGGTTAGGGCGGCCAGACGGGTTACATCGAGCGGCATAGTTTACGCTGTCGAGATCAATCGCGACTACCTCAAGCACATCCAAGAGCGCGCGGCGAAGGAGAAGCTTTCCAACATCTATACAGTGTTCGGAAGAGAAGACGACCCGGTGTTGCCGCCCGAAAGCATTGACGCAGTGCTGATACTCAAGACGTATCACGAGATCGCGCAGCCGATCCGATTGCTGGCCCATCTTCGACAGGCTTTGCGACCCGGCGCGCTGGTGGGCGTAATCGACCGCGAGGGCAACGAAAAGGACCACGGAATAGACTCGCGCGTGGTGATCGAGGAAGCCAAGGAAGCAGGCTTCGCGTTGGTTGAGCAGTATGACTTCGTCAAACCTGACGGCATGGATTTCTTTTTGGTATTTCGAGTTACAACCGATAGCCCAAAGGACTAGATAACCATGACCTTCGACAGCTCCGACGCTCATCCAGACGCCAAACAGGAAGACTTAGTGTTCAGTACTTACTTAGGCCCGCCAGTGGATGAGCCGACCGAAGAGGAGAGCCGGTTCTTCAAGTACGTAGATGCGGTGGCGAAGGTGGCGTTCCTAAATGGGATCGTCGCCTTGGTGCTGACCTACTTTGCAAAAGGAATCGGAAGACCGGGAATTGGGTTCGTGGTTGCTTACTTCCTGGGAGTTTTCCTCGGGTTGTTGTTTCTGCCCGTCCTGATTTCGGCGATACTGGCGCTTCCAGGGTTACTCTTCAAGAGTTACAAGCGAGTTTTCAAGATCATCTTCATTGCCCTTTGGTTGGCCTCAATTCTTCTCACTGGCATTTTGGAGTACGTCAAGCGACGCGATCCAACCTTCCTTGATTTCCTGACGCGTTGAAGCCAAAATCCGAAGACGCAATCCGCGTAACTGGCCAAACCGAGTCAACGTATTTGAAGATTGCGGAAAGTGTTGTTGATTGTGTGCGAGCGGGCTGTCCTGAAGTCGTGCGCTGTAAGACAGAAGAAGGTATCATTGAGCCAATGTCTTTTCATATGACAAACAAAATCGCCAGCGTCGTCCTGCTGGGGGGTTTGTCCGCGGTAGTCGTTCTTTCTTCAGCCTGCAAGAGCGGCTATCCAGTCTCAGCCCGAAACACGGCGGGCGCTGAAGCGAGGGAGCCTCGGCAAGTAAAGATTGCCCGCGTCGCCGAAATCACGATGGAGCGCACGGCGACCGTAACCGGGACGCTCGCGGCTTACGATCAGGCGACCGTCAGCGCAAAAGTGCCGGGCCGCCTCGCCTCGATTTCGGTTGATCTTGGAAGCGTAGTTCGACAAGGGCAGATGCTCGCTCAGGTCGAGCAGCAGGATTATCAGCTCCGGCTTCAACAGGCAGAGGCGGCTTTGGCGCAAGCGCGCGCCCGGGTCGGCTTGCCTCCTGAGGGTAAAGACGATCGCATAGACCCTGAGAAAACCGGGACGGTCAGGCAGGCTCAAGCGCTGCTGGACGACGCAAAGGTTAAGTTCGATCGCGCGCAGGCGTTGGTTCAACGCGGAGTATTGCCTCGTGCGCAACTAGAGGGCGCCGAAGCTGAGTACAAAGTCGCCCTCAGCCGCTATCAAGATGCGGTAGAGGAGATTCGCAACCGTCAGGCGCTTGTTGTCCAGCGGCGTTCGGAGCTCGAGATCGCACGACAGCAACTTACCGACACGACGATCTACGCCCCGTTCGCCGGGGTCGTGCAAGAGAAGCGCGCGAGCGTAGGCGAGTATCTTGCCGCGGGCACTGCGGTTGTCAGCGTCGTGAGGATGGATCCGCTGAGGCTGCGCGCCGAGGTTCCCGAGCGCGAATCTCGCAACGTTCACACGGGACAACGGGTGAGGGTGTCGCTGGAAGGTGATCCAACTGTTTACAACGGCAAGATCGCGCGCATAAGTCCCAGCATCACGGCGCAGAATCGCGTGTTGATATTCGAGGCAGAGGTTCACAACAACGGCAAGCTTCGGCCCGGCTCTTTCGCCCGCGCCGAGATTGTTTCGGACAGCGAAAGCACAGCCATGGCAGTGCCCGTTAACGCGATTGTCACTTTCGCCGGCATAGATAAAGTGATCCTTGTGCAAGACGGCAAAGCCGTCGAGAAGCCGGTTACCTTAGGACGCCGGACCGAGGAGTGGGCAGAAATCTTGTCCGGGTTGAAAGTAGGCGACGTGGTGGTAGTTAACCCCGGCAATCTGCAGTCAGGTCAACCAGTAGTGGTAACGGAGTGATGCGTGATCCGTGATACGTGACCGATTCCGATCACGGATCAGGAATCGCTATGCAGAAGCTCGCATCAATTTGTATCAAGCGGCCCGTGTTTGCGGCGATGATCATCCTGTCGTTGGTGGTTGTCGGCGCGGCCAGTTACTTCCGCCTGGGTGTCGACCGCTTTCCATCATTTGACCTGCCATCTGTAACCGTGCGCACAACGTTGCCGGGCGGCGCTCCTGAAGAAGTCGAGAGCGAGGTTTCCCAAAAAATCGAAGAGGTTGTCAACACGGTCGAGGGCATTCAGGAGTTGCGGTCGGTCTCGGCTCAGGGCATGTCGTTCGTGATCGCCACGTTCAACCTGGGCCGTGAAATCGACGTCGCCGCACAAGATGTTCGCGATCGCGTGGCCACGGTCATTCGCGATCTCCCGCGAGACGTAGATCCTCCAATCGTTGGCAAATTCAACAGCGACTTCTCGCCCGTTATGACTGTCGCTTTGTCGGCTGACCGCTCCGTGCGCGAATTAACCGAACTTGCGGACAAGGTCGTCAAACCTCAACTCGAGCGCTCGTCGGGAGTTGGGGAGATAAACATCCAGGGAGGCCTTGGCCGCGCAATCAACGTCTGGGTCGATGCCGACCGGCTTGCCGCGTATCAGATCCCGATCAGCAGCATTCGCAACGCGATCGTTCGGCAAAACGCCGACGTGCCCGGAGGAAACGTTACTCAGGGCTCGCGCGAGCAAACCCTTCGAACGATGGGCCGCGTCGCGGATCCCAGGATCTTCAGTGATCTGGTCGTCGCGACCATCAACGGCGCGCCGGTTCACATTCGCGACATCGGATGGGCCGAGGACGGCACCAGGGAGCAGCGCTCGGTTGCGCGGTTGAACGGGGTGCCCACGGTAAATCTCGAAGTGCGGCGGCAAACTGGCGCAAATACAGTCGAGGTAATCGAAGCCGCCAAGGCGAGTCTTGGGCGGGTGGCCGGGCAGCTTCCCGCCGACGTGAAGATGGAAGTGATCCGGGACCAATCACGCTACATCTACGCCGCACTGCATGAGATCAATCTGCATCTTGTGCTCGGCAGCATTCTGGCGTCACTTGTGGTGCTTGCTTTCATGCGGAGCTGGCGTTCGACGATCATCGCTGCAGTGGCGATCCCCGCGTCCACGATCTCCACTTTCGGGATGATGCGAGCTCTGAACTTCACGCTCAACAGCGTCACGATGCTCGCGCTGGTGCTGATGGTTGGCGTGGTGATAGACGACGCCATTGTGGTGCTCGAAAACATCTTCCGCTTCGTGGAAGAAAAGAAGATGAAGCCGTTTGAAGCAGCGAAGGCGGCGACCGCCGAGATCGGATTGGCGGTGATGGCGACGACTTTCAGTCTGGTTGTCATCTTCGTGCCGGTCTCGTTCATGTCGAGCATATCGGGAAGGTTCCTTTATCAGTTCGGCATAACCGCGGCGGTCGCTATTCTGGTGAGCCTGCTGGTGTCGTTCACCTTGACTCCGATGATGAGCGCGCGACTGCTGAGACCGCAAGATGCCGCTTCGCATGGTGAAGACGCGGCGAAGTCGCGGCGAGGGTTTTACAGGATGATCGACAGCTCCTACGAGTGGATGCTGCGACATTCTATTCGTCGCCGCCCGATAGTGGCTGTGTTCGCGCTGCTGGTGATTGCATCGTCGGTGCCGCTCTATAAGGCTGTTAGACAAGATTACATTCCGACGGACGTAGACGAATCTGAATTTGACGTCGGGGTGACCGCTCGCGAGGGCACGAGCCTGGCGGCGATGGACCAGGTGATGCGCACAGTCGAGGCCGATCTTCGCGCGACGCCGGGAGTTCGCGTTGTGCTCACAAACGCCGGCGGCGGCGGCTTCGCGAGTGGGGTCAACCAGGGCGGCGCTTATGTTCGCATCGCGCCAATCGGCGAGCGCAGCTTCTCGCTCGGCCGTCTGTGGGATTCGGCCATCCACGGTCATCCGTTGGACGCTTTCAGAAACAACTATTCGCAGCGCGATGTGATGCAGGAGATTCGCGCGCGACTGCGAAAATTCAAGGACCTGCGCACTTCGGTCCGCAACGCGCAATCAGTAAACATCGGCGGCGGACGATTCGAAATCGAGTTCGTGTTGCGCGGGCCCGATCTCGAGACCCTGGCGAAATACGCCGACCAGCTTCGGGTTAAAGCGCCCGAGCTCGGCATTCTCGACGCCGACACGTCGTTGAAGCTCGACAAGCCTGAGCTGCGAGTGGAGATAGACCGGACGCGCGCGGCGGACCTCGGCGTTTCGACCGAAGACGTCGCGAGCGCTTTGAGGCTGATGGTCGGCGGCGACCAGCGCGTGTCTCGCTTCCGCGACGAATCCGTTAACGACGACTATGACGTCCAGCTGCGCTTGAGCGAAGGCCAGCGAAACGATCCGGCAACGATCTCTCGCCTCTACGTGCCTCGACAGAATGGCACGCTGGCTCGTCTGGACAATTTGGTGAAGATTACGCCGGCGAACACCGCGTCGCGAATCGACCGGCTTGATCGTCAGCGACAGGTCAGCGTCTATGGCTCAGTCGCGCCGGGCTATGCGCTTGCGGACCGGCTCGAGGCGCTCAAAAACGAAGTCGCGAACATGCAGTTGCCGCCTGCCTACACGACCGCAGTCTCCGGTCGCGCACGCGAGCTTGAGCGCACGTTCAAAGAATTCATCTGGGCATTCCTGTTGTCGGTCGTCTTTATGTACATGATCCTGGCGTCGCAGTTCGAGAGCATCGTCCACCCTCTGACGATTCTGCTTTCGCTCCCGTTGTCAATACCATTTGCGCTGCTCTCACTTTGGTTGACCGGCAACACTCTGAATCTTTATTCCGCGCTCGGCATTCTGGTTTTGTTTGGCGTAGTAAAGAAGAACGCGATTCTTCAGATCGACCACATGAACGGCTTGCGCAGAGGCGGGATGGACCGGCCCTCGGCGATCATGCAGGCGAATCGCGACCGGCTTCGTCCGATCCTGATGACAACGCTCGCGCTGGTTGCAGGTATGACTCCGCTTGCGCTGGGGACCGGCCCTGGCTCTGACGAGCGTCGCGCGATCGCGGTCGTTGTGATCGGCGGGCAAACGTTGTCGCTGTTGTTGACTCTCATCGTCACCCCTGTAGCGTACTCGTTGTTTGACGACATCGGCACGACCGAAGCGTGGCGCTCGCTTGCTGTCCGCGTGCGCGCGCTCACTCATCCGTTCAGGAGACGAGTCCGCTCTGCAGTCGCCAAACCGCGTGCTTCATCTGAGGTAGACAGCATCATCGGCGGAGAGATTCGGTCCATCGCGAAGACGGATGATAAAATGAAAGTGGGCGCGGGAGATTAAGATCATCGCCGACGATGTCGACAGTTTTTGGTTGCCGTCGCTGGGAGATGGGATTTATTATACTGGCATGAATATGGCGCAAGTGCCAAAACTGACGACGAATTCCCTCAGACTTACATTGCCCCTCCGGTGAGGTGAGGGGCTTCCCGCTATTACGTCGCGCACATAATTCATTCAATCACCATTTTGCAAACCATGAGGTTTGGTGGATACAACCAATGAAAGAGAAATACTTTCCACAAGAGACCGAACAAAGGTGGCAGAAGCGCTGGGCGGACGAAAGGACCTTCGAGGTCAAAGAGGATCCCGGCCGCGAAAAGTTCTACTGCCTGGAAATGCTCGCTTACACGTCAGGGCGCGCGCACATCGGACACGTTTCGAACTTCGCGATCGGCTGCGCACTGGCGTGGTACAAGCGCATGCGCGGCTTCAACGTTCTTCACCCATTCGGATGGGATGCGTTCGGTCAGCCCGCTGAGACCGCTGCGATCAAAGACGGCACCGATCCCGAGAAGTTCACTCGCGACGCCATCGCATATATGAAATGGCAGTTTCAGCGGATGGGCATCAGCTACGACTGGTCGCGCGAGATCGCCACGTGTGATCCCGAATACTACAAATGGAACCAGTGGTTCTTCATTCGAATGTGGGAGCGGGGCATGCTTTATCGCAAGCTCGCGCCGGTCAACTGGTGCCCGAAGGAAAACATCTCGCTGTCTAACGAGCAGGCGCACGGCGGAGTGTGCTGGCGATGCGAAACGCCGGTCATTCAGAAACCGTTGATGCAGTGGTTCGCGCGGATAACCGATTACGCCGATCAGTTGCTTGAAGGTCTGGACCGGCTCGAGGGTGGCTGGCCCGAACGCGTGATCAACATGCAACGCAACTGGATTGGTCGAAGCCAGGGCGCCGACGTAACGTTTCAGGTCGCGGACTCGCACGAATCGATAACGGTTTTCACGACCCGCATCGATACGATCTTCGGCGCGAACGCAATCATACTCGCGCCCGAGCACCCGCTGCTGGCGAAGATACTTGAAGACAAGCCGCAACGCGATGAAGTGCTGGCATTCGCCGAGAAGCTCAAGAAGGAGCAGCGCAGCGAGCGCGTCGAGGAGTTAGAAAAGCACGGCATTTTCACTGGCGCTCATACGATCAATCCTTTCAACGACGAGCGACTGCCGATTTGGATCGCGAACTTCGTGCTGATCGAGTACGGCACCGGCGCTATTATGTCGGTGCCCTCGGGCGATCAGCGCGACTTCGAGTTCTCGCGCAAGTACAATATTCCATTTCGTCAGATCAAGCTGACTGACGATCGCCGCGAGATTTCGCCAGAGGAAATGGAAACGGCGGATGAATCGTGGAGCACGACGGTCAATACGGGCCAATGGAGCGGCTTGTCTTCAGAAGAAGCCAACCGCTTGATGACCGAGTACGCCGAAGCTCACGGGTTCGGGAAAGGGGCGATCACTTACAAACTGCGCGACTGGGGAATCTCGCGCCAGCGATACTGGGGCACCCCGGTTCCGATGATTCATTGCGAGCGTGACGGCGCGCTGCCCGTGCCCGACGATCAGCTTCCGGTTGTTTTGCCGAAGGGAGTGAACCTGAAAGTCGAAGGCGGCTCGCCGCTCGACCACGTGCCCGAATACGTCAACACAACTTGTCCGAAGTGCGGAGGCCCGGCCAGGCGCGACACCGACACGATGGATACATTTGTCGATTCAAACTGGTATTACTTCCGCTACTGCGATCCGCATAACGACCAGCGGCCGTTTGATCCGGAGAAGGCGCATTATTGGATGCCGGTCGATCAATACATCGGCGGGATCGAGCACGCCGTAATGCATCTGATTTACACACGTTATTGGTGCAAGGTAATGCGGGACATGGGTCTTGTGAAGTTCGATGAACCGGTGAGCAGGTTGCTGACGCAAGGGATGATAATCAAGGAGACCTATTATTGTCCGGAGCACGAGTGGCTGTTTCCTGAGCAGGTGATCGATCAGAAGACCTGTGCGATCTGCGGAAAAGAAGTCATCACTGGCCGCGTCGAAAAGATGTCGAAGTCCAAAAAGAACGCGGTCGATCCGATCGAGATGATCAACATTCACGGCGCGGACGCGCTGCGGTTATTCGTGCTGTTCGCGGGCCCTCCCGAGAAAGACAAGGAATGGTCCGACACCGGTTTTGAAGGAGCGGCGAGGTATCTCCAGCGAATATGGCGCATCGCTTACAAATGGAATGAGAGGATCGTCTCAGCAAGTGAATTATCAATCAATCAGCTGGATCTCTCAGGCCATCAGCGCAAGCTGCGGCGTCGCACGCATCAGATCGTTCGCTCGATAACGGAAAATTTCGAAGAGCGTTTGCACTTGAACACCTGCATCTCGTCGCTGATGGAGCTGACCAACGAGATCTACGCTTTCGATCAGGCGGTGGAAAAGAGTGGCGACATCAGCGACTCGGACGTGGCAGTGGCGCGCGAGGCATTTGAGGCGTTAATCCCGATGCTCGCGCCTTTCGCTCCCCACATCTCCGAAGAACTTTGGCAAAGTTTCGGCCACAAGGAGACACTTGCTCGAGCGACGTGGCCCTCCTTCAGCCCCGAGCTTGCGCGCGAAGAAGAAATCGAAGTCGCGGTGCAAGTGAACGGCAAGCTGCGCAGCCGAATCTTCGTCGGCGCCGATGCCGGCGACGACGACCTGCGTGTTGCTGCGCTTGCCGACGAGAAGGTCAGAGCGTCGACCGACAGTCGCGAGATTGTGAGGGTGGTTGTCGTTCCGAAGAAGCTGGTAAATGTGGTCGTCAGGTGAAACGAGATTGACTCAAAGCGCTGAATGATTTTGGTCATTTTGAATAAAGCGCGGCACGTGCGCCAGTCACACACGATCCCTTCACCATCGAACCTGCACCGTGGCTTCACGCCAGACGGATAAGGCTAATCATTGCTGCATCGACAGATCGCGCGCTTTCACAAAAACTTGTCGCCGCCAAGCTGCCGGTCTGTTTTCTCAATCGTCCGTCCGGCATAGATGTTGATCGCCATACGAATCGATGCGAGAAGGAGTCATTCAGAGCATTATCGAGAATCGGGCGTTGACGGTCGATGAGATATGTTTGCTGGCAGGACTGATCATCGATGAGCCCGACCATTACACGGCTCTTGGTGTTAACCGCAACGCGTCCGGCGGCGATATCCGAAGCGCTTACTCCCTCGCCGTCAAGTATTTTCATCCGCTGAAGAACCGCATACCCGAAACAGAAGAGGTGGCACTATCGAAGTTGAGCTCCGCATGGGGCCGACTCGAGAAAGCTTTCTCCATTCTTTCGAGCCAAGACCGACGCAAGATTTATGACGAGCACATTTACGGTCGCGCCGCAAGACTGACTCCATACATTGGGGCCGGTGTCGAAATAGAGCCCGACAGGTCACGTCCTCGCCAGGGACAAGAAAGCAATGCGTCGCGCTCATCCAGTGGAGCACGCAATGAACCTGCAACAAGCGGGAAGCAAGAACGAAGAGCGGAGAGGCTCACCCTGTGTCTGCCCTTGTGTGTGACCTTTGAGAATTCCTGGCGTGAGTTTACGCACACCCTGGATGTCAGTCCGTTGGCGATAAGGTTCTACCTGTCGCGACGGATCAATCCCAGGTCGCATTTGCGAGTCGAGTTGCCCATGCCAAAACAGTTGAGGACTCACAATCACGACGATGAGTTCTACGTGGCTAACGCTTCCGTAATATATGTTATTCAAGACAATTGCGGCAGGCAGATTGTTGCTGAGCTCGTCTGAAATGAAGAGGGGAAAGAGATGAGCACGGTAATGGTTCCGGTAACAAACTCGGCGGCTCTCGGCTTGCAATGCGAGCAATGCAACAGCGTTATCACTTCCGAAAAGGCGGTGGCGTACCTCCTGGTTGACCAGGTGCCTTGCGCCTGGTGCGAGCGCTGCTTTGCCGGGCGACAAAACGAACCCTCACAAGAAAGGCTGACGGCAATCAGCTATATCAAATCCGGCAACTCCTCTTACGCGAGAGCTCAATGGTCCCGCGCTTTGAGTGACTACAACAGGGCCATCGAGATTGATCCCGATTTGGCGCCCGCTTATGCAAACCGAGGTCTGGTTTATTTGATTCAAGGAAGGCGAGCCGATGCAGAGAAAGACTTACTGCGGTGTCTTCACCTGGACGGAAAGCTAAGACCAGCGCTACAAAAGAGCATTAAGGAAATAATGCAACGGCTCGGCGCCAAGCGACATAATTGAAAGAAGCGAGCGGCTCCGCTCGCTAATACCAAGCTCGATCGGATATCTCGCCACCCAGTGCGGACATTCTTGCCGTTCCAGTGGTACACTCCACTGGAAGCCATGCGCAAACTGATCGCAACCGAGTTTGTAATCTTGCTGCTCGCCGCGAATGGAATCGCCGCCTCGAGGCTTCTCAATTATGAGCACCGCGTCGTGCGCGCGGCCGAGCAGATCGAGCGGATCAAAGCTGACAAGGAATACCGGGAAGAAGGGATCGACTACATCAAGCGGCTGTTGCCGCGGTCCGAGCAAATCGAGTTCGAGAGTCGTGAACTCACGGTCGACAACACCTGGCTCTACGTGTTGCTCGATTCATACGTCGCGGAGAAGGACCCGCAGCAGCAAGTCGCCCGACTCAACGAAGCGAGCGGGCAACTTCGCGCTTTGGACGAACATCTGCGCCGAGCCGAAGCTGGCGCGTCCGGTGAGATCGAGAATTCACGTGACAAAATTCGCGAGATCCTCAGTCGTCCTGCGTATCAGCCCGAGCGCGAGACAGCCGTCGGCGCGTTCGTCAAAAACCTGTTGCGAAAAATTCGTGGCTTTGTCGGGGAGATTTACCTGGCGCTCCAGCGATTGCTCGAGAAGATTTTTGGCGTAGGTGGGCAAGGCGGCTGGATTCCAAAAGCGCTGCTGATCGTCGTGCTTGCCGCAGCGGTGATAGTGGTCGCGCGAATGGCGTTGAGAATTCGCGTGCCGCGCGCAAAACGAAAAAAGAAGACGAGACTGATTCTCGGCGAAGAGGTGGCCGCTGACGGCACTTCTCGCGAGCTGGCGGACGCTGCGCTCGCTGCCGCTCGAGCGGGCGATTTCCGCGGGGCGGTTCGAAAGCTCTACGTCTCATTGCTGTACGAGCTGAGCGAGTGCAACTTGATCGAGCTTGATGAAAGCGCTACAAACCACGAATATTTGAGCAAGGTTTCACGCTTCAGCGGACTTGTGGGCCCGATGCGTCATCTCACCGACCGCTTCGATTACGTCTGGTATGGAATGTTCCCGTCATCTGAAGAGGATTTCGCCGCTTATCTCGCGAGCTACCTGGAGGCAATGGAGGGCGCTCGAACACTCAGCGGGCAGCCACTGGGCGCGACTTGACGAAATCTTGTTCTGCGCAAGGCGCGAGTGTTATACTAATCTCGTCTTGGGGGTGCCAGGTTTCGACGGGGGTATTCCAAGGCGGAGGATGCATACCGCGGCCCACGCACCGCGTTATCAAGCTTGGAAAACACAATCGCGAATAGCGAACTAGCAATGGCTGCTTAATGCAGTCACGCTTCCCTCGGGATCGCCTGTGTGCCGAGAGCGAAGCGTCACTTTAGCAGGCTGCCCCGATCGGACCCGTGCTCAGGGGGCCGAAGGGTAAGACCAATCTGGGCTAGCTTGCCGCGATGCTTCGTTGCTTCCGCGGTCACGGCGGGCAAATCAAAAGGAAGCAACTAAGTATGTAGATTCTTTCGTTGAGGGCTTCCGGACAGGAGTTCGATTCTCCTCACCTCCATTAAATGTGTCGGAGCGGACGCTTCGCTTCGTAGAGAATGGCGAGCGTCCGCTTGAAGTTTATTTGGCGAGTGTTCGATGAAAGACCTTACAAACGAGCCTGAAGAGTTAAGACTCGACAGGCTGCTCGGCCAACTCGATGAGCTGGATAATGTGCGCGCGGTTCTTCTCGAGCGCGCTGAGCGGCTGCGCCTGAGGCTGCTTGAAGCAGGCGACCGATCCATCGGAATACGCGCATCGGTTCAACTCCTTTGCGATCACATCAGCAACGCGATGACCGAAGCGGCGGAGATTGAGGCGCTCGAACAAGAAACGCGCGGCGTCGAGCGGCATGTAGAGAGTATTGGAAGAGACTCCTCCGGGCTGGAGTTTGAATCGGACAGCCTGCAGAGCACGCTTGAGGACGCTGAACAAGAGGTGGAGCGGCTTTCGTCGATTCTTGTCGAGCGTAAGGCAAAACACCCGAGAGGACACTGAGGATTGCGGATTGAGGATTTCGGATTGCGGATTTGTGACGCTATCAAACGCAAATGAGTAAACAGCTATCTTCCGAGATCCGCAATCCGAAGTCCACAATCCGAAATTCGCAATCCGATTCCCCAATCGGAATCTTCGATTCAGGCGTCGGCGGGCTTACCGTATTTCGCGCAATCGAGCGGCGACTTCCCAACGAGAGCCTGATCTATCTGGGTGACACCGCGCGTATACCTTACGGGGTTCGCTCGCCGGCAACCGTCGAGCGTTACGCTCTCGAGTGCGCGAACTTCGTTCAGCGCAAGGGAGTAAAAGCCATCGTCATCGCGTGCAATACCGCGTCTGCGCTTGCGGCCGACTACCTGCGAAGCAAGTTTTCGATACCGATCATCGGCGTGATCCGACCGGGCGCTCGTCGTGCGGTCGAACAGACCCGCAACGGCCGAATCGGCGTCGTCGCAACCGAAGCTACGGTGGCGAGCGGGGCTTACCAGCGAGCGATGCTGGCGATCCATAACGGCCTCGAAATAACATCGCGAGCCTGTCCGCTGTTCGTTCCTCTTGCCGAAGAAGGCTGGATCGACCATCCGGTGACGCGCCAGGTGGCCGAAGAGTATCTGGGCGATCTCCGATCCCAGATAGACACACTGGTCCTCGGCTGTACGCATTATCCAATACTTCGGCCCGTCATTGAACAAGTGCTGGGCGACCGGGTAAGCTACGTAGACTCGGGCGAAGCAATCGCGGACACGCTGGCAAAGATGCTGGAAGATGAGGGCCTCGCTCGCGCAACGGAGCTGCAACGAGCCACAGAGTTTTACGTTACGGATTCTGCTTCCCGGTTTAGCCGGGTCGCAGAGTTGTTTTTGGGACGGCCGCTCGAGTCGATCGAAATCGTCGCATTGGGTACTGTCTGATGAGCTACAAAAGGGGCGGTGGGCGCGCCCACGATCAGATGAGAGAAGTGAGGATCACGCCGGGTTTCACCCGCTACGCCGAAGGCTCGGTGTTGATCGAGATGGGCGACACTCGCGTGATCTGCACCGCGTCGATCGACGACCGCGTTCCTTTGTTCAAGCGCGGAAAGGGAGAGGGCTGGGTCACCGCCGAGTATTCGATGCTGCCGCGCGCGACCGAGACTCGCACGCAGCGTGAGGCGGGCCGCGTGCAACTCTCCGGGCGCACTCAAGAGATACAGCGGTTGATAGGGCGCTCTCTTCGAGCGGTTGTTCAAACAAATCGACTAGGCGAGCGCACGATTTATCTCGACTGCGATGTGATCCAAGCCGACGGCGGCACGCGGACCGCTTCGATCACCGGCGCGTTCGTGGCGCTGGTCCTGGCGCTGCGCAAACTGTTCAACGACGGCAAACTGGCCGCGCCGCTCCCTATTACCGATTATGTGGCGGCGGTTTCGGTCGGGATGATTGGCGGACAGGCGTTGCTGGATCTCGATTATGGCGAGGACTCGCGCGCCGAAGTTGATATGAACATCGTCCGCACCGGCTCGGGGCATTACATCGAGATTCAAGGAACGGCGGAGTCCAAACCATTCACTCATGAGCAAATGACCCGGATGACGGAGCTTGCGAGCCGCGGAATCGAGCGGTTGGTTCAGGAAGAGCGAAGGGTGCTGGGCGACTTGAGATAAGCTGGGTTCAGAGTCAAGCTTCAGCTTGCCGAGTCGCTGGAGTGCTGAAATCAAGGCCGCAACCTGAAGGTTGAACTCAGAACTTGAAGCAATAGTGTGGTAGACTCTTTTAGAACTTAGCGGGAAGCCAGCGTTTAATAGCAGTGGAGGCATTATGAAGCACACGAGTCTGTTGTTTACGACCGTGATTCTGTCGACTGGCTTGCTAGCCGTTGCGGCTCAGAACGGTCACGAGTTCATCGACCCGGGAGCGCAGTACAAGCTCGCGCTCACGGGCGACTGGCGCGCGGTATCTTACAACGACGCGGTGGGGCGTCAGAAGACTGAATTCGTCTATCGCGATCGCAGTGAAGGCTTGCTCAAGATAAATCGCGAGAAGCTGACCGGAGCTCTCGCCGACAAGGTCCGACAAGAAGAAGAGAATCTCAAGATATATCGCTCGGGGTTTGAGGGTTCATCGGTCGAGTCTTTCGGAGGCGGCTCGCTCAACGGCATTCGGTTGTCATTCTTCAGCGCCGAGGGCAACCGAAGGATGGCTAACACCCATTATTATCTTCAAGACAAGAACACGCTGTGGGTGCTGCGGTTCATAGGCCGGCGTGGCGCACTCGATAGCACGCGCAATCTCACCGATCAGATCGCACGGAGTTTCAAGCCGTTGTAATTCTTCGCTCTGCGAACATTCTCGGTCAAAACTATCTCAGCCAATCTAAAGCGACAGACCAGCACCACTCCTGACAACGGCGTTGTGGTGACGGCGATGGGAATCGCTGTCGTTGCTCTCTCTTTCGCGTCGATATTCATAACCAAACTGGAAACGTCGGGCGTTCCGCCGCTAGTGATCGCGTTTTATCGGATGGCCATCGCAACCGCCTTGTTGATGCCAGCGGCACTGGCCTTCAAGTGGAACGAGATCAAGTCGATGCCGCGCAACGAACTCGGCCTGTTGATGCTCGGCGGATTCTGTCTGGCAATTCACTTCGGCGCGTGGATCACGTCGCTCAAGTATGTTCCGATCGCTACATCGCTCGTGCTGGTGAACAGCCATCCGATCCTCGTAGTCATCGCCTCATACTTATTCCTGGGCGAGCAACCTCGAAGCCGCAGTCTTATCGGGACGGCAATCGGGCTGGCTGGAATGGCAATCATCAGTCGGGAAGCGCTGAGCAACATTCAACTGACTCTCAAGGGCGACGCGCTCGCGCTCGTGGGCGCGCTCGCGGTCGTCGGATACTTCATTGTCGGTCGAAAAGCACGCTCGCGGATAAGCCTGCTCGGCTACGTTACTCCGGTTTACGCCGTCTGCTCGCTGTTTCTCTTGATCTGGCTGTTGATTACTGGAGACTCGCTTGCTCCTTACAGCGCGAGTGTGTGGGTAAACCTGACGGCGCTCGCCGTAGTCCCGACTATATTCGGCCATACTCTCTTCAACTGGGCGATAAAGCACGTAAGACCAACAGCGATCTCCGTCGCGTTTCTGGGCGAGCCTGTCGTCGCAAGCCTGCTCGCATTTATTTTCTTCGCGCAGCGCCCGCCCGTCGCAACCTTTATCGGTGGTGGTTTCATTCTCGCGGGCGTTTATCTAACGACGTCCACGCGCAAGGTCAATGCATTGTTGAGAGCTCAAGAGGAGTGATGTTAAGCTCAGCGCGGAACAATGCATCGGTGAAGAATATGGCGACGACCGAGTCTGATATATCAAAGCTTCGGGAAATCCTGCACTCGACGATCGTCGAAGTCGAAATCGCGATGGACACCGGCACTCATCCTGATTGGAGCGACACGAAAGAAAGCCTTCTCCGCGCGATCGAAATCGTTCGCCGGCTAGAACGCGACAACCTGTGGTCGGCGCTGTCGAAGAAGAAGTAGCACGGACTTTAGTCTTTAACGAACACTCTATATTATACAGACTGAAGTCTTTGCTACGGCTCACCAGGATTCATCGTTCACGTTAGTCTGCGACGATCTCGGGCGAATAAGCCGATCGATTGAATAGCCGTTGTAACCCGCGAACCACAGCAGTACGAAGTTCACAAGCGCGAACTGAGTGTTGTGCGCCGCGGTCGGGGCGTCGCCCGCTACAATGATCCCAAAGGTGAGCACGACCAGCTCAAGCCCTGATAGCACCAGCGCGAGCAAGTTAAACAAACCCAAAATGATCAGCGCTCCCACTATCAATTCCGCAAAAGGGAGCGCGTAGCCGAACGGTTTGAGAAGAAACACGGGAAGTTTCCCGTCAAACTGCTTCTCCAATCCGGCTTCGAAGTTGCCGATTCCCATCATGAGCTTGCCTATCCCGCCGAGCAGGAAGTTGACGCCGAACGTGATCCTCAACAAAGCATAAGCGATCTCACGATAGCCCGTCGCCGCCGGGGCTTTTGTCTCCCACTGATAGGCCGTGTGTGATAGAGTCCTTTGCTCAAACATAACTACCTCCAAGCGTTGAGAGTGACGGCTTCAGCCGGCCGTCCTAGCATTTTGAGTGCAATGAGCATTCCTGCCTGTCAGATAAACGAGGAACACTGAAAGCTTCCTGACGTGCAGAGGAGGATTGTTACTGATCGCGTACAGTCGTATTAGATACAGACAGGTCGGGTTTACAGCTTCACCTGTTTGACAGATATCACCGCGGGTAATGTGGCGAGTCCCGAAAGCTGTTCCGCGGTCAACGGCTGGTCGATCTGAATTAGCGCGAGCGCGCTCTCGCCGATCTTCTTGCGTCCCAGGTACAATCGCCCGATGTTGACACCGTTGTCCCCGATGAAGGTAGCGATGCGGCCCAGCACACCAGGTTCGTCGCGATTAAACAAGAAGAGCATATGGCCCTTTGGTATAGCTTCGAGGCGAAAGCCATTGATCAAAACGATCCGCGCATCGCGGCGCCCGAACAAGGCGCCGGCAACCTCGCTCTCGCGCTCGGCGGTGACCGCGCGCACCCGAATCATGCTCGCGAAATCGCGCGCGCGGCGCGACAGCGATTCGCTCACTTTGATTCCCCGCTGCTCGGCCACGATGGCCGCGTTGACCATATTGATGCGTTCGATCACCGGACCGAGCAAGCCGGCCAGCACCGCGTGAGTAATCGGTTTGATGTCGTGCTCGGTAACCTCGCCCGCATACTCGATGGCAACCTCGCGCAAATCGTGACCGAAGACCTGGCCTTGAAACAGCCCGATCTTCTGTCCAAGCGTGATGTAAGGTCCAATCGCCGCAAGCAGCTCGGCGCTGACCGCGGGCATGTTGACCGCGCCGCGCACAGCGCCTTGCCTCAAATAGTCGAGCACCTGTTCGGCGATCATCGTCGCCACGCCCAACTGAGCTTCGGTCGTCGAAGCTCCAAGATGTGGAGTCGCAATCACCGAATCGAGCGCAAGCAACGGATTGTCCGGCGATACCGGTTCTTGCTCGAATACGTCGAGGGCAGCGCCTGCCACTTTGCCGGAACTGATCGCGTCGAGCAGCGCGCCTTCTTCGATCAGGCCGCCGCGAGCGCAGTTGATCAGACGGACTCCGGGTTTCATCTTGTCGATCGCCGCAGCGCCGATCATTCCCTGAGTTTCATTGGTGAGCGGCGTATGCAGTGTGATGAAGTCGGAGCGCGCCAGCAGCTCATCGAGCGCGGCCATTTCAACGCCAAGCTCGCTGGCCGCTTCTTCAGTAAAATAGGGGTCGTAACCCAATATGTTCAGTCCGAAAGCGCGAGCGCGCTCGGCAACCGCAGTTCCGATGCGGCCCAGCCCGATGATCCCCAGCGTTTTGCCCATCAGCTCGACACCGACGAACTTGCTCTTTTCCCAGCCGCCGGCTTTTGTGGAACCGGCGGCTCGCGGAATCTGACGCGCGAGCGAGAGCAACATTGCCATCGTGTGTTCGGCTGTAGTGACTGTGTTTCCGGCGGCAGCGTTCATCACCACGACACCTCGACGCGTAGCAGCCGCAACGTCAATGTTGTCGACGCCGGTTCCGGCCCGGCCTACAACTCGCAAGTTGGCTGCTCGCTCGATCAAATCAGCGGTGACCTTGGTCTTGCTGCGAACTATAAGCGCGTCATAGTCGCCGATTATTTGAGCCAGTTCATCGCCGCCGATTGAAGGACGCTCGTCGACCGTGACGCCGCTAGCCGAACGCAGCTTCTCGACGCCGGTCTTTTCTAGTCCGTCACAAACCAGTATGCGCATAAGGTTCTTGAATCTCGGATTGTAGCCGAGAGCAATCTTCCTGCGAAAGCGCCGACAAATGCTCTTGTTTTGAATCCAACTCCGACCCCGCTATATTTTTGGATTGGAAAGTCATGACAAGACGCATGTAGTAACGAATTCATTCGTTCGGATTGGCAACCACGACGAATAAATTCGTTACTACGTGAGACAGTCTCAATGAGAGCGATCGCTACATACTTTGCAATTGCGCTGGCGGCGATTGGACTGTATATCGCGGCGTATTTCACGTTGGTTTACTACGGACTTATCGAAGCGAACACCAAGCTGATGCCCAGCGTGTGCCGACTTGAGGAGCGCACTTGCCAGACTGTGTTGGGCACGAAGTACGCGCGAGTATTTGGTCTGCCGAACTCATTGCTGGGAGTTGTCTATTACGTAACGCTGATCGTGCTTCTGGCAGGTGGGTGGGCGACGGGTTCAATCGGTGTCGCAATGATCGTCGTAGCGTGGCTCACGACTGCGCTGGGAGTCTTCTTGATTTATTCGTTGTTCGTCATCATCAAGATCCCCTGCCCTTTGTGTCTTGCCGGCCACACAATCAATCTCATGCTTGCCGTCTTACTAACGTTCGGTCTGCATTGAAAAGATAGGGTCACGTTGGCCAACCAGCTGCACGATTTATCGAAACGCTCCAGCTCCTCATTTGCATCGCGGCCCGCTTGCGCTTATCTTAGAGGCAAGTGGCGTAAACCAACGTAATCTTCCCACGTGAGGGAATATATGCAACGAATCACGGAACTCAACGTGAACGGCAACAAGCTTCGAATCGATGCCGACGCCGATCGAAGCCTGCTGAGCGTCTTGCGGGATGATCTTGATCTCACCGGCAGCAAATACGGCTGCGGCGAAGGACAGTGTGGCGCTTGCACAGTTCTTATCGATGGGCAAGCAACTCGCTCGTGCATAACCGCGATCAAGTTGGTCGCTGGTAAGAAAGTCATCACCATTGAGGGCTTGGAGAAGAATGGTCGCCTGCACCCGCTTCAGGAGGCGTTCCTCGAGGCTGATGCCTTACAATGCGGATACTGCACCTCCGGAATGATCATGTCCGGCTTCGCGCTGCTGAGTAGGAATTCGAACCCTGACGACAGAGAAATCGCGCACTTTATGGAAGGCAATGTGTGCCGCTGTGGCACGTATCCTCGAATCGTCACCGCGGTCCGCAAGGCCGCGCAATCGATGAAAGGAGGTGGAAAGTGAGCGAGCACGTTGCAGATCCGATTGAGCTCGAGCGTTACGAACTTTTCGCTGAGCCTGGCTACAACTTCAACCTTGAACTGGATCGCCGCGATTTCTTCAAGCTGTTGGGAGGCGGGTTGGTGCTGGTCATCGCGCTTGACTCTTTCGCCTCGCAGGAATCCGGCGGACAGCGTCGCGGGCGAGGTGAGGGCGGGCCGAAAGAAATCGGCGGGTGGTTGCACATCGGCGAAGAC
Organism: Blastocatellia bacterium; assembly: GCA_036505875.1. Classification (GTDB taxonomy): domain Bacteria; phylum Acidobacteriota; class Blastocatellia; order UBA7656; family UBA7656; genus Onstottus_A. The sequence continues at coordinate 5,589 of DASXSR010000104.1, read as the reverse complement.
GGTTCAGTCACTGTGTACACCGGCAAGGTCGAAGTCGGCCAGAACATTCGCACGTCGCTCACGCAAGCGGTTGCCGAAGAGCTTCGAGTTCCGACGTCGTCAATTAATTTGGTAATGGCAGATACCGACCGGACGCCGTTTGATATGGGCACCTTTGGGAGCCGCACGACGCCGACGATGGCTCCGCAACTGCGCAAGGCCGCGGCAGCCGCTCGCGAAATGTTGATCGATCTGGCCGCCGAGCAGTGGAAGGTCGATCGCGCATCGCTCGCCACCGCTGACGGAAAGGTGATGAATGCGCGCTCGAAACAGTCGGCCGAGTTCGGCAAGCTCACCAAAGGCCAGAAGCTGCTGAAGGTTATCTCTGATAATGTGCCCTTAACGCCAGCCAGAGAGTGGAAGGTTTCGGGTAAGCCCGCATCAAAAGTCGATGGCCGAGCTTTTGTAACCGGAAAGCATCGCTACACTCCTGACGTCAAGCTTCCCGAAATGCTGTTCGGAAAGGTGGTGCGGCCGTCCGCGTTCAATGCAGCGCTTGTGTCCGCCGATACGCGAGAAGCAGAAGCGATGGCGGGAGTGAAAGTCGTCCGCGACGGTAACCTTATCGGCGTCGCGGCTCCCGACGCGCAAACCGCTGCCCGCGCGGCATCTGCGATCAAGGCCGAGTGGAAGGCGGACGCCCAACCTTCCGCGAAAGAGCTTTTCGATTACCTCAAGAAGAACGCGACTCAATCGCAGCCGTCGACCGCTCACGGCTCTATTACTGAAGGGCTCGCAGTGGCGGACAAGAAGCTGCAACAGACCTACACTGTAGCTTACATCGCTCACGCACCGCTCGAGCCTCGTGCGGCTGTTGCTCAGTGGACGGGCGGAAAGCTCACGGTCTGGACCGGCACGCAGCGGCCCTTCGGCGTGCGGAGCGAGCTTGCCGAGGCATTTCGCATCCCAGAAGATCGCGTTCGGGTAATCGTTCCCGACACCGGCGCAGGTTACGGCGGCAAGCACACTGGCGATGCGGCTATCGAAGCTGCCCGCCTCGCGCGCGAAGCCGGCAAACCGGTGAAGCTCGTGTGGACGCGCGAAGAGGAGTTCACCTGGGCTTACTTTCGACCCGCCGGCGTGATCGATATCTCGAGCGGCGTCCGCGACGACGGAACCATCACCGCATGGGAGTTTGACAATTACAACTCCGGTCCCGCCGGCATCGGTCACCGTTACGACATCCCGAATCAGAAGATCGTGTTTCATCAAGCGCGTTCACCGTTGCGCCAGGGCTCTTACCGAGGGCTTGCCGCGACCGCCAATCATTTCGCGCGTGAGTCCCATATCGATGAGCTTGCCCGCGCTGTGAAGATGGACCCGCTCGAGTTTCGACTGAAGAACTCGAAAGACGAACGCTTTAGGGCGGTGTTGAACGCTGCGGCAAAAGCGTTCGGTTGGGGCAAGGCCAAGAATGGCGGCGTCGGTTACGGAATCGCCGCCGGGTTTGAGAAGGGTGGTTACGTCGCCGCCTGCGCGGAAGTCTCAGTCGATCGCGCGAGCGGGAAAGTCAATATCCTTCGCGTCGTCGAGGCGTTCGAATGCGGAGCAATCGTCAACCCCGAGCAGTTGAAGAACCAGATCGAAGGCTCGATCGTTATGGCGATCGGAGGTGCGCTGTTTGAGGCAATCGACTTCGACAACGGCAAGATCTTGAACGCTCGCTTCTCGCGCTATCGAGTGCCGCGCTTCAGCGACCTGCCGGCGATTGAGACGGTGTTGATCGATCGCAAGGATTTGCCGTCGGCGGGCGCGGGAGAAACTCCGATCGTCGGACTTGCGCCTGCGGTTGGAAACGCGATCTTCGATGCCACGGGAATTCGGTTGAGGTCGCTGCCGATGGCGCCGAATGGTTTGAAAGCGTGATCAGATTTGGCGCATGCGAGTCTGAGCCTCGTTCGCTCTTTGCCGAAGGTCGACCTCATCGAGTCCTCTAAGCTCGCCGTCATAGAGCACGCGGCCTGCGACAGCGGTGAAGATTACGTCCGAGGCAACCGCGCTGAAAATGATTGCGGCGCACGAGTCGTGAACCGGCGAGTTGTGAGCTCGCGAAAGATCAATCGCGATCAAGTCAGCTTGCTTTCCGACTTCGAGCGAACCGATCTCGCTTTCCAGTCCCAACGCGCGCGCTCCGTCCAGCGTTGCCAGTTTCAGAAGCTGTTCGGAAGAAGGCTGCTCGAAGTTCACGCCGGCGGCTCGGTGTACCAGACCGCAGAACCGGGCTTCTTCGATCATGTCGCAGCGGTTGTTCGAAGCTACGCTATCAGTGCCCAGTCCGACCTCCAATCCTGCGTTCAACATCGACCCGAGGGGCGCAATCCCGTGGCCAAGTTTTGCGTTCGACTTGGGGCAATGAGCGACGCGCGCGCCCTGCCGGGCCATCGCGACGATATCTTCTTCATCAACTCTGACGCAGTGCACTAGTAGCGGACTGGTCTCCAAAACGCCTAACGAGGACAGGTACTTAACGGTCGAAGTGCGCGGGGCTCGCCACTCGATCCTTCGCTTTGTTAAACCTTGCACGAACGGACCGTCACCGGCGAGCATCATCTGCTTTTCGGCCTCAGACTCTGCGGCGTGAATGCACACGTCGAGGTTTTGATTAGTGGCGTACTCGGCTACGATCCGAAAAAGCTCCGGCGACACCGTGTAGGGCGCGTGCGGTGAAACGCCGACCCGAACCAGAACGGTTTCGCGAGACCGCATTTCTTCAACTTTTGCCTTCAGTACTTCAAGGGCGGGCGCAGCATCGCCGGGACTTGGGCCGAACGTCTCTCGGTAGGCGACACCACGCAAGCCGCTCTCAAGCAGAGCTTCGAAAGCAGCCGCCGAATCGCCAGTGTCCGCAATCGTCGTCACGCCCGCGCGAATCGCTTCCGCCGCGCCCAGAAGAGACGACGCAACCAAGTCATCAGTGGTGAGCAGCCCGTATTTCGTAGTTGTGAGTTTTACAATCCAATCGCGAAACGGTAGCTCTTCGAGAAACCCGCGCATCACGGTCAGCTCGAGATGGCTGTGGGCGTTCACGAAACCGGGCAGAATCGCCGCGCGACCGAATTCTTTTCGCTCGCAATCGACCAAGTCCGCGCGAGTTTCCAGATCGCGCTTCGGGCCGACGAATTTGATTCGAGTGTCTTCGACGACGACTGCGCCATCGCGGATTGGTGCCGAGCTAACGGGCAGCACCCACTCTGCAGTGTAGATTTGCTTCGGCATCGCCAGTGATTAGACAGGAAGGCGAATCACGCAGTCAACGCACGCTGACGGCAACCGATTGAAGGCTTTATAATCAACACCGACATTCGCGTACGGAGACGAGCAGATGAAAGACGAAACCAACACCGCGCAGGAAGTCGTGACAGGGTATCCCGAAAAACCCGCGAGTGCGGATTATCCAATCAATGAATTGATGCGTCGGCGTTGGAGCCCTCGCGCTTTTGAGGAAGGCAAGGCGGTCGAGCGCGAAAAGCTTCTGACTCTCCTCGAGGCCGCGCGGTGGGCGCCGTCCTGCTTCAACGATCAGCCGAGGTTCTTTTTGGTTTTCGACGGCTCAGACGCGGACGCGCTCGAACGAGCTCGAGCTTGCCTGGTTCCCGGCAACGCGTGGGCTTTGAAGGCGCCGGTTCTGCTGCTCTCGGTGGCGCGCGAGACATTTGAAAAGAACGGCAAGCCGAATCGATGGGCCCAGCACGATGTGGGGCTCGCGACTGAGAACCTTTTTCTCGAAGCCGTAGAGATCGGACTAGCGGCGCACGCGATGGCGGGTTACGACGCCGATCGCGCGCGCAAAGAGTTCGAGATTCCCGAGGGCTTCACGCCGATCGCGATGATTGCAATCGGTTATCCATATCGCGGAAAGCTTGAAGAGTTGGATGAAAAGCTGCGCGCTAAGGAGCTGGCGCCGCGCGAGCGAAAGCCCATCGGTCGGATGGCGTTTGCGGGAAAGTGGGGCGCCGCTTATCCTGAGAAGTGAAGCTACTCGGCTGAAGGCGCTCGCTACCGCTCGCGGTATGACAGCGCCCATCAACAACGATTCGAGAAAGGATGTCCGTCAGATTATGTCCAAGTGGGACCACTATCGAAATTATTCAAGGTCGATTCTAGATTGCATCGGCAATACTCCGCTGGTGCGGTTGAATCGCGTCACGGCCGATGTGAAGCCGGAGATTCTCGTCAAGCTTGAGTACTTCAGCCCTTCGGGTTCTCTGAAGGACCGGATCTATCTGAACATGATCGAGCGTGCCGAGAAGCGCGGCGATCTGAAGCCGGACATGACAATCCTCGAATGCTCGACCGGCAACGCAGGCATCGCGTGCTCGTTCGTCGCTGCAGTCAAGGGCTATCCGTGCATCATCGTCATGCCCGAAGGCATGAGCGAGGAGCGAAAGAAGATGGATGTGGCTTACGGCACACAGATGATCTACACACCGGGGGGCGAGTCGGACGTCGATCTCGCTCTCGAAAAGCTCGAGGAGATTCGCGGGCAAGAGCCTGACAAATACTGGGTGCCGTCGCAGTTCGACAACCCCGACAACATAAAGGCTCACAACAAGACGACCGGGCCTGAAATCTGGGAACAGACTGGCGGCAAGCTGGATGCCTATGTCGGGACTCAAGGGACGGGCGGTCAGTTGACGGGCATCGGGCGGTTCCTTCGCAAGAAGAAAAAGAAGATCAAGCTCTACGCCGGCGAGCCTGCTGAATGCCCGCTGTTGTCGCGCCGCGAGTGGGGCGAGCACAAAATCGAAGGCATCGGCGATGGGTTCGTGCCACGCGATCTCGACCTCAGCTTGCTCGATGGAATCGTGACGATCAAATCAGACGAAGCGATCGAGATGGCCAGGCGGCTTGCGAAGGAAGAGGGGATCTTCTGCGGCATCTCATCGGGAGCGAACGTTGTGGCGGCGATCAAGCTGGCGCGCGCGCACCCGAAGATGAAACGTATCGTGACGATGATCTGCGATTCGGGGCAGAGGTATTTTTCAACCGAGCTGTGCGGCTCGCCCAAGCAGGTCACCTCGCCTGAGCGCGACCATCCGATTGATGATTACACACGCCAGCAATTGGACAAATACCAAAGCGGCTGGGAGATCATCGATTGACGGAGCCATGAATGTTCGAAATGCGACCCATCGGATTTGTTCGCAGCCCTTATTCCGAAACCTCTCAAATCCCCAAAGGCTGCGGAGCGAAGCACGAAGCTGAAGGGGTGCTTGAAATACTTCCTGAGTTCGAACAAGGCCTTACAGACATCGAAGGCTTCTCGCATCTGTTTGTCATCTGGGCGTTTCACAAAGCCGAAGGTTTCTCGCTGTTGGGCAAACCGCCAACAGACGATCGCCCGCATGGGGTTTTCGCCACTCGATCGCCGCGCCGCCCGAATCCGATTGGGCTAACGGTTGTTGAGCTGCTTCGACGCGACGGCGCGCGGCTCCACGTGCGAGGCGTCGACATGCTGGACGGCACGCCAATCTTGGACATCAAGCCCTACCTGTCGAGCGTGACGGAGGACAAGCTCAGGCGAGGATGGCTCGCAGAAGCCGAAAAACG
>DASXSR010000103.1:0-3676 GCA_036505875.1 Blastocatellia bacterium | reverse complement strand
GTGCGCGTAATGTCGCCTCGCCGTCTCGTACTCCACGTGCGCCGTCGCGATCGTGATCCCCCGCGCCTTCTCCTCCGGCGCGTTGTCGATCGAGTCGAACGACCTAAACGCGATCTTCGGATTATGTTTGCCCAGCACCTTTGTGATCGCCGCTGTAAGTGTTGTTTTGCCGTGATCGATGTGACCGATTGTCCCCACGTTCACGTGCGGCTTTGATCGATCAAATTTTTCCTTTGCCATGTCTTCTAGCTCCTTATCGAAATCTATCTTGCGGTGCCTTGCACCTTCGCAATGATCTCCTCGCGCACGCTGCGCGGTGCTTCCTCGTATCGATGGAAGTGCATCGTATAAGTCGCGCGCCCTTGGGTCATCGAGCGCATGTCAGTCGAATAACCGAACATCTCCGATAGTGGCACAAGCGCTGTGATGACCTGTGTGCCCGGCCGCGACGCCATGTTCTCAATGCGCCCACGACGCGAGTTGATATCCCCGGTGATCGCTCCCATATATTCTTCTGGAGCAACAACCTCGACTTTCATGACTGGCTCAAGCAACACCGGGTCGGCCTTTTTTGCAGCGTCCTTGAACGCCATCGAACCCGCGATCTTGAACGCCATCTCCGAAGAGTCGACTTCGTGATAGCTTCCCCATTGCAGCGTCGCTTTCACGTCAACCATCTCGTAGCCCGCAAGCACCCCGCCCTCCATTGCTTCCTTGATACCTTCTTCGACGGGCTTGATGTATTCGCGAGGAATGACGCCACCAACGATTGCGTTGACGAACTCAAACCCGACACCTTGCTCAGCGGGTTCAATTTTCACTTCCGCATGACCGTATTGACCGCGGCCGCCAGTCTGTCGGATGAACTTGCCTACTCCCTCTGCACCCTTGCGAATCGTCTCGCGATAAGCGACTTGCGGACGTCCAACATTCGCGTCCACGCCGAACTCGCGCTTCAAACGATCGACGATGATTTCGAGATGAAGCTCACCCATCCCGCTGATGATTGTCTGCCCAGTCTCCTGATCCGTCGAAACCTTGAAGCTCGGATCTTCTGCAGCGAGACGCTGCAGTCCGAGGCTGAGCTTGTCTTGATCGGGTCTTGTTTTGGGTTCGATTGCCTGAGAGATGACGGGCGCGGGAAATTCGAGAGCTTCGAGGACGATCGGGCGCGATTCTTCGCAAATGGTGTCGCCGGTGGTGACCTGCTTGAGGCCTGCCACCGCGAGGATCTCGCCCGCGGAGGCCTGCTCGATGTCCTCGCGCTTGTTCGCGTGCATTCGCATGATTCGTCCGACGCGCTCTTTCGTACCCCTAGTCGAGTTCAACGTATACGAACCGGCCTTAAGCGTGCCTGAATAAATGCGGACAAAGGAGAGCTGGCCGACGTGTTTGTCTGCCATGATCTTGAAGACAAGCGCGGAGAAAGGAGCTTTCGGATCAGCGGGCCGTTCTTCTTCGATTCCCTTCTTGGGATTGATGCCAACGACTGCGGGAACGTCGAGCGGGCTGGGGAGATAATCAACCACAGCGTCAAGCAGCGGCTGCACTCCTTTGTTTTTGAACGCCGAGCCTGCGATGACAGGAACAAGCTTCAACGCGATGGTCTCGCGTCGCAATGCTGCGCGAATCTCATCTTCTGATACGGTTTGGCCACCGAGATATTTCTCAGCGATCTGATCATCGGCATCCGCGAGTGCTTCAATCATCTTCTCGCGGGCCGCCTCTGCGTCCGCGCGTAACTCATCGGGAGTCTCAACGATCTCCGGCTCAGCGCCTTTGTCCTCCACGTTGTACAGGAACGCGCGCATCGTTACTAGATCGATCACTCCACGAAACTGTTCTTCGGCTCCAACGGGAATCTGGATCGCCACCGGGTTTGCGCTCAGGCGATCGCGCATTGTTTGAATCGCGTGATTGAAATCAGCGCCCGGCCTGTCCATCTTATTCATGAAAGCGATTCGAGGAACGTTGTACTTGTCAGCCTGACGCCACACGGTTTCAGATTGAGGCTGCACTCCGGCGACGGCATCGAAAACGGCGACTGCGCCGTCCAGCACGCGCAACGAGCGCTCGACTTCGATTGTGAAATCGACGTGACCTGGCGTGTCTATGATGTTGATGCGATAGTCCTCACCATTCCGCGGCCAGAAGCACGTCGTCGCCGCCGACGTGATCGTTATGCCGCGCTCCTGTTCCTGCTCCATCCAGTCCATGACCGCAGTGCCCTCGTGGACCTCGCCGATCTTGTACGAGACGCCCGTGTAATAAAGGACGCGCTCGGTGGTCGTAGTCTTTCCGGCATCGATGTGAGCCATGATCCCGATGTTGCGGAATCGTTGTAATGGTGCTTGCCTCGACATAATCTGAGTGATGCGTGATTCGTAATCGCTGATCAGGCATCAATCCTTCACCACCGATAGTGAGCAAACGCCTTATTGGCGTCCGCCATGCGGTGTGTATCATCTTTCTTCTTCACTGCGTTGCCGCGATTGCCTGAGGCCTCCAATATCTCATTGGCGAGACGGTCCGTCATAGTCTTCTCGCCACGTCCTCTCGCGTAACTGATGAGCCATCTAATGGCCAGACTGTTGCCGCGCGACTTCTGATCGACCTCGATCGGCACTTGATAGGTAGAACCTCCGACTCGACGCGACTTCACTTCAACTCGCGGCTTGACGTTGTCGATGGCTTTCTTAAAAGTCTTCAACGGATCTTCCTGGGTTTTTTCCTTGATTTGACCCATCGCGCCGTAAAAAATGTTTTCAGCGACAGCCTTCTTGCCCTGCCACATAAGCGAGTTGATGAACTTTGTCACCATCGTCGAGTTATATATCGGGTCGGGCAGGACCTCGCGTTTTGCTGCTACTCTTCTTCTTGGCATAAGCTTCCGTGATGCGCGATGCGTGATGCGCGAATCAAATCTCATGACTCACGCATTACGAATCACTTCTCATTTCTTTGCAGGAGCGGCTTCCTTTGGCCTCTTGGCTCCATACTTGGAACGACCCTGCTTGCGACCCTGAACGCCCACCGCGTCGAGAGTCCCGCGGACGACGTGATAACGAACGCCCGGCAGGTCCTTAACGCGGCCGCCACGTATCAACACAATCGAGTGCTCTTGCAAGTTGTGGCCAATGCCCGGAATGTACGTAGTAACCTCGATTCCATTAGTCAACCGAACTCGTGCCACCTTTCGCAGAGCCGAGTTTGGCTTCTTCGGCGTCTGGGTGTAGACGCGGGTGCAAACTCCTCGCTTCTGCGGACTCGATTCCAGCGCTGGGCTCGAGGTCTTGTACTTCACATTGACCCGCCCCTTGCGGACCAGCTGATTCAGTGTCGGCACTCTAAGCTCCTCTCAAACAAATTCCAGCATTGACATACGCGCAAAGTGGTCGCTTATCGACGTCAAGCGCCCACCCAGGCACGGTTTATTTCCTTTGCGGGGATGTTCTGAAATGAAGCTGCGGATTCGGCCTCCCCGGGCCAAACTTTTCTGTGGCGTGATTTCAGACTCGGGAACTCGGCAACCGATCCGACTTCCTTTTACGCCACAATAACGTTTATTCCGCGTCCGGTTTCAATCAATGCGACGCCTCCGCATGTTCAGAACCAAAAAAGCGTCGCATTTCCAAACGGACAACTATAGCGGCGGCTAATCCAGTTGTCAACCCGC
>DASXSR010000102.1:0-3201 GCA_036505875.1 Blastocatellia bacterium | reverse complement strand
TTACTTCACGATTCAAAAAGCCTTGCCGCTACTCAGGAAAGGCTCCTCTGTAATCATCAATGCGTCCGTAGGCGCGTGGAAGGGATGGCCGACAACCTCGACCGTCTCGACCTGTAAGGCCGCGGTCGTCCATCTCGCTCGGATACTCAGCGCCGAACTCGTGGACCGCGGGATTCGCGTGAATAGCCTAAGCCCCGGCCCGACGGACACTGCGATGTTCGGTCGCTTCCCCGGCGAAGAGCAGGGCGAGGCGGTTAAGGACGTCCTCCGAACCAACAATCCAAGCAAGAGGATGGCCGATCCGTTGGAAATCGCGAAGCTGGCGGTTTATCTCGCGTCGGATGATTCCGCGTACGTCGTCGGAGCAGACTTCCTGATCGACGGCGGGGTCACAGCCATTTCGGCCGTGGGCGCCTGAGTCTCGTTGTAGAGAGTGGAGACTTCAACACGAAAGGAAAACTAAAAATGAAAACGAAATCACAAGTATCCAAGAACGTGACCATGAACAAGCCGGACGAGAAGAGACAGGGAATGAAGGTACGCACGGTTGTCACCGGCCATGACACCAAGGGCCGGGCTGTTTTTGTGCGAGACGAGAAAGTCGATGGGACGCCCATCCCTGGCTTAGGGGAGCTCGCCTTCCTCTGGAATGCCGATGAGCCCGCAACCTACCCGAACGCGGGGGAAAATCCGGCGGTGCCCGGTATATTCCCACCCGTAGGCGGCATCCGCTACATCATAGGGACGTACTTGCCCGGCGTGATTGCACCAGAACCCACTCCCGAGATGCACCTCGAGGATGGCGACGAAGCCGGTGGAGCTAACGACGGCTTTCACAGGACCGACACCACGGATTTTGGGGTCCTTCTCTCCGGCAACATGGCACTCGAGCTCGACGATGGCGCAGAGGTGGTTCTGTCTCCCGGTGATGTCCTGATCGAGAACGGAACTCGGCACCGTTGGCGCGTGGTTGGGGATGTGCCGGCCACCCTGGCTTCTTTCATCATCGGAGCCCGCCGCCGTTAGGTTCCGGCCTGCGCGTGCGATGGCGATTTGAAGAAAGAAGGAACACATGACCGACACAACGATTCCTAAACAAATTCTTTTGACTAAACAGTCCCCAGCGTACTGGCGTGTCACGTTTGATCACCCGCCCCTCAACATCTTTGGTCCGGAAACGATTCCGCAGCTCAACGAGATCATCAGCGCGTTGGAGAATGATGAGCAAGTTAAGGTCGTCGTACTTGACAGCGCCGTCGAGGGATTCTTCCTGACGCATTACAACTTTCTAGCGAAGCTCGAGGATTCGACAAGCCTGCCTCCAGGTCCGACTGGGTTGCAGCCACTTCCCGACATGCTGGTGCGGCTGAGCCGCGCTTCGGTCGTTTCGATCGCCTTGATCCGTGGTCGCGCGAGCGGCGTCGGAAGTGAACTTGCCCTGGCCTGTGACATGCGTTTTGCCAGCCGCGAAAAAGGAATCTTGTCACAGTGGGAAGTTGGCGCCGGCATTGTGCCCGGCGGTGGTCCGATGGCGAGACTACCGCGTCTGATGGGGCGAGGACGCGCACTCGAAGTGTTGCTCGGCGCGGACGACATCCCGGGTGACCTCGCCGAACGCTACGGATACGTCAATCGCTCATTACCGGATGCTGACCTCGATGCGTTTGTCGATGCGTTAGCAACCCGCATCGCATCGTTCGACAAGCGGGCGATCAGCGAAACAAAGCGCTTCGCCGACGTGGCGAGTTTGCCGCCTGACTACGAGATCGCACCGGAGTGGGATGTGTGTCTTGCCTCGATCATGCGGCCGGCCGCGCAAGAAAGGATCAGGATGTTAATCGAGCGGGGGTTTCACAAACCCGGAGATGTTGAGACCCGGCTTGGATATCACGTCGGACTGTTAGGTTCGGCTAACTGAAGTGGCAGCTCTCAAATGCGTAATGAGTCAACCCCACCATACATGGAGACTATTGAGAAAGGTCGGAGAGAATGTCAACCAATCAACCATGATGGGTATTTCTCGCCAGGAAGTGTCATGAGTGTCAACTTGTTCGCGCATCGCAGTAAGAAGGTGGAATTGATTGTTAACCGATGAGTTGGTTGAGATGAGCAAGCACGAGAAAGGATAACTATTTCGTCGGCAGAAGAATCCTGTTTGCTTCGATTCAGACATGCGATGAAGCCGATTCAAAGTTAACAATTCATGGGAAGGTATTGATGGTAACTACAAGCATCGCACTGGCAACAATCAAGGTACTGGCGGCAAAGCTAAGCGGGATCAAAACCGCGTCTCTTCTATCGTTCATGGGCGGCGCGGCAGTGACTCTCGGTCTCAGCCACGTTGGTGGATCAACTCCTCCGCCTCACGTCTACGAACTGCGACTGTATCAGGTTAACGAGGGCAAAATGGACGCGCTCATAGCTCGCTTTGGCGATCACACCGATGCTATTTTCAAGCGACACAACATGAAGAGCGTTGGTTTTTGGCGTCCCGAAGACGCGCCCTATTCGCAGAACCTCTTTGTCTACATCCTCGAGCACCCGAGCCGGGAGCAAGCGCAGAAGAATTGGGCGGCATTCCAGACCGATCCGGAATGGCAGAAGGTGAAGGCCGACTCTGAGACTAATGGTGCGCTCGCAAACCATATTGACAGCTACTTCATGGATCCGACCAGCTTTTCAGCGCTCAAGTAGCAGAACAAAGGTCGAAAGCCTGAAGCAGAATTCAAGAAGGACAAATCGAGTCTTTGCCTCAAAAGTAATCTCAATGATTCAATTCCTATGGTGCGACTATACACGGATTCAGCGATCGAGCTCGCCTTGATGTACGGCGCGCTGTCTTTGTCACAAGCATTGGCGGGCACGCGACTTAGCGACGAATTCTTGCAGGCAGGGAGAAAGTTAGGTCGGCGGGCACTGGATGATTGACAAAGAACGCTATAGACGTCGGGTGGTCGTCACTGGACTAGGCTTGGTTACGCCGCTCGGCAATACGCTTGCGGCGACGTGGGCCGGGTTGATCGCGGGCAAGAGTGGTGCTGGTCCGATCACGAAGTTCGATGCAAGTGAATTTCCCGTGCGCTTCGCCTGCGAAGTCAAAGACTTCGATCCGCTTAAGTATGTTGAGAAGAAAGAAGCCCGCAAGATGGGCGCCTTCACCCAATATGCGATAGCGGCTTCACATGAAGCACTCGCCGATAG
>DASXSR010000101.1:0-5343 GCA_036505875.1 Blastocatellia bacterium | reverse complement strand
CACCTATAATCAAATCATCCGATTCACTTCTTCAAACGGGGACCCGTCTCGGTCGGGCAAGTGACGTAGCACAGACTTTAGTCAGTACGCTCGGGTGCTGATCCGTGTTACACCGGATGAGCCGAATCCGTTTGAGGGAGTCACGGATCCGGAGATCGAGTAGGACGCCGGAACATATGCCACAAAGATGTTAAGACACCAAGCAGCACAAATCTTCGTGATACTTTGAGTCTTCAATGTTCGTGGCTAGAGAGTCGTTCGCTCTCCTGTTTTGACTGCTCGATAGCAAGCATCGACAAGCTCGACCGACTTGAACCCGTCGAACGCCGTGACTGCAACCGGGGCCCCATCCAAAACCGAATCGACAAACGCTCGATCTTCCTGCGCGTAACCCCACTTCTCTTCCTTCGACAATTGGTGCATCGACCGCGTGCTGTAGTTTCCGTCCAATGCATCGCTTACACTGATGCTCTCCATCTCCCGAGTAACAAACGTACGATGATGACCGAAGACCTCAATCCGCTCGAACGGGAAGAGCCAGCTCGCATCAGCAGAGGTTGCCAGCGTTGCGTGCATTCCGCTCTTGAATCGAAGCAGCACGGAGTAGTCGTCTATCTCGGCATATTCGTGTGACGAGCCGACTGCGATTAGCGCCACGACTTCCCCAAACAGGAACCGCATCATGTCGAACATATGAATGGGCGTCTCGTAGAGGAAGCCGCCGGTGACTCCAGGATCGCCGACCCAGTCGGGCTTGAGCAGCTCGCCGCGATTCATCTTCACGTGCGCCGAATGCGGGGCCGATTCGGCGAGCAGTTGTTTGAGTGCTACGTAGACCGGCGCGAGTCGTCTGTTGTGTCCTACCTGAAGCACCGACTTGCCGCCGGACGCTGCGTCGAGAATTGCTCGGGCGTCCGCCATCGACGTAGCCATCGGCTTTTCGCAAAAGAGGTGCTTGCCTGCCTCGATGGCCGCCAACGCGGGCGCTGTGTGCTTTGTGTTGGGGGTTGCGATGTATATCGCATCCACGCGTTCGATCAATTCGTCCACATCTCGCGCAATTTCGGCGCCGGCTGAGAGCGCAAGCTTCTCAGCTCGATCGCCGGCCACGTCGTGGACAGAGGTTACGCGAACCCTCTCGTCCCTCGCGAGAAGGGACGCATGAACTCCACCGATGTACCCGCACCCGATAATTCCAACCTTTAACTTGTCCATTGTCCCTTATTTCTTACGCCTGGCTGAGCACAGACCCGACCGCTCCGCGCGCATCACGCGCAAGCTCTAGCGGAGGGCGCTCCCAATACTCCGGTCTGAATATCTCAACGCTCGCCACTCCGTCGTAACCGATTCGTCCGAGCGCTGCGACAATGTCTTTGAGCGGCAATATTCCGAGTCCCGGCAGAAGTCGATGCCGATCTTCCAGCTGCTGGCGCGGGAGGTCCTCGGCGTCGTTGATATGAAAGATGAAAAGCCGCGCCGCGTCGAGCGCGTCGATAGATTCGATGGTCGAGCCCCCTGCGTAGAAGTGAAAGCTGTCAATCACAAGCCCGACGTTCGCTCGCGCGGTCCTGCGAACGATCTCGTCTGCGAGCTCGAGAGTCTGCACGCTGCAATCAGGCTGGCCGAGAAACTCGAACGCCAAACCGACGCCGTATCGTTCGGCCAAGCCGCCAAGCCTGCCGAGCGTCCGGACAGATTCTTCCACAACCTCCGCGCGCGCCGACCCGTCGGGCAAGCGTCCCGGAACCACGACAAGGTAAGGACACCCGATCTCTGACGCGACTCGACACAGCTCTTCACACTCATCGGCCAGCGATTCCTTTTCCGCGTCATCTCTGAACGTGATCTGCTCGATTGAGTTGATGCTATACGGCTCGATCCGACGCTCAGCGAACAGCTTCTTCAGATCATCCGTAGTGTGCGATCCGAGATACGCCCGCAGTTTCGCCGCCCAAATCTCCAGGCAATCGAACCCAGCCTCGCTCGCCACATGAACGTCCGTCGCGAGGTCGGCTTTCATCGTAGTGGCGCCGTTAAGCGACAGCTTCATCGTATGGCCTCGCCAGATTGAGCATCAAAGAAATTAGACTTATCAACGTCGATTCGCGCCCAGACCGGTGTTTCGATATCTGCTCGGAAGTCGGCGCCCGCTCGCGCGACGATTCTCTGGTCGCCCAGTCTCAAGAATACAAATGTCTCGTTGCCCATCAACTCGCTAACGTACACGCTTGCCTTTAACCATCCTTCTTGTTCTGTAGTTGATACCTCAATATGCTCGGGTCGAATCCCGAGTGTGACGCGCTCAAGCGCGTTCAGCCTCGCGAGCTGGGTCTCTTCAAGCCGATACGCCAGGCCGTCGCCTACAAACATCTTCGCGCTGCGATCGATCCGGCCTTCTATAAAGTTCATGCTCGGACTGCCCACGAATTCCGCGACGAAGCGATTCGCGGGACGGTTGTAGATGTTCAACGGTGTGTCAAACTGCTGAAGCTTGCCGGCGCGCATGACCGCCACTCGATGCGCCAGCGTCATGGCCTCGGCTTGATCGTGTGTGACGTAGACGGTTGTGGTGCCAAGCTCCCGTTGCAATCGTTTCAACTCGCCGCGCATGTAGACTCGCAGCTTGGCGTCCAGGTTTGAAAGCGGCTCGTCCATCAGATAGACACGCGGCTCGCGTACGATCGCGCGCGCCAGCGCGACTCGCTGGCGTTCGCCGCCCGACAACTCGCGCGGCCTCCGCTTCAGCAGCCCGCCGATTTCGAGCATCTCGGCGACCCGCTTCACACGCTGATTGGTTTCCTCTCCAGGTATCTTTTTGACACGCAGCGGATAACCGATGTTCTCAGCGATCGTCATGTGCGGATACAGCGCATAGTTTTGAAAGACCATCGCGACGTCCCGAAAGCGAGTCGGTACATCGTTCACTCGCTCGTCGCCGATGAAAATGTCACCCGACGTTGCTTCTTCCAGTCCCGCGAGCATTCTTAGAGTTGTCGTCTTGCCGCAACCGGACGGGCCAAGCAAGACGACCAGCTCGCAGTCGTCAACCGCCAAATCGAGTCGATCCACGACCGCCGAGCCGTTGAACGTCTTCGTGACTTGCTCGAACCGAACGCTCATCCTTTCACTGCTCCAAGCGACAGCCCTCTCACCAAATACCGCTGGACTGCCATCGCGAACACCAGTATCGGAATCATCGCAACCACTCCCGCCGCGCTCATCACACCCCACTTGATTTCGTATTGAGTGACCCGCCCTGCTATTCCGACCGGCAATGTCATCGCCGCGTCGGTTTGCGTCAACACCAGCGCGAGCAGAAACTCATTCCACGAAACGATCAGGCAGAAAACGGCTGTGGCGGCCAGCCCCGGCGTCACCAGCGGAAGAATCACTCGCACAAGCGCGCCCAATCGCGAATCGCCATCCACCATCGCAGCTTCTTCTAATTCCCGAGGCAGTTCTTTAAAGAACCCGCGCATCATCCATACGACAAATGGAAGATTGAGCGCGGTGTAGACTATCACAAGCGCCGGGATTGTGTTCACCAGGCGCAGATCCCGCATCAAAAGAAACAGCGGGACCGCGGTGACGATCGGCGGGAACATTCGCGTCGACAGTATCCAAAGCGATAAGCGCCGGTCGAGGCTGCCTCGCAACCGAAACCTCGCGAGACCATAAGCCGCCAGAGTCCCAAGCAACACCGCACAAAGAGTCGAGAGCACCGCGACAGTCGCGCTCGTAATCAGATACTTCCCGAACGAACGCGACACGAATGCATCGGAGTAGTGTGCCAGAGTCGGGTCAAACCCAAACCATTTTGGCGGCGTCGCGAATTGATCAACTTCGCTCTTCAGCGAAATGGTCAGCATCCAGTAGACCGGCGCGACCGCGACGAATAACGAAATAGCGAGCACAAAGTACTTCGCCAATTGGGCGAGCCGCTCGCGTCTTTCGTGTTTTCGTTGTTTTTTGCTCACGCGGCCTCCTGTTTCTGGAGCATGCGAATGTAACTCACGCTGACTAAGTTTGTGAGAACCAGCAGCACAAATGACATCGCCGCCGCGTACCCGAAATCGAAAAAGCGAAAAGCCGTGCGATAGATGTACAGGCTCACAGTCTCGGTCGCGAACCCCGGTCCCCCTTGCGTCAGTATGAATATCTGATCGAACACTCGGAGAAGGTCCATCGTGCGAAGCAACAACGCGATCAAAATCGCGGGCTTCAGCAGAGGCAGCGTGACGTGCAGAAAAGTTTGCCACGCGCTCGACCCGTCGATCAGCGCAGCCTCGTATGGCTCTTGCGGTATTGCTTGCAATCCCGCCAATAGAACCAAAAACATAAACGGCGTCCACTGCCAGATGTCCACCGCAATGACCGAAGCGAACGCAAGCATTGGCGAAGCGGTCCACGTAAGGGCTTCGGTGTTCACTCCCACGCCTTTGAGTGTGCCGTTTATTGCTCCGAAGTCCGGATTGAGCATCAATCGCCAGACTACGCCTACCACCACCGGAGGCAACATCATCGGGATCAACAGCGCGCCTCTGAACAGCGATCGTCCTCTCAAAGGCTTGTCGAGCAAAACGGCGAGCCCCAACCCCAGTAAGAATTCAAACGTCAGCGCGGCCACAGCATAGATAAACGTGTGTGCGAGCGCAGAAAGGAAGAAGCTGTCGGTGGCAAGCCTCGCGAAGTTCGCAAGGCTCCAGCGCGCGGCGCCGCCGGAGCCGGTCTGAAGACTGACCTTTACGGCATAGAACAGAGGGTAGATCGAAAGAGCAACGAGCACCGCGACAGTCGGCGCGATCAAGAGGTAAGGCAGCGACGTCTCGCGCCTGCGTCTAATCGAATTGCGGTCGTCGCGTTTTGCCGCCGATTGCATTCTCGCGCTCATACTCGTCTCGGGTGATGGCGTAGTACTTCAGGTTCTTGTTGTAGAACCGGGCATCCTTCACATACTTCAGCCATCACACGATTGGGGTTTTCCGTCCCCGATGAAGCGCATCACGTCGGGGTCGCTTCCAATCAAAGCTAACGCCTCCTGGTCGTAATAGGTGAAGGTCGAAGAACCAATCGATCTGTTTCGATTGTGCCCATTTCGTTTAGTTGAGTGGCTCGCCTGAAACACAGCCTCAAGTCTGTGCTACCTTCCGCGCGCGATGATCTTCTCTATTTCCGCGTTGGCCTGGTTCATCGCGTCTTCCGCCGTTAGCTCTCCGCTGTTAGCGCGGGACAAGAATATCCCGAAGACGTTCTCAATCTCGTTCCATTGCGGCGTTCGCGGGCGAGGCTTCGAGGACTCGAGCGAGCGGAGCTGAGCCGGATACGATGGAAACTTTCCCAGAA
>DASXSR010000100.1:0-12711 GCA_036505875.1 Blastocatellia bacterium | reverse complement strand
AATAAGCTTCGCTTTCGCCGCTACTACTCTCCAAAGTCCAAGTAGTTTTACCTGCATTTGTTGCTTGTCCCTTCCCCATTTCAAACGCTTGGCTCTCACTGTCTCTTGTCGTACACTCACGACAAAGGAGCCCAAACCATGATCGCACAGGAAGACACCGTTGAAACCGCATCACCAGCTTTTAGGTACTCAATCTTCAACAAAAACCCTTCGACGTAGCCGATACGCAGTTTATTCGTCGGCCCGCTTACGTTCTCGACCTAATGCGTTTGAGCGTTGTAGTAACAGATGCCAGAATGTTCGCATGGTCCTTGGTTTCGAATCCCAAACCATCAAGACTTTGTTTCAGCTCGCCTGGCGTTAGATCGTCATCGACATCTAACGCTCGGAATATCTCTCGACAGGCATCTGAAACGTCAGTTATGAGAACCTTAATTCTTGTCTGCGCCGCGGTCCTGCTAAGAGGCTTTGCGATTAGCCAGGGCCGTGTCGGTCGAGCGCCCAAGTCACGTGATACCGATGACATCACGTCAGCGAACGTGCTATTATTGCACAACGAATGAGCACAGGCATCGCGATTCTCTCGGCAGCGGTAACAGTGTTCGCGCTGGTGCTGTCCATTTTCGGCGCCTCGTGGCTTAACCAGCGCAACACGGAGAGGCTCGTTGAACAACTCGGCAAGCGACTTGACCAGCGCATCGACTCGATGGAGCACCGCCTTGACCAGCGCATGGATTCGATGGAACAACGCCTCGATCGCATCGAACGGCAGCTAGAAGCCATCTTCAAACCGTCACTTCCAAAATAGTCCGGCAAGATCAGCCAATCCTGTTAACTCACTCGATGGGACTGCGGATGATTCGTCCGCCGGATGATGTTGCTTGACGCGAGTGCGACACGCCCCGTAACTTCACGATGGAGGATCCAATGAGCGATGAAGGGCGACTCGATGTCCTTGCGGTGGGCGCGCACCCGGACGACGTCGAGTTGGCTTGCGGTGGGACTCTGTTGAAGCTGGTTGCCCTTGGCTATCGCGTCGGTGTGCTGGACATGGCTCGCGGCGAAATGGGCACGCGCGGCTCGGCAGAGATTCGCGCTCGCGAAGCTCAGGCCGCATCCCGGGAGATGAAGCTCACGGTGCGAGATAACCTCGAATTGCCCGACGGTCACATCTGGCTGACCGAAGAGTCTCGCGTCAAGATGGCGCGCAAGATTCGTCTCTACCGCCCGCGCGTAATCTTCACTCATTACTGGGAAGATCCTCATCCTGACCACGTTCACACTTGCCAGATAGTTCGCGAAGCGGCGCACGTCGCGGGGCTTGCCAAGTACGACACCGAACCAGGTCAAGAGAGATTTCGACCACACACGGTCGCGCACTTCATGTTCCCTAGAACTGTAACGCCGTCGTTTGTGGTCGACATAAGCGAGTGGGCTGAACAGAAACTCAAGGCCGTAATGTGCTATAAATCGCAGCTCTTCGATCAGAACAGCAAAGAGCCTGAGACCAACCTCAGCGGCGAATCGTTTCTGCGCAGAGTTGAAGCGCGGCAGCGATTCTATGGCGCCCTGATAACCGTCGAACACGGAGAGGCTTTCGTCGTTCGCGAAGCTCTGAACGTGCGCGACCCGATCGAGCTGCTATCGCGCCCGATGAATATGTACTCGTGAAAGGGGGATGGGGGTTAGGGGTTGGGGGTTGGAAAAAAGGAGAAGAGTATGACCGTAAAGAGTTTTCGTGATCTCAGAGTATGGCAGGCAGCGATGGATCTGGTTGAGAAGATCTATCGGCTGACCCAGAAGTTTCCAGCACAAGAAGCATATGGGTTGACAAATCAACTACGGCGAGCGGCCGTTTCAATTCCGTCGAACATTGCCGAGGGGCACGCCAGGCAACATACCAAGGAGTATCTTAACTTCCTATCCGTCACCCAAGGCTCGCTCGCTGAGTTGCAAACGCAGATTGAGATAGCAGGCAGGCTTGGCTACCTGCCGAAATCGTCAGCAGACGAAGTTGTTGACGACTCGATCTCGTTGAGTAAACAGCTTTACGCATTACGCAATGCAATAGCCAAGAGAGGTTGAAACCATGCACCAACCCCCAACCCCTAACCCCCAACCCCTGTCATGAATATCGGCATTACTTGTTATCCCTCATACGGCGGGAGCGGCGTGGTCGGCGCCGAGTTGGGATTGGAGTTGGCGAAGCGCGGTCATTCCGTCCATTTCATAAGCTATGCCCCACCAATGAGGTTAGACGACGGGCAGTGCCGCGAACGCATTCGGTTTCATCCGGTCGATATGTTGAGCTATCCGCTGTTCGAGTATCCCCCTTACACCGACGCTCTCGCATCGAAGCTGTTTGAAGTGGCAACGCAGGAAAAGCTTGACCTGTTGCACGTTCATTACGCAATACCACACGCGGTCAGCGCCTACCTCGCGCGAGAGATGATGAGACCGATCCGTCGCTTGCCGGTGGTTACCACCTTGCACGGCACTGACATAACGCTTGTCGGGAGCGATCCGTCGTTCTTGCCGATCACTCGTTTCGGCATTGAACAATCGGACGCGGTGACGGCGATATCTCGATACCTGCGCGACGCCACCCATAAGACGTTTTGCCCCGATTGCGAGATCGAGGTCATCTATAACTTCATCGATGCGGACTATTATCGCCGCGCGCCAAGCGAGACCATCCGCCGCGCCCTCGCTCCGAACAGGGAGAGAATCGTTCTGCACGTTTCGACCTTCAGGCCGATCAAGCGAATCGGCGACTGCATCGAGATTGTTGCCAGAATGAAACGCCTTGAAAGTGGCTCTGGTCGCCAATTTGGTGTCAAGCTGGTGATGTGCGGCGACGGTCCTGAGCGGTCGGAGGCCGAGGCACTTGCATTGAGACTGGGCGTTGCGGACTCAGTCGTCTTCGTGGGCAAGCAGCCTCAATCACAAGTTCGCGAATACCTGTCGGTGGCGGACCTCTTGTTGCTGCCCAGTCAAGCCGAATCATTCGGCCTGACTGCGCTTGAAGCGATGGCCTGCGAAGTGCCGGTGCTCGCCACTCGCGTCGGTGGGATCCCCGAGGTCGTTGAAGACGGCGGTTGTGGTTACCTCTTTGAGGTAGGCGGCGTCGCAGCGATGGCGGAAGCCGCTGATCGACTGCTCAACAACGATCGCGAGCGCGAACGCCTAGGCAACCGAGGCCGCGAGATCGCGGTGTCGCGCTTTGTCACCGAGAAGATAATCCCACAGTACGAGCAGCTATACCGAAGGGTTATGGAAGCATGATTCATTGAGCGTCGGAAGGATACTGCTTTAAAAGTAACCAGAGCACGGCGCGAACAGTACCGGTTGGTCGGGCAAAGTCAATTTCGAGGAGGGGCTTGTGATAACACGACTATGGGTATCAACTCTTGTAACAACGCTTGTCGTGAGCGCCGCTGCCGCGCAATCAGGAAAGAGCAAAGTTGAGAACGAAGTTCGCCAGGTCTTTGACAAATGGTCAACGGCGCTCACTCGCGGCGATAAGAAGACTTACCTGGAAACTTTCTGGAAATCACCCCGGCTTGTGATTCGAGTTTCAAACGGCGAATGGCGCGGGTTCGAAGCTTATCAGAAGCGGATCGAAGCGGCGCAGCTTCCGCCGGGAAACCCCGCGGATTATCGAAAGGTTGAAGTTGTCGCGTTGGGAGCGGATGCTGCGGTGGTAACTTACGAGCGGCCCGCGCCGGCCCCAGCCACCGCGACCGCAGGTGAGTCGGTTATTTTTCGTGGGACGGTTGTGTTCACTCGCACGCCGGATGGTTGGAAGATCGCCGCGTGGCACGCGCATTCGGTGACTGAGAAGAGCGCTCAGTAGCACGGACTTCAGCCTGTGTCTGCCTGGAGGCTCGACAGACTAAAGTCTGTGCTACGGCGCAAGATGAAACTTGAACTCCAAACTATTAGCGGCGGTAAGCTTCTTCATAACCGCGGCGATAGCCCTGTCGGTAGGCGTCGCGATAGCGATCGCGGCTGCCATACTCTGAGCGGTAACCGTTGAGGGCATCGCGGTATCTGCCGTCGCGGCTGTAGTCAAAATTGTGATTGTGCCGGCGATCGTCTTCACCGCGACGAAGGCCATCGCGATAACCGCTCTGTTCGGCTATTCGAAACACGTCGCCCTGTTCGCGACCGTAGTCGTAATCGCCGCGAGAGCCTCCGCGATGTCGTTCGTCATAATCACGGTAGTAACGATCATCGCCATAGGTTTCTTTCAAGTTGCCGCCGAGGATTCGCTCGACATCCTCCCTGCCGTAACGCCGCTCGCGTCCCGACACAAAGTCCCGATACGCCAACTCGTATCCCTTTCGGTAGGCGTCGCGATAATCATCGCGATGACCCATCCACCCAAGGTATCCATTGGTGTCGTTGCGATAGCCCCGCATATCGCGGTAGTTTCCGCGGAACCCGCGCTCTCGCGCGTCTCGCACTTCCGAGTAACCCTCGTGATAGCCAAGCTTGAACGCATAGTCCTTGACGCGGTCCTTCGACCAGCGCGCCTGGTCATCGGATCCATATCCACGGTAATCGTAATCGCGGTACTGCGCCTGGGCGGTCGCGACCGTCACGCCGAACAATATCGCGAGCGCCAGAGCAGCACCGGTTGCTGTTCTCCTTAAGTTCAGATTCATTGTTTTCCTCCTAGTGCAAGTGTTTGATGATTGCTCCTACTATTTCGTTTACAACCTATATGCCAAAACGTGGTCCGCAGCCGACGCAGATATACAGATCAAATACTGTCGGATTTTGTTGCGCTTCACTGGGAACGGGGGAAACGTGGAAGGTTTTAGAACACGCTTTCGAATCAAGACGAAACGATTTGGTTTACTCGACTATTGCGAGCACTTGATTGGCGTCTACTGTGGAGCCCTCGACGACTCGAACCTCTATGACTCGTCCGGACTTGGGCGACTTGATCTCGTTTTGCATCTTCATAGCTTCGACGACCACTACGCCTTGCCCCAGCGCGACCTCATCGCCCTCGGCGAGCAACACTCGCACAACTTTTCCCGGCATGGGCGCGATCAGTTCGTGCCGCCCCTCGACTCCGTGGTGGTCAGCTCCCGGGCGGCGATGCTTGCGGTCGATAACCTTTACGGTGAGCAGACGACCAGAGATCTCGACGCGCATTGCGTTCGGCTCCAGAGCCCATACGCTCGCCTCATAGACTCTGTCGCCGGCGATTAGTGTGTACACTCCGCTGTGGGGTGAGATTACTTGCAAATCGTAGGCGCGCGAGTCGACTCGAGCGCTAACGCGCCCGTTTCGTTCTTCGAGCTCGACGGCGACTTGGCGGCCCTGGATTTCTACGTTGTATTTCAAATTACCTTCTCTGGACAAGGCGTCCTTGAAGTTTCCAGCGGCTTTCTGTTTGAGCGCGACCGCCCGCGTCTTGATGCGCCACATCCCGTCGCGCATACAAGACGGCGGCGATCGCGGCAACGTCGGAAAATGTCGAGTCTTCTTCGCCGCGCCTTGCTGAAAGTTTTAAGAACCGATCGATGAATCCCGCGTCGAAGTCGCCTCGGCGAAACTCGGGGCTTTGTACGACCGCGCGAAAGAGAGGGACTGTCGTTCTTATGCCTTCGACCGTGTATTCGTTCAACACTCGCGACAGACGATTGATCGCGTCTCGTCTGGTTTCCGCCCACACGCAAAGCTTGGCGATGAGAGGATCGTAATAAATCGAGACTTCAGAACCTTCATAACTTCCGCTGTCATAGCGGACGCCTGGGCCTGAGGGGGTGACGAGCCTTGTGATCCGCCCCGGGCTTGGCAAGAAATTATTCTCGGAGTCTTCGGCGTATATCCGACATTCGATCGCCGCGCCGCTCATCACGACATCGTCCTGCGAGAATGAGAGCTTCTCGCCCGCAGCTACTCTGATTTGTTCGTGAACCAGATCGCGCCCTGTCACGAGCTCAGTCACGGGATGCTCGACCTGAAGCCGCGTATTCATCTCCAGGAAATAGAAGTTGCGCTCCCGGTCGACCAGGAATTCAATAGTGCCCGCGTTCACGTAGCCGGCCGCGCGCGCGATGCGGACCGCGGCCTCGCCCATCCGCCTTCGCAGCTCAACGTCGACGATCGGTGATGGACATTCCTCGAGCACTTTCTGATGGCGCCGTTGAAGCGAGCATTCCCGTTCACCGAGATAAACGACATTACCGAAGCGGTCGCCGATCAGTTGAATCTCGATGTGGCGCGGCGAGTCTATGTACTTCTCGATGTAAACTGCCGGATCGCGAAAGCTCGAGGCGGCTTCTGATTGCGCAATTGAAAACGCGCCTGCAATTTCTTCGCGCGAGCGGACCAAGCGCAAGCCTTTTCCTCCGCCCCCGGATACCGCTTTCAGCATGATCGGGTATCCGACTTCCCCGGCGACTCGCTCGGCTTCTTCGACGGAGCCCAGATGCTCAAGCGTTCCCGGAACGACGGTCGCGCCCGCCGACTCTGCCGTTCGCCTGGCGCTGGTCTTCGAACCCATCAGCTTCATCGCCGAGGCGGGCGGACCGACCAGCACGAGACCCGCACGTTCGACTGCTTCAGCGAACTCGGCATTCTCAGACAGGAAGCCGTAACCGGGATGAATTGCTTCGGCGCCCGAGTTTCTGGCGGCGGCGACGATTTCGTCGATCACTAGATAGCTTTCTGAAGATGGAGCAGCCCCGATGTGGATCGCTTGGTCTGCAACGCGAACGTGCAGCGAAGCGCGGTCGGCGTCGGAATAGACGGCCACGGGAGAGATGCCCATCTCGCGACAGGCTCTCGCGATTCGAACGGCGATCTCTCCGCGATTGGCGATCAAGAGCTTCTTGAACATATTGGCGAAGGAGAGTCTAAACGAAGAAGGCAAAAGTGAACACGCCACTTTTGCCTTTTATGTTCTCAGTAATTCTTCGCGGAGTCAGCGAAGTTGTTGGGCTGAGCTCTGTTGTTTCAATTCAGTATTGGTGATGAATATTCCGTCGCGCATTATTATGTCGTCATCGGTGCCCATAATCCCATCTGGACCGGCCGAACGCAATTCGAAGTGTGTAATCGGCAGTCCGGTGCTTTCGATTGATCCCGTTCGCTCAGCAATAGCACCGGAGTTGCTTTCGTACTTGAGGACTGCACCCCAATAGTCCTCGGGCAACGCTTCGCCTATCGCCTTCTTGAACTCCTGGGGATATGAGCCAAAGATGCGCTTGTATTCCTCGAGTCGCCCGGCTTCGTGATATATGGCAGCGCTAGTAGCGGCTATGTGGCGAAGCTTATAATTATCCAGCGCCTGCGGAAGATGAGCGATTCCGTAAGAAGCCAAGGCTAGACCGCCGGCAACTGTGAGAACCAGCGTTGCCGCGGCGGTCTTATAGCCGCCGTACCAATCTGGATCCTTCTTAGCGAGCCGAACAGCGCGACGCGCCGACCAAATCACGAGCACTGCCGCGAAGGCCAGCCACTTCGTTACGACCAGACACGCGGTGATCACCAGGATCAGCGAGGCGACTGATGCAATGGCAGGACCGAGGCGTTGAATCTTAATCGGCTTCTCGTCAAGCGGCTCGCCGATGAATCGCCCCCCACAAAGACAGTCGCTCGCGCCTCGAACTATTGTCGCCCCGCAACAGGGGCAAAGCATCAGCTGGGTGCTGCCCTGAATTCCGAGTTTCCTGCTCACGGTAATCCTTCCTTACCCAGAACTCGAACTTCAGTTCTGAACAGAGTAGTCAGCTCGCACCAGATTCTTTTCGCGCGCTTCTTCGCGCTTGAGGCGGGCCGCCTCGATAGCCGCGAGATCCGGCCCTCTCATCTCACGCCAGGTATGATACACGCGATGCACGACGGTCCAGTGCGAAAGCACAGCAAGCACCCACAAAACCTGCGGCATCTTGTGCAAAAACGGGCTGGTGGCCGGCCCGATCTCAGTGAGCGAGCCTATGATCAGAAGCACCACGCGCTCAGGTCGCTCCAGAAAGCCTACCTTGCAGGCAATATCGAGCGACTCCGCTCGAGCGCGTGAATAGCTGATCATCACCGATCCCACAAGAGCCACGCCGGTCAGCGCAACCAGCAACGTCGAATGCGCCGCCGTGTCGCGCGCATAGAAGACCATGATTCCGACGTAAACTATTACATCCGAGTAACGGTCGATCACTGAATCAAAGAACGCGCCGAACCGGGTGACTCGCCCGCGAAGCCGCGCCACCTGGCCGTCAAGCATGTCAAACAGGTTGGCCAGGATCATCACCAATCCGGCGATGAAGAAAAATCCAAAGCCGTACAAGAAGCCGCAACCGATGTTGATCAACAGCCCGGCCGTCGTCAGCGCATTCGGGTTTATCCGGCTGCGAGCCAACCCTCGCACGATCGCGTCGATGATCCTCTTGCCGCCGGCCCCGATGGCCTCGCTTATCATTGCAGGGCCTCCCACGCCTCGGCCACAGCCATCGGCGAAAGCCGTACTATTGCAAAGCCGCCCAGCCTTGTCAACTTCACCAAAAAAAGAACCCACGGGAGCACGGAAAGCACTGGGAGATAAAGGCGGCTTGTCTCAGACCCGTGATCCCAGCGTTCCCAGTGGTTTACATCAGGAATCGTGGAAAGTCGTCAGTTTGATTATCTCAAATCGCCGTTTGCCGGCGGGCGTAACGATGTCTACTTCGTCCCCTTCGCTCCGCCCCATAAGCCCGCGTCCAACAGGCGAAGAGGTGGAAATTCTGTTGTGAGATATGTCGGCGTCCTCTGCCATTACCAGAGTGTAAGTCACTTCGTCGCCGCTGTCCACGTCGTAAACCACAACCGTCGACCCGTACGCGACTCGGTCGTGCGGCAGCCGCGAGGTGTCCATCATCGACAGATCAGCGAGTCGCTTACGCAGATTTCCAATTCTCGCGCGCACATAGTCCTGGCGATGACGGGCGGCCTGATACTCGGCGTTCTCGGAAAGGTCACCCAGAGCGACGGCCCTTTTCAGCTCCTCGGGTATTTCCGTGCGCAATTCCGTCTCGAGCTGCCGCAGCTCTTCCTGGATCTTTTGTTTGATCTCCTCCGGCATAGTTCGATCAACGCAAGTTTATATCGGACGAAGTTACGTAACAAGAGCACTCAGAGAAGTCGGTCTCTTGCCGACGCCTCGCCGTCAAGTCACGAACTGATTTGATCATTGCGATGCGTGAGACGGACGCAGCTCATTGGATCAGTGTGTGAGTAGCGTTAACTCGAGATCAGAGAGGCTATGGTACTAAAGCATTCGACGACAACAAGGGGTTGGCCGCGGATCGAATCAAGGTAAGTTCAAAGTTTGGTCAGATGAAGAGGGTTGAACTGAACAGCCTAGCCGCCGCCGTTCTTGCGAAGCTCGAGCAGGACTTGTTTCGCTACTGCCTTGAGGGTGTCGAACACTCCGATGCCTCGATTGGCGACGCCTTCAAAAACCGGCTCCTCTTTGCGCAGAAGCTCGGCTGTCAAATCCGACGAGGAGATAACATTGGGAAGGTCGCGTTTGTTGAGCTGAAGCACGTAAGGCACCTTCATCAGGTCGTAGCCGTGCTGTTTGAGGTTTAATTCGAGATTGAACAACGATTCGATGTTCGCGTCCATGCGCTCGCGCTGCGAGTCGGCAACAAAGACCACCCCGTCCACGCCTTTCAAGATGAGCTTGCGACTCGCGTCGTAGAAGACCTGGCCGGGAACCGTGTACAGATGAAAGCGAGTCTTGAACCCTCGCACTGTTCCGAGATCCAAAGGCAAGAAGTCAAAGAACAACGTGCGGTCGGTCTCGGTAGCCAGGCTTATCAGCTTGCCCTTCGCCTGCGCGGCCGTCGAGTCGTAGATGTACTGCAGATTCGTCGTCTTGCCGCCCAATCCTGGCCCGTAATAAACAATCTTGCAATTGATTTCCCGCGATGCGTAGTTGATAAAGGTCACGGCCTTGTGTTCCTTATTATTCCATCGAGAATTGCGGCCGAAGGGGCTAACTGAACAGCGCGTCGATGTCCGCTTCCGTTATCTCGGCAAACGCGGAGTCGAGGGGAAATCCCATGACCCTCTCACGCTCGTGTTTCGCGTCAAGCAACTCGAATATCGAGTTCATCTCGGAGGTCGCGCGTTTCACTCGGAGACGCACCAGACCAAGGCTTGATCGCTCATCGAATATGACCACCAGTATAACCCGGCCGGCAACAATCGAGATGTGAATGTTATCACGCTCACCCTCGTGTGACAGCACCGGAAAGCCCCGTTCTCCGATCAAGTGGGCCAGTCCATCAGTCGCAGCAACGTTGCCGGCGGTCAGGCTCGCCAGGCTGGTCGTGTCCAGATCGAGCATTTCTCCGTGCGCCGCGATCTGCTGTCCGTTCTTGTCGACCAGGAAGACGAATTTAGCGTTAGAGTCCGCGCAAAGCCGAGTGACAGCCTTCTTGAGCTGCTCGTACTCTTGCTCGTAAAGTACGACCGGCGTCGACATCATTTCTCCAAAAACGGTGACTACTAGGACGCATCGGAAGGGGCATAGATGGGGTACGGTTCTTATAGCACGGCGCTAAAAGCTGTTCAATACTTTTCCTGTTTTATCTTTCCAACAGGCCGTTTGCTATAATTCAACCTTCGATTCTTACGCTTAGCGATAAATATCATGACTGGACACGAGATCAGACAGAAATTTCTGGACTACTTTGCCGAGCGGGGGCATCGCGTGGTGAGAAGCTCCCCGCTACTGCCCTCGGGCGACCCGACGTTGCTGTTCACAAACGCCGGCATGAATCAATTCAAGGACGTGTTCCTCGGCCTCGAAAAGCGAGATTACAAGCGCGCTACGTCCTCGCAGAAGTGCGTGCGCGCCGGCGGCAAACACAACGACCTCGACGAAGTGGGCCGAACCACCAGGCATCATACCTTCTTCGAGATGCTCGGCAATTTCTCGTTCGGCGATTACTTCAAGAAAGAAGCGATCTACTTTGCTTGGGACTTGCTGGTAAACGAATTCAAGCTCGATCCCGAACGCTTGTGGTTCAGCGTTTTTGGCGGCGACGAAGAGGTCCCGCCCGACGAAGAAGCTGAGCGGTACTGGCAGCAGGTGGGAGCCAGGCCCGAACGCGTGCTGCGTTTCGGGCGCAAAGATAACTTCTGGCAGATGGGCGAGACCGGCCCGTGCGGCCCTTGCTCGGAGATTCATTATTACACGGGCGAGCGACCCGATGATCCCCAGTACAATCGCGTGGAGTACGTCAACGGCCCCGGCGATACCACTGTCGAGATTTGGAACCTTGTCTTCATGCAGTTCAACCGGTCGCAGTTAGCCGATGGTTCATACAAGCTTGACCCGCTGCCGGCTCCGTCGGTCGACACGGGCGCGGGACTCGAGCGGCTCACCGCAGTGCTTCAGCGCGTCAAGTCCGCTTACGATACCGATCTGGTTCGGCCGATCGTAGACTTCATCGCAGATCTTTCGGCCAAAACCTACGTCTACGAGTCGCCCGAAGGCTTTTCAATGCGGGTGATTGCCGACCACGCCCGGGCTACCGCTTTCTCGATAGCGGATGGCATCGCGCCGGGTAACGTCGGTCGCAATTACGTTCTGCGCAAGATCATGCGCCGCGCGATCTATCACGGCGAGAAAGGGCTTGGACTCAAGCCGCCGTTTTTCAACAAAGTCACCGACTTCGTGGTCGATCTGATGGGCGAGCCTTACCCCGAATTGATCGCGTCGCGGCACTTGATTGATGAGACAGTTCGCGGCGAAGAGCAGCGCTTCAGCCGAATACTGACGGTCGGTGAGCCGAGGCTCGCCGAGTTGTTCGAGCGTTACGCCCCCGCCGTCCCGCCGATGCTAGAGCTTGCTCGCACGTACGACACCTACGGTGTGCCGCGAGACCTGATTCGCGTGGTGCTCAGTCAGCATGGCAACGACTTGAGCGAGGACGAATTCAACGAACAATTCGACGAGGCGCTCCGCGAGCTTCAGCAGCAAAGCGCGCCGGCGATGATTGAAGAGGTCGCGGCGCGACGCACACGCGAGATCTATACGCGCGTTGCTGCGCGACTGCCTCGCACCGAGTTCACAGGTTATCGCGAAACGGAAACGGCAGACGCGCGCGTGCTGGCAATCATAGTCGGCGACGAGGAGCGCGACGCGTTGACGGTGAACGAAGTCGGCGAGGTTATTCTCGATCGCACGCCGTTTTACTCAGAAGCCGGCGGTCAGATTGGCGACACCGGCGTGTTCGAAGGCGAGAAAGTTCTCGCAGAGGTTCAAGACTGTTATTCGGTGGTGACCGGTTATTACCTGCACAAAACGAAAGTGGAGCAAGGCGAGCTTCGAGTTGGCGATCGCGTCCACGCGCGGATCGATGCCGAGCGCCGCCGCCGCATCAAGGCTAATCACACCGGCACTCATCTGCTGCACGCCGCATTGCGAGAAGTGCTCGGCCCCCACGTGAAACAAGCAGGCTCGCTGGTTGCGCCCGATCGGTTGCGATTTGATTTCACCCATTATGCTCCGCTCAGCGAAGACGAGATCTCCGAGATCGAGCGATTGGTCAACCACGAGGTGCTTTTGAATCGAGCGGTTGAAACTGAGATCAAGCCGCTCGAAGAAGCGCTGAAATCAGGCGCGATGGCGTTGTTTGGAGAGAAGTACGCCTCAGATGTTCGCGTTGTCAGCGTGCCGGGATTCTCGACCGAGCTTTG
>DASXSR010000099.1:0-30588 GCA_036505875.1 Blastocatellia bacterium | reverse complement strand
ATTAAAGTTATGCGACCCTATGAAACTTTCTCTTGCAGCCAAAGGTTCACCAGTGTCTCGGCGGATACGCCTCGCGCGCGCGCAGCACGGCGCAATTTCTGATATAGGCTGCTGTCGACTGAGATCTGGTATGTGCGCCGCTTAATGTTGATCTCACATTGCACATCCTTCCAGTATTCTTCGTAGTCGGCCAGGCTGTGAGTATCCCAGAACTCCACTGCTTCATCGAGGTTGCTGAACTGCTCCGGCAGCGGATCTCTCTGCTTCTTGACTTTACTTTTTGCCATGACTCTTCTTCTCGCGTTCATCCATATCGCGGGCGGAAACTACCAAGGCCCGGCCCCTGCCCTTGTAGAGAAAGAATACCACCAGATAGCGCCCGGAATCAGTCTGGCCGCGCGCCGAGTACAAATCTTCGCCCGGCACTCTGCCGCGTTCCGCAAATTGCACTCGTGGCTGATTGGCAAAGATTTGTTCTACTTCCGTCGGTCGCACCGCATGTTTTTGCTCAATCTTCTGAACGAAGCGATTGAGCCAAATGATCTGAGTAATCTTCACGGTCTGGCTTCAGTCCGGTTAAGTGAAGAGAGTGGTGGTCTCGTCAGAGTTAGTAGTCAATCAGTGAAAGAAGACCGACACCGCTCCCCCGTGTCTTGAATCTTCCTTCAGCTCCATCACCACCTTCTTTATCTTGCCGGTGAACTCGAACGGTGACTGATAGCTCTCGGTCACCGGCGTAGATGGATCGCGGCCAATTGTCAGCCCCTCGCTCAGCCCAAACGTTATCGGCACCAGCTTTGCGATCTTCCCTTCGCCGACTCGCTTGTCGTTGATGAATAGCGTTGCGGTGTTGCCGCTTGGACCACCGGCATTGAAGTCAACTCGCAACATCACCGGGCCCGAAGGCAGCGCCTCCGTCGAGGTCACCGTGTAGCGTTCGAGGCCGAACCAGTTGTAAACGTAATTCAGCCGGTTCCTCTGAACGAAGAAACTAAACCCGCCGAAGCGACCGCCTAGCGCAAGCAGCACGCCCTCTGCGCCTCCCGAAGGAATCTCGACGTCTGCAGCAATGCTGTAAGAACGATTACGGAAGTTTAGCAGGTTGGCTCTCGGCACGGCCGGCATGCCTGGATAATAGGTAACTATCTCGCGCGGTCGGTTCAGATTCAGTTGCTCAAGCGCGCGAATCACTCCGCGATCATCAAGCGGCAGCACGTTGTAGCGGCCCGCTTCGCTCCACCAGCGCTCGATCATCTCGCGCAGCTTGTCGGAATTCTGAGCAGCCAGGTTGTTGCTCTCTGAGAAATCTTCGGCGACGTTGTAAAGCTCCCACGGCTCCTTTTCGAAATCGTCGCCTGTTTTGTGCATCGTGACTGCCACCCAACCTTTGTGATAAATCGAACGATGGCCGAGCATCTCGAAGTACTGAGTCTCGTGGCGGCTCGGCGCCTTCGAATCGTTGAAGGTGTAAGCCAGACTCACTCCGTCCATTGGGCGTTGATCGACGCCGTTTACGACGCGCGGCTGCTTGAGCCCGATCAATTCAAGCAGGGTCGGCGTGATGTCGATCATATGATGATACTGACTGCGAATGCCGCCCTTGTCCTTGATCGTCTTCGGCCAGTGGATGATCAGCGGATCGGTGATTCCACCGGCGTGAGTCTCTTGCTTGTATCGCTTGAACGGCGTGTTGCCCGCCATAGCCCAGCCGAGCGGATAATGAGGATAGGTCATCGGCCCGCCAAGCTCGTCTATCAGCTTCATATCCATTTCGACGTTCTCTGGAATCTGATTGAAGTAAAGGCTCTCGTTGAAGGTACCGGTTGCGCGGCCCTCCTGACTAGCGCCGTTGTCGGAAACCACGAATAGCAATGTGTTGTCCATCAAATTTCGCTGTTCGAGAAAAGCGATGAGCCGTCCGATATTTTCGTCACAATGTGTCAAGAACCCTGCGAACACTTCTTCCATCCGCGCGTACAAGCGGCGCTGGTCTGCGGTCAGATCGTCCCACGCCTTGACATCCGAGTTTCGCGGCGCGAGCTGAGTATTAGGCGGCACGATGCCCATTGTCTTTTGCCGCGCAAGCGTCTCTTCGCGCGCCTTGTCCCAGCCTTTGTCGAACTTGCCTCGGTACATCTCGATGTACTTTTTCGCGACGTGATGAGGAGCGTGACCGGCGCCGTAAGCGAGATTCAGGAAGAAGGGCTTATCGGGCGTGATTTGCTTCTGTTCGGCGATGAACTGAATTGCTCGATCAGTCAGATCCTCAGTCAAGTGATAACCCGGCCGGTTGGGTCGTTCGATGCGGTGATTGTCGTAAACCAAATCCGGAAACCACTGATTGGTCCCGCCGCCGAGGAACCCGTAGAACCGCTCGAAGCCCATGCCAAGCGGCCAATGATCGTAAGGCCCCGCATCGCTGGTTTCATCGGACGGCGCTTGATGCCACTTGCCGATGTAGAAGGTGCTGTAACCTGTCTGCTTCAGGATCTCGGCGATTGTCGCCTGGCTTCGCGGCATGCGTCCGTCGTAACCTGGATAACCCGTCGCGGCTTCGGTTACCACGCCGAGATGATTCGTGTGGTGGTTGTGACCCGTAAGCAGGCACGCGCGCGACGGCGAGCACAGCGACGTCGTGTGAAAATTCGTGTAGCGCAACCCTCCCGCCGCAATGCGATCGAGATTCGGCGTTTGAATCTCGGAGCCGTAGCAACCAAGTTGTGCATACCCAACATCGTCGAGCACGAGGTAGATGACGTTGGGCGCGCCCTTCGGAGCCTGAGGCGGAAGCTCCCACGCAGGTTTAGAGTCTTTGTAGGTGCGGCCAATGCTTCCGCGTTGCGGTTCCTGTTGCTCTTCGGCCGCTCGGCTGAAATCGTGGCGAACCAGGAAGATGCTACCAACTGCGATTGTGATCGCTGCTGCTTTTAGCGACGTCCGCATAGTCACCGTCATTCTGCTCATGCTCCGGCTCCTTGTAGTGTTGGCTGTTACTTAATCGACGAGGCCGCGCTCAGATTATCGCGGCAATTGAAAAAGTGCAAATGGATGTGTGGCTAACTTCGTTCGCCACTCCGT
This sequence comes from Blastocatellia bacterium, assembly GCA_036505875.1. Lineage (GTDB taxonomy): Bacteria > Acidobacteriota > Blastocatellia > UBA7656 > UBA7656 > Onstottus_A. The sequence goes on along the minus strand of DASXSR010000099.1, from coordinate 27,510 downwards.
GGCTGTGGAGTTTGGACCCTCGGGGCCAGTCTCGGGGCCAATCCCAATGGGATTGCATCTCACAGCCCAAGGCTGTACTCGGCTACCTTGGGACCTCAATCTACCGAGTTTTCACACACCTAAATCCCGTGTTCGACCCTCCGCTGTCGACGGCTCCCTTGCCACGGCTGCCGACAAGATACCGAGAACAGTAGCGATCACTGCACAGAAATGATCCACTCTTTTGCACGCGCTTGGCAACGCCCGGTTCTTGAGGATCGTAGCTGTCTGAAGGGCCTTGCGGGTTGCGCGCGATACCGTTCGAATCGAGGGCCGCGAAATAATCCGGGCGATACCAGTCCGCGCACCACTGCCAAACGTTGCCGCCTACGTCATACAATTCAAATCCGTTAGGCGGAAAGGCGTTCACAGGCGACGTGCCAACGTAACCGTCTTCGACGCTGTTGCTAGAGGGGAATCGTCCCTGCCAAATGTTAGCCGCCCATTTGCCGCCGGGCTTAAGCTCATTGCCCCACGCGTAGAGATTGCGATCGAGACCGCCGCGTGCCGCGAATTCGAACTCGGCCTCCGTCGGCAGACGCTTGCCTGCCCACTTTGCATAAGCTACGGCGTCCGTCCATGCGATTTGTACCGCTGGGTGATTCTCGCGTCCGTCTATCGTGCTGCCGGGACCTTCCGGATGTTTCCAACTAGCGCCCGGAACGTATCGCCACCACTGCGTGACGTCGTCCAGAGCCACATCGTGAGCCGGCGGACTGAACACTGCTGAGCCTGGCACAAGTTTGCCTGGATCAACTCCTGGGTAATCTCTTGGATCTGGTTTACGCTCGGCGGCGGTGACGTAACGGGTTGCCTTCACGAACTCGGCGAACTGAGCGTTGGTGACCGGCGTGCGATCCATCCAAAATCCGTCGACGCTGACCAGATGCACCGGCTGCGTGTCAGGCATATCGCAGTCGTCGCAGCCCATCCAGAAGGTTCCCCCAGGAATCCACGACATGCCGTCAGGCGCCGGCCCGGGAGCGGGCGTGGTATTCATTCTTGCAAGCGCGGCCGGTTCTGCGTCCGGCTTGTGGGCGTGATGAGAAGAGCGATCATCCACATGATCTGATCCAGTACGAACCCTCATGAAAGCCAGAATAACCGCGGCCAATAGTAGGATACCGGCCGCGCCGCACCACACCCAACGCGCGGGACGCGAACGCGTGACTGAACCGGTTGAGCCTCTTCGTTTCTTCATTCGCACGTCGCTTCTTCGACGAGCAACTGCTTGAGCTGAGCGACTGAGGCCGTGCGGGCCATCTCTTTCGCTCGCGCGACGAAGCCGGTCATATTCGCCACGGCGAAGCTGATGCCGTTAAGATTTCGCTCGCGCGGGACGCCGGGAATATCTCGCGGATAAGCGGAAGCGACGAACACCGAGCCATCGCCGGTCTCACGAACTGTGTAAATACTGCGCGGGCACTGCCAGTCAACCGCGACGCCGATCACCGAAGGCAGACAGCCGGGAAAGGAAAGCTTGTCGGACGTTTTGCAGGCCGCCACGAGCGCGATGCCGTTGTTCGCCGCTCGAGCGACAGTCATCTCCATCACCTCGCGATGCTCGGGGTTTACAGTTCCAAGGCTCAAGTTAGCGACATCGATTAGATTCTCGATACACCAGTCGATCGCTTTGATAATGACTTCGATGTTGGTCGTCAGCACGCGATCAAAGACCTTCAGCGCGTAGAGTTGCGCGTCGGGCGCTTTCTCGCGTATCGCGCCCGCGACCGCGGTTCCATGACCGAGGTAGTCAAGATAATCATTTGAAGAATCCGTTTCGCTTGCGGTTATGCGCACGCCGCCTGCAACTCCGCAGACGTGAGGGTGAGCTGGGTTGACGCCGCTGTCGATGATCGCGACTCTCACGCCTGCGCCAGCATAGCTTGCGAACGGCTCGCGCGACACTTTGATCTCGGATGTTGTTTCCACAAACTTAATCCTGCAATATAGACTACTGATCACACTGGTTTGACGCGTCTAAAACAAATCGACTAGACGATTATCATTGCAATCGTTGCTGCTGTCATGACCACAGCCGTTACCCATCCCGCCCATTCCAGCGGCCACGGATTCGTTCGGTTGCCCATCACTCTCTCGTCGCTGGTAAGCAGAGTCACCAATACGACCAGTGGAGGAGCCAAGACGCCGTTAATAACCGCCGCGTAAAACAGCATCTTCACCGCGTTGACTCTCAGGAGGTCCATCGCAACCCCAATCGCGACAGCCGCCGCCAACACGCCGTAGAACTTAGCTGCGTGGCTCGGCCGATCGTCAAGCGATCCGCGCCAGTGCATCGCTTCCGAAACCGCGTATGCCGCGGATCCCGCGAGCACCGGGACGCCGAGCATGCCCGTGCCGACCAGTCCGAGCGCGAACAGCAAATATGCTGCGTTGCCGGCAAGCGGCCTCAAAGCTTCCGCAGCCTCGCGAGCCGTCTCGATCTCACGCTGTCCGGTTTGGTGCAAAGTCGCGCCAGTAGTCAAAATTATGAAGTACATCACGACACCCGCAAATACCATGCCGGTTATTACGTCAGTGTTTGCCGCTCGTAGCTCTTCGGCGGTCGCACCGCGTCGCGCGTGAATCGTGCGCCGGCCCATCTTGCGCTCCTCTTCCACCTCCTGCGCAGCTTGCCAAAAGAAGAGATAAGGCGAGATGGTCGTTCCAAGCACCGCTACGAAGGTGGCTAGATAACGTGCAGACCATTGGATGTGCGGGACGAAAGTCGCCTTCAAAACCTCGCCCCAAGCAGGGTGCGCCATAAACGCCGCGGCGACATAGGCGAACAGCACGAGCGTCAGCCACTTGAACACCCGCGCGATGTGCCGGTACCTGGACCAAATAAGCAGGACGACGATCAACACCGCGAACAGCGGAAGCCACATCAGCGAAGGAAGGCCGGTCATCATCTGCATGGCTTCAGCCATTCCGCCCAGGTCCGCGCCTATATTGACGGTGTTGGCGACGGCCAGCAAAGTGCAAGCGCCGAACAGCACCCACTTTGGGTAGCGACGACGAAGCACACCGGCCAGTCCCTGGCCCGTCACCAGCCCAAGCCGCGCGCACATTATCTGCACCGCGGCCATCAGAGGGAAGGCAAAGAACACCGTCCACAGTTGCGCGAACCCGAACTGGGCGCCGGTCACCGAGTAAGTTGATATGCCGGAAGGGTCGTCGTCCGCCGCGCCGGTGATCAGACCCGGCCCAAGTTCGGCGAAAAATCGCCTGACGGGGCGCGAGCTCAAATGCTTGTCAAGATAGTGGGCCGTCGAGTGAACTACTTTGTCGATTCTCATTGCACAAGCGCGGGTATCACGGGGAGAGCGCAAATCATTTGCAAGTTTCGGAGATTATCCGCTCAAGCATTTCAATCTGTTGCTGCTGCATTCGCACCAGTTCGGCCCAATAACTGTCGCGCAGCTCGTTGAACTTTTCGTGAAGCTGCATGATTTCCATCTCGGCCTTCATATCGACTTCGTAATCGTTGCTGGACTGAAGACGGTCTTTTTCCGCCTGGCGGTTCTGGCTCATCATTATTATCGGCGCGGCATATGCAGCCTGAAACGACAGGGCAAGATTGAGCAGAATGAAAGGGTACGGATCCCAGTGCTGGATGAAGGCGATGACGTTCAGCACGACCCAGGCAGCAAGCACGATGCTCTGGGTTATGATGAATCGCCATGAACCCATCGTTGCGGCGACGCCGTCGGCGATCCGTTGGCCCATGCTCAGGTGGTCCTCGAACTCGCGCGCGACGTTGCGTGCGGTGCGCCCACGGTTGATGAAGCGCTTAACTATTTCGCGCTCGTCTTCAGAGAGTTTTTCCAGTTCTTTGGCTAGAAACTTCCTTGCGGTTTCAGTGCGTGTAACGGGCATAGATCCTTTGCTTGTAGGGGCGGCCCTCAGTGGCCGCCCCTCACCGATATACTTCGGCCTTTGAGGAGGGGCGGCCACGGAGGGCCGCCCCTACACGAAGAGGCGGACCAAACTATCAACGCCGTTTCAGCAATACTTTCGCCGTGTAACTGACAACCACCTCGTCTTTCTGATTGATAACCTCGTTGAGCATCGTAACGATGCCGCTCGTTTCATCGCGCTCGCTCTTGCCCTCGACTTTTTGCTTGACCCGAATCGTGTCGCCGATGAACGTCGGTTTCACAAAACGCAGGCGGTCCAATCCGTAAAACGCGATTACCGTGTCGGCAGTCTGACCCATTCGCACCGAGAGCCCGGTAGCAATCGAGAACACCAGCGCGCCGTGGGCTATGCGCTGTTTGAAAGGCCCTCTCTCGGCCAACTCATTATTGGTGTGTATTTCGTTCCAGTCGCCGGTTATCCCGGCGAAATTCACAATGTCGGCCTCAGTAACGGTGCGTCCTGCAGTCACTGCTTCTTCGCCGATCTGGAAATCTTCGAAGTGTTTTCCCATGGATCAGTCCTCGCTAAAGTCTAAGGTCGAGCCATCATTTTTCTTTTCGATCGTCAGTTGAAACAACGGATCTGCGGCCTCGCTGAAAACGAAGCATGAGTTGCGGAGCTGCGGCATCCATCCCAGCACAAGCTCGCGCCGCAATCGCGCGTCGTCGCGGACCTGCAGCATTGCCTCGACGGTTTCGGGTTTCTGCTTTGCAGCAACGTAATTCATCTGAAATGCGCACGCGGCCATATTAGTAACGAGCGTGTGGAGGTGATTGCAGCTCGCGGCGCCGCCAATAAGCTCGCCGGCTCGCTTGCGGAACCCGCGCCCGATTCGTTCTCCCACCAGACCATCAAGCGCCGCGAGCGAACCCTGACAGAAACCGGGATAAGGCATGCTCGTAATATCACCGGCCGCTTCGCGAATTACAAAATCGGGAAAGCTGATAACAAATCGCGCTGTAAGCGAGTGCACGTTGTCGTCGAGCGCGCCTCGGATCTCAAAGGCTGAAATGTCGAGCCAGTCCATTGTTACGTTAATTGATCTTGAAAATGCAGGCATTAAGTCTCCCAAAAAAGGAACCACAGATGAACACAGATGAACACTGATAGCCGGACAAGTGATAGCGAAGGCGGTCCGCCGTTTCTGAAAAATCTGTGTTAATCTGTGTTCATCTGTGGTTGCTAATCCGTTGCCACCCCGCTCGATCGCGGGCGATTGCGAATCTCCGCCGCGCGAGACTCAATCGTCTTGAGCAGCTTATCGAACGGCTCGACGAACAACCTGACGCCCTCGGCCAACACGTGACTTGTGACTTGATCCAGACTGATCCCAATTTCTTTCAGTCGAGCCAACCGCGCGCGCTCCTCGTCTAGATTTTCTTCGATGGTCACTCGCGCGCGCCCGTGATCACGAAACGCCTCGATCGTCGCGGGCGGAAGCGTGTCAACAGTCTCAGGCCCGATTAGCGCTTCGACATAGTAGACATCAGCATAGGCGGGATTCTTCGTCGACGTCGAAGCCCACAACGGGCGTTGCAATTGCGCGCCTTTTTCTTTCAACGCGGCGAATCGCTCACCGTGAAAGACCTTTTTGTAACGCTGATAAGCGATCTTCGCATTTGCGCTCGCGATCCGGCCCTGCAGCGACCGCAGCTTCGCCTTCTCTTCGTCGTTCGCGCTCTGCTCGATGCGACGCTCGAGCTCTTTGTCGACCGCAGTGTCGATGCGGCTGACAAAGAAGCTTGCCACCGAAGAGATGTTGTCGATCTGTTTGTTCTCGGCAGCGCGTCGCTCGAGTCCGCGAATGTAAGCTTCCATCGTTTGCTCGTAAGCGTTCAGCGAGAATAGCAGAGTAATGTTGATGTTGATGCCATCGTAGATGCATTGCTCGATGGCGGGGATCCCGGCTTCAGTTCCGGGGATCTTGATCATGGCGTTCTTGCGATCGACCAGCTTCCAGAGCCTGCGCGTTTCTTCGATGGTCGCTGCGGTCTCGTTGGCGAGCTGCGGATTGCATTCGAGGCTGACAAAGCCGTCCTTGCCGCCCGCGCGATCGTAAACGTTCGCGAGCACGTCGGCCGCGCTCTGGATGTCCCTCACTGCGAGCGCTTCATAGATCTCTTGCGGGCCCTTGCCTTTTTCGACGAGGTCAGTGAATTGATTGTCATAGAGATCAGAGCCGGTGATCGCCTTCTCGAATATGGCGGGATTGGACGTGATCCCACTCAGGCCGTCTTCATCGATCAGCCGCTTGAGCGCTCCTGAGGTGATCAGCTTCCGATCGATGCTATCGTGCCAGATCGACTGTCCGAGCTTGGTGAGTTCGATCAATGGATTAGTGCTCATGATATTCCTCCTGAAAGAAGTATGCAGCGTCCAGAGCGAGCACGCAAAGAAGGTGTTGGCGAGCCACGGGCTTATTATCTGCGGCAGCGGACGCGAGCGCAACAGCCTTAAGCGCTAGCTGCGCTCGGTTTTGGAACTCTGCCCTCAATCATACGCAATATGCACCAGGCAGAGACAGCCGCTGCCAGATGCTTCAGCGTGTGACCGCTGATAATCCGACCGAGATTGAAGGCCGCCGAATCCAGAAGCTCGAATCCTTTGGCCAGCACGTAGAAGATCAATGCGATAAAAAGCTCGCCGCTGCTTGCATGTCTGGATGGAAACACGAGAGCGATCAGAGCAATCGCCAGCCCTGAATAAAACTGGACCAGAACATAAGGACGCAGGTCTCCAGTTCCTGTCTGCTCACTCCAGTACCAATAAATCACGCTGCCCGCACCTAGCATCAGCAATGGCAGCAAAGATATCACTCCCGCTTTAGCATCTATTCGCTCGCCGATGATTGCTGCCAGCAAAGACATGAATGCGATGCTCATTGGGAGTCGATCCCACACCAATCGCTCGTTGCTCGGAGCGAGATGATAGTAAGCCGAGCCAAAGCAGGTGAGCGCTATTGCCAGGAAGAACGTCAAGTAAGCCGGTCGTTCGGACTGTGCGAGAAAACATTCTCTAAAAACCGGTCGCGCAAGGAAGAGTAACCCTGCTATTCCGACCGCCAGGAACGGAAGGTTGGAAACCACGTTGAGGAAGTTGGGAACACCAAGAACCGCGCGCTGATCGGCAAAATTGTGATAGGACGGATCCTGTGGAATTCGCGGGACCAGTCCCATCGCCACGATGGCGGCAAGTGTCAAGCCGGCGAGCACCAATATCCAGACGCGTTTCGTCATTCAGTGCCCACCGCTTGAGCGTCCTCCCCCTCGATGAATTCCGCGAGCCGCTGCCGGTAGCGCTGATACAAAAACGATACTGTTAGCAAGATCGCGCCCAACACGACAAACGAGATTATGCGATAAAGCTTTTCAAGCGAAGACAAATCAAACAGGAAAACTTTGAAGATCGTCAGTCCCAACAGGAACAGCGCCATCACGCGAAGCAATTTGCTGCGTCGCGCGATCCCGACGGTCAACATGGCTCCGCCGTAGATCGTCCACACAAGCGACAACCAAAGCTGCTGTGCGAGTCCCAGATCGCGAAGGCCTTCGGGCGACGCGTCGCCTGCTATCAATTCCTTTCCGAAATAGCCGAGCACCTCAGTGCTCAGCGCCACGATGGCTAACAGATTGGCAACCGCTACGATCGGCGGAATCGCAGAGCGCTCATCTTCTTCGATGCTTTCAGATCTCGAATACAAACGCACAATCAACCCCAGCGCCGCGATGAGTAACGCAAACGCCGCGAACGTTTCGTTGAAGATCAGAGCATGCCAGGGCGCGCGATAAAACTTCAGATCGTTGATCAAGAGTTTGAAAATCACAACAGCAAGAACCATCAGCCCGCCCCATCTGAACGGTTTAAGCTTGCGTTTAATGCCGACGAAGCAGGCTGCGCAGCCGTAGATCGTCCAAAGCGCCGACAGAGCGAGCTGTTTGGTGTTTTCAAGGCGAGTTACAGCATCTCCGCTTGCGAACGCTTGCGCTCGGTCAAAGTAGCCAAACACTTCCGCGCTGAGCGCTATTACTGCAAGCACGTTCGCCGCGCCGATCAGAAGAGTAAGCATTATTTCTCGCTCTTCGTCGTCAACGTCCAAGCCGCGCGCATAAAACCGTGCGCCCAAAGCCAATGCGATTATCACCAGGGTGACCGCGACAAAAGTTTGATTCAGAATCAGCGTATGCCAGGCTGCGTTGTAGTATGCGAGGTCAACCACAAGAACTTTGACTATTGCGCCGGCGAGCAAGACGATCGCAAGGTGCCGCAGCAGCTTCAGCCGTCGGGTCACGCCGACAAACAGAGTAGCGACGCCGTAAGCAGCCCAAATCGCCGTCAGCGTCAACGCCTTAGTGTTTCCAATTAACGCCGACTGATCGCCGCCCACCGACGCTTTCGACTGCTCGAAGTAATCATTCGCGTCGATGCTCAACAGGATCACCGCGAGCGAGTTGGCCGCGAGCAGGTACAAACCAGTGAACATTGATCGCTCTTCGTCCTCGACGCTGGACGCAATTCGCTTGAATAAGATCGACGCAGCAGCAAGCGCTGCAACCAGCACTGCGCACGAGAGCGCCCGCCTGTTCAGCAGCGGCAAGAAGCTTTCATTTGCGTGATAGGCAAACTCGCTCATGTCGTCCCAGAACCAATGCGAGAGCGCAACGCCGAATACAACCAGCGCGGCGTATCTCGAAATCTTGTCGTTCGCCTTCAGCCCGATCCACGTCAGCGCAGCCCCTTCCAACGCCCACGCCATCGTTACCCAATGCTGATCAAGCTGAATCGGAACCGCTAGTACCGCAAACAGCATGGCCAGGCCAAGAAACGTGTAAATCAGCAGCTTGTCCTCGCGATCGCGAGCGTAGGTGAAGTAGCCGAGACCCATATAAAAGGCCGACACCAAAACCGCAAACAACCCGAGGAGCTTGTGAAACTTATCTTCCAGCAACTCGTAGCTTGTGCTGAAATACAGCAGCGCGTTCGAGAACACCATCGCAAGCTCAAGCCACGCAATGGGCCGCCGATTGACTACATTGTGCAGCACGGCCAGCAGCGCGAAAATCATAAAGAAGACAGTAAGAAAGAAAACAGTCGTCCAAAGCTTCTCCGTTGCGTACCACGTGAACATCCATGCAGTAAACATCACCACCGTTGCTGCGAAGGCCAGGTAGTTCAGGCTTCGCCATCGCTTCGAGTACGCGAGCGCAAGCACACCCAGGTCCAGCAGAGCAATGTAGCCGAACAGACCAATCTCGTTATCGACGCCGGTTGAGAGGAGTATCGGAGTGAGGAATCCTCCTATCAGACCGAGAATCGCGATTGCCAGAGCGCTGTACCGCGCTGCCAGCAGCGAAGCCGTTCCCGTGACTGCGGCCATCAATGCAAATGCCAGCGGTTGAGGTATCAGATGATACGTATTGAATCCTACGAAGACGGAAAGGTAGAGAATGAAGATCCCTCCGCCTGACAAGCCATGCGAGTAAACCGGATAACGCCGGCGTAGGCGCTCGCCGCCCACCAGAAATGCCAAACCGATCGCCACGCCGATGTTCACGCGCCAGCCTGGAGTGATCCATTGATTGTCGAAGGCAAACTTCAGGAAGAAGGCAACGCCAAACGAGATCGCGATGATGCCAATCCATAACAGCCAGCGTCCGCCGATGCGGGATTCGAGATCAGGGCGGGTACGTGAGGTCTTGTCGCGCTTCGGCTGTCGCATCTGCTCTGCGCGAGTCGTCGCAGTGATCGGGTGCACGGCGGTCGGCAGCGGCTTCGCAGGTAAGCTGTCCGAAACAATTGCGGTGGGAGGCGCGGCAATCTGTGCGCCTTCCGAGGGCCGTGGTTGTGCCAAAAGTGCAGAGTCAGGCCCCTTGCGAGTCTTCTCGGGTTTGTCGCCCGCGGGTGGATACAGTCTTTCGTAGCGAACGGCTTTGGCGGGAGGGCTCGCAAATCCCAGCCGGTGTTCGATGTCGTGGAGACGCGCTAATTGCTCGCGCACAGCGAGTTCAAGGTAGCTAAGGCGCTCAGTGAGTTGGGCTATTTGTGATTCGATTTCAGGTGAGGGCTTGTCTTCAGCCATGAGAACCTCCATCTTGGCTCAGCATCGTCGCTTCTATCACGAGCGCGCTGTTCGCTCATGGATGACCAAAAACGCGTTCCAGTTGCAGCCCACCTACCGTCGCGATGAGTATAGCAACTCTTGCGGTGTTTCTTGAAAAAATCTGCGAGGCCCATCATCCTAGACAACAACGTCAATACGATGAAAGGACAAAGAATTCAATGCGACAAATCAAAATCGGCCTGAATGTGATCGTACTAATTTTTCTCTTGGCTGCCGAATCATCGGCTCAGACGCAAGGACAGATGAATGACGAGGCTTGTCGCAAGTACCAACAAGCAGAGGCGGAGATGAATACGGTTTACAAACAGTTGCTAGCTGAATACAAAAGCGAGACCACCTTCATCAAAAAGCTCGGCGCAGCCCAGCGCGCGTGGTTGGCGTTTCGAGACGCGCATCTAGAAGCCCTGTATCCTGAGATAGACAAGACCAGATATGGGAGCGTCTATCCGATGTGCCGCTGCGATGCCCTGTCGGAACTGACGCGCGAGCGAACCAAGATGCTGAAGAAGTGGACAACCGGGAACAAGGAAGGCGACGTTTGCACCGGAAGCGTCAAGATCAAGCGCTGATTTGGCTGATAAGCGCGCGAAAGGAGATGGATCGCGATTTGGATTGCAATTATATGAGGTTGTCCATACAATCATTTGAACTTTGCATCACAAGTTCAAACAGTCAGCATTTTCTCCCGCGCGCCAGCCTTTCTTGTACCTGAGTGCAGCACTCCTCGCTGGGATTCTGATTGATCGATCTGTTCACCCGTTACCGCCGGCGGTAGTGGCGTCGGGCGCAGTTTCGTTTGCGGCATCAATCGCACTGTTGCAGACTAAGAGACACGGCTACGCGGCTGTTACGTTGACCATAAGTTTCGCGGTTGCCGGATGTCTGCTTTCGTTCAGCGAGCGAACGAAGGCGACAACCGGACGGCTGTTGAGCCTGTACGAAACAAATGTCATAAACTCTGATGAACCCGTCGAGCTGACTGGCAAGCTGGTTACGCCGCCAGAGCCCGCGCCGGGAGCGTGTTATTTGGACACGGAAGCCGAGGGCATTCGCGTTCGCGATGACGTAATGCCCGCCACCGGTCGCGCGCGGCTGATGATCATGCGCTCGGACGATCAGGCCGAAATCGAATTCGCCGATCTGCATCTCGATTACGGTTCTCGGATCCGCGTGCTGATGAGGCTCGAGCGGGCACATGTGTACGCTAATCCAGGCTCACCCGACTTCAACGAGTTTCTGGAACGCCACGGCTACGACCTCAAAGGTGTGATCAAGAGTCCGCTTCTGATCGAGCGAATAAGCGACGGTCCTCGAAATCCAGCGCTGGCGTTTCTTTATCATCTGCGCTTGCGAATCATGCGAGCCATCGACTCGACCTTTGAATCGAAAATTGCAGGAACGTTAAAGGCTATGCTTACCGGCAACCGTTACTTCCTGGACCCCGAAACTGTCGAGCGATTGCGCGAGGGTTCTACGTTTCACACGCTTGTGATTGCCGGCTTGCACATCGGGATAATCGCCTGGGCGCTATTGGGCGGGCGATCGGCGCTCAAGCGACGGAGAGTTGCGCGAGTGATCGTGTGCCTGTTGATCTTGTGGGCATATGCGATTATGGTCGGACTCGCGCCGCCTGTTACCCGCGCAACGACGATGATAACTTTGGGGCTGCTGGGGCCGCTGGTGTTCAGGAGTGCTGCGTCCATCAACACAGTCGCGCTGGCTGCTTTTGTGATGCTCGCCTTGAAACCGGCTCTGGTGGCCGATCCTGGGTTTCAGTTGAGTTTCGTAGCCGTTGCCGGAATCGTTGCGCTCGCGTTACCGCTAGCGGAGAAACTTCGGCAGATCGGCGAGTGGCGTCCAACCGCGCATACGCCCCATCCGCCTTCGTGTGCGGAGTGGCTTCGCAGTGTCGCGGAGGCGCTGTTCTGGAATGAACGAGCGTTCATCGACGAGATGCGACACTCGCCGATTCGCTACCGGCTTAAGAAAGCAGGCGCGGCGACGATGCTCGGACGATTCCGCGTTCAACCCGTCCTCAGGGGCGCGGTGTTGTTGATGATCACATCAGCGTCGATTCAGCTCACGACGCTTCCGCTCATGGCGCTGTACTTTAATCGTGTCGCGCCGATCGGCGTCTTACTCAACGTGATAGCCGGACTCTTAACGGGAGTTTTGATTCTTGCAGCGAGTGGCGCCATTGTTCTTGGTCTATTCAGCGAATGGATTGCGGCGGCGTTTGCGCCGTTGGTAAATGCCGCACACTATTTGTTGGTAAACGCAATCGCACCTTTCGCCGATATGCCGCTGGCGACGTTCCGTGTTGCACACTATGAAGGTTGGCATACGATAATTTACGCTCTGTACTTTGTACCACTTGCGCTGCTTGCTGTGCTGTTGGATCGCTGGAAACCGGTCGAACGATTGCACTTCGACAAGCGTTCTTCGGCAGATACGAGGACGGAAAGGGCGAACAGAAGCGAAAGACCTAGAAAAAGCATCTCTGCGTCAGGTCGCCTGCGCTTCGCAACCTCGGTCGTGTGCCTAGTGGCCCTGGCATCGGCTGAGTTCGCCGTGGTGAAACCACCAAGCGACCAAGCGACCGGAAAGCTCACCATTCACTTCCTGGACGTGGACCAGGGCGATTCGGCGCTCGTCGTCTTCCCTCACGGTAAGACGATGCTCGTCGATGGGGGCGGCGAGATACGTCACACAGTCGGAGAGCGCGAACCAAATGAAGAAGAGCCGCAATACAGCGAAGGCGCGTTCTCAATTGGCGAGTCCGTCGTGTCGCGGTTCATTTGGTCCCTGGGTGGCACGCGAGTTGACTACGTGCTCGTCACCCACGCTCACGCGGACCATATCGGAGGGCTTTGCGATGTAATTCGCAACATGAACGTCGGTCAAGGTGTGGTCGGCCACGAGCCGACGGATGAGCCTGAGTACGAACGCTTCACAAGGGCCGCCAATCGGCGCGGCGTGCCCTTGTACTCGGTCAGCGCTGGCGAACGCTTCGAGATTGACGGCGTGACAATCGATGTTCTGTGGCCCACCCCTGCGTCCGAGCCGCCGGTGACTTCAGGAAACAACGACTCGGTGGTGTTGAAGCTTGTCTACGGCTCGGTCACGATCTTGCTTGCGGGCGATATCGAGCAAGCGACCGAGGACTCTCTGGCGGCATCGGCTATAGACTTGCGCGCTGACTTATTGAAGGTTCCACATCATGGCTCACGAACTTCTTCGACCGAAGCGTTCGTCAACGCCGTGAACCCCCAATACGCGATCATCTCAGTGGGTGAGCGTAGCCGGTTCGGGCATCCTCATCCCATAGTCGTTGATCGCTATATCTCGCAGGGCGCAAGACTGTTTCAAACCGGGCGCGATGGAACCGTCACTGCAGAAACTGATGGGAGTGTGATTGCTGTCTCGACCTACAGGAGTAAGCTATCGCTCTGACATCGCCGCTCGTCCTTGACACGAAGCAGATCGAGCATCAGCGACATATTGCTGGTTGTCTCGATCGTGCGAGGATAGTCGGCGACTGACCTTCTGAACTCGAACGAACCTTCGGTGACGTCCAGGAAGCTCTTGAGCGCGTCGATGCCCCATGCGGCGCCCGACTGGGCGCCCACGATCTGGCCATTGTTGAAAAGAATCTCTCCATTCACGGCGGGCGACGTTACACCGAGCGCGCCGCCAAGCTTGTTGTTTTCAATCATCTGAATGATATCGAACATGCTTACGATCGCAAAATTCCCACGTAATAGGTCGGGCGCGTTCGACTGAACTGTATAAGGATCAGGTTCGCTGTCCGGGGGCAGCACTAGAGGTTTGCCCTCAATCAGGCTTTCAAGAACTGCCATATGCCGGGGCTTCAAATCCAAAAACTGAACCCCCATGCCTATCTGCGGAATGCTGTAACGAACCTCAGCGGCGGTCTCGATCGTAATGTCCTTGACTCGAAATCGGAGTGTAATTTTCGTCTTCGGCGAATAGACGGCCATTGAATCTATGAAGGCGCCCGTCATGCTGATGTCGTTGATCCGAGTTGCCGTGCGAGCGATGCCGTCGCCTTCGCATTCGACCTCGCAAAGGTAGCTTATTCGTTTGGCCTCGCGTCTGTCCTTGCCGTGCGTCATTACAAGTCTTGTCACTCAGCTCTGGTCGTCTTCTTCATTTGATGTCTTAAGCTCGCGAAGCTTTCGAGTTATCAAATCGTATTCGAAACCGCGTCGCGCGAGGTGGTCGAACAATCGCTTCGCCGCGGCGCGGCCCTGCGGCTGCCCGTGAGTTCTTATGTGGCGGGCGATAGCCCGGTCTATCAGCCTCTCTTCTTCGCCTTCGCCAAACACCAAGTCCAGAGCATCGCCCGCAGCATGCGTTGAAATCTTCTTGCGCGCAAGTTCCCGCGCAACCTGCGCTCTTCCCACCGGCTTCAAGCTGACGCGGTAACTCGCATAGTTGTGGGCGAATAGCTCGTCGTTCAAATAGCCAAGCTCCTTAAGCTTGCCGATGCAATCTTCAACCGCGCTCGTCTCGGCTCCGCGCCTCGCGATGAGATGCTCGCGCAGTTCACCCTCGCTGCAAGATCGTCTGGCCAGCATCTCCAGGGCAGCGGTCATAACGCTCTCATTTGTTCCCGATTTGTTACGAGCCGCAGGACCGCGACCGCCCCTCATCGTGCTGCCTGCTCTGTCCCTTCTAATAGCCAATTGACGAATTGTTTAGCGTCGGGCTTGTTTGGATCGAGCGGACCGGTCCGTCTTCGCGACCGCTCCATATCCTCGCGCGCCTGATCGGTTACCGATCTAACGCCTGATGCGCGCAAACGGAATTCGTCCGCATTGGTCGCTCCGTTCAACGCTTCTTCGAATGTTATCAACCCGCGAGAATACAGGGCAAACAACGACTGGTCAAAGGTCTGCATACCGTACTGCGACGTGCCCTGAGCGATGGCGTCGCGTATGCCCGAGGTCTTCTCCGCGTGAACAATGCAGTCGCGTATGTAAGGCGTGACGATCATTACTTCCACCGCCGGTACTCTTCCCTGTATCGGATCGGCCGCGCGCACGAGCCTCATCGAGATTGCTGCCTTTAGCACACTTGCCAATTGCAACCGGATCGCGCGCTGTTGGTGCGGCGGAAAGACCGACACTATTCGGCTGATCGTTTCGGTGGCGTCCAGAGTGTGCAGCGTCGAGAGAACCAGGTGGCCGGTTTCGGATGCGGTTAACGCGGTCTCGATGGTCTCATAGTCGCGCATCTCGCCGACCAGAATCACGTCTGGATCCTGACGCAACGCGCCGCGCAGCGCCTCGGAAAAACTTCGCGTGTCTACATCAATCTCCCGCTGGTTGACGTAAGATTTCTTGTCGCGGTGAAGGAACTCGATCGGGTCTTCGATGGTGACTATGTGACCGGTGCGGTTGCGATTTATGTAGTCGATCATCGCGGCGAGAGTGGTCGACTTTCCAGACCCGGTTGATCCCGTCACCAGTATCAGCCCGCGATTCTCGTCGGCTATCTTTTCGATGACCGGCGGCAAACGCAACTCCTCGGGCGTTCGGACTGTGGTCGGAATTACTCGAAGCACGATCCCTACCGTTCCTCGCTGCTGAAATATGTTGCAGCGGAACCGGCCCAGTCCTGATACGGCGTAGGCAATATCAATCTCATTATTTTCGTTGAACCGCTGCTTCTGCCGGTTGTTCATCATCGAGAAGGCCATGTTCAACGAGTCTTCGGCAGCCAGTCGCTGCGCCTCTACCATCGGTTGAAGCTCGCCGTTGATCCGCATGAACGGGAAGCTTCCGGACTTGATGTGCAAATCGGATGCGCCCTTGCTGCACGCGATCGTGAGTAGTTGATCGATGCCTGGTGTCATGGTTTAGCCTTTGAGCCGAACGCGCGACAGTTCGGAGAGTCCTAACGACAAAGGTCCGGTTGAGGGCAGTATTGGCTCAGATTAGGAGCAGTCACTACATGAAGGCAGGGTGCTCCAACGTCCGTATTATAGGATCAATGCAATTGGTGGGCAACAGTAATGATTTATTGCGGCGGGGTGCTGGGGTGCGCGACCCAGGCGCGAAACATCTCGGCTGCCTTTTCACGAGGCACAATCAAATCCGTATCAACCCGCTTGCCTTCGCTTCTGACTTTTATCAGCGACAGCAACTCCGCTACGTCCGGGCTTTTTTGTTTCATGCGCAGCGCCCAAAACAGCACCTTCAAAAGGTCCGCCTTTGCCTTGGCGGTCTCAGGCGTCGTTGCGAACGCCATGATTCTGAGCCGGGCTAGGTCTTCGGTGACATCGAGACTGATCGTTGCGGAAGACAGATCCGAAACCGGCCCGAGCGCGTGCGAGTAACTGATATTGTGAAGTATCTCCTTCGCCTTCTCGTTGATGATCGGCGATTTGGAGGGCTGAATGATATGAATGTTTGATAGCGATCCGTCGGTTTCCACTTTGAACCCGGCCATCACCGAGAATTTCATCTCAGGGATATCAAGCCCGCCCGCTTGGAATAGCTGGTACAAGGTTTCAACGGTGGCCTTAATCGGAGCTTCGTTGATCTCGCCGAACTCTGTCGGCACAGGTTTTTTCTCAGCCGCTGCCTTTGCTGCGTCTTCCGCTGCTTTTCGTTCAGCTTCTTCTTTGTTCTTCCTTTCCTTCTCAGCCTTCTCCTTCGCCCGCGCCAGCTCTTCCTTTCTCTTTTCCGCCCGCGCGCGGATCTCTTCCAGCGTCATCGCCGGACCTCGCGCCAGAAGCAGGACCTGTGGAGGATAGTAGAGTTTTTCATCTAAAGCGTTTCGGTCAAACTTAGGAAATGCCTTGTTCACGACTCGAATATTTGCGTAAGGAGAGAAGAATGCCAGGTAAATAAGGTAAATGATGGCCACGCCGTGGATAGCAGCGGAAGCTGCGAGTACGGGGACGAACCACTTCCGCCGCGTGAACCGCGTGTCGTCCGACGCGAAAGCCCCCTCGATTGTAGCGACCGGGTGAGCCAATGACGCGCCAATTAGTTTCGACAGCTTGAGAGGGAACCATTCTTCGAGACGGTCTGGCAGCAGAGCGACGCCAAAGTATGAAGAAGCACCGGCGCTGAGTTCACCCGCGGTGTCAGCCAGCGCGCGAACGAGCCGTTTCAAAACGCCTGGCTGCGGGATCGTCCGGAATATCTTATCCGGATCCGGCCCGACCGCTGTTCGGGGAAGCCCTTCCATCATCAACCTCTACCAATCGGAGTCCAATCGCTCCGGCATGACCTATCTCTAATTGTACATTACGCAGGGACGAATCCAGAAAGTGCAAACAAGTAAGGGCTATTCGGTCGAAAACATCTTGAAGAAATCCTCGACCGGAGCGGGAGGAATCGCGGCCACAGCCATGTTCTCCTCCACGTGCGCGCGCTGGCTCATGCCGACAAGCGCCGTAGTCACTCCCGGAGTAGATCTGACGAATTGAATCGCACGTTGAGCGTCCGTGCTGAGCGGCTTCAATGCTTGACGGATGAATGACGGCAGGTTCTGACTCAGTCTCGCCTGCAACATTGAGGCGCTGCACATGACCGTTAGACCCAGGCGATCGGCAGCCATCAATGCTGAAAGGTTTTCGCTGTCAAGGAACTGGTTTGCTTCGGTCAACGCTTCGGGCATTGCAAGGTTGTGCGGCAATTGAATCACGCGGAAGCGATGCTGGTCACCGCCGACTTCCCGCGCGATCGACGCAATCTCGGCAAGCGACAGATATCCCCGGGAGCCGGCTTGCTCGCGATAGCCGTTCCACGTCGCGGTCCCGTAGAAACTTATTCGCCCCTCGTCGGCAGCTCGCTCGAGGAACTCGAAAGCTGCCCGCAAGCGCTTATTGAATTCGTCGCGGCTGACCGCTTCGAGCTGTGTCTCAGGATTGTGAATGTAATAAATATCGATCGTCTCGAGCCCAAGATTTTGCAGGCTGCGCGAGAGCTGATCTTCAAGGTATGCCGGCGTCATGCAGTGGCTGCCGCCGGCTATCTCTTCGGGTTTGGCCAGACCTTTGTCGACTACGTTCTCGACGACCCACCCGCGCGCGTCCCGAGGCGGCTCAAGTTCGAAAGGGAAGAAGCCTCCCTTAGTCGCTATAATGATTTCATCCCGCGACAGGCTGCCCGCTTCAAACAATTGCTTGAGTGCGGCGCCTATCGCTCGTTCGCTTCGTTGAAAGCGATAGTTTACGGCCGAGTCGATTACGTTACAGCCCAACTCAACCGCTCGTTTGACTGCTTCCTGGTAGCTTCGATCGGTGGGCTCATCCCATTGACCCAGATAAGTGCCCAGACCGATCGAAGACATCAATATGCCTTCTCGTTCGCGGAAGTGTCCTCGAGCTGTGCTGGAACTCAGGCGCTGAGCGTATCGTCTGGTTCCTTCAGGACTTGCTTTGGTCATGATCGATTCCTCTGACTGCGGGCGGAATTCTAACAGACGTTTGCAGAACGTTGAATCAGTTCCATCGCTTCTTTAACGATTTTCTTCTCGCTATCAAAAGCCAGCATTTTAACCGCGCCGTCTATTTCCACCCATCGCGCTTCGTTGACCTCTCGATCGTGGTCCGCAACGTCGCCCGATTTGTATCGAAGCAGATAGAAGTAAACGAATTTGTGATAACGCACACGCTTGCCTTCTTCTTTCCAGAAGTACCAGTACTCGACTTTGTCGATTCGTTCAACAACTTCTGTCTCGATGCCGGTTTCTTCTCTAACTTCGCGAACGGCGGCGGCTTCAGTTGATTCGCCCTTGTTGACAAGTCCCTTCGGCAACTGCCAGCGATTGTCTTCACCGACGGAGATGAGCGCTACTTCGATTTGCCCATCTTTCTTGCGAAAGGCAACACCGCCTGCGGAGATTTGAAGCCTCGTTGGAACCTTTATCGTCTGCATGTACGGGCGGCCCTCCGTGGCCGCCCCTCCTGAAACTGACTGGCTAAGATCTAGCACGTGGGGCGGCCACGGAGGGCCCCTAGAAGAATTATTTCTCTTCGGCTGCTACAAGCGAAGGGATCTCGAGCGTCCTCGGCAGCACGCCGCGCCACGCAGCTTCGAGCTCGGCAACTGATCGATCGATCGCACGCTCGCCATTCACGTTTATGATCAAGCGCTCGTCGCGAGTTCGTCCGATGACACTTGCAGCGACGACGTGCTCGGCGGCGAGTTTCATAATCTGATCGACGTTTCCGTCGGCAGCAGACAAAACGATCCGAGACGGCGTCTCGGCAAACAGCAACGCAGCTGCAGACAACTCCGTTTCGAGATTTATCTGACCACCGACAGCGTCGCGACGGTAGCTCGAGAAGCAACTCTCTGCGATCGCAACCGCCAGCCCTCCGTCCGAACAGTCGTGCGCCGATTCCACCAGTCCCGCTTGAATAATCTTCAGACACGCTTCTTGAACTCCTCGCTCAAGATCGAGATCGAGCTTGGGGACGCTTCCTTCCGGCCGTCCAAGCGTTGCCACGGCGTACTCGCTCGCCCCCAAATCGTTGCCCGTCGAGCCAAGCAGAATAATCGCTCGGTCCTCGTTCTTGAACCATTGGGTTGTAATGTGCCGCGGGTCTTCGACTATTCCGACCATCCCGATTACCGGCGTCGGATAAATTCCTCGCCCATCAGTCTCGTTATAAAAACTAACGTTGCCGCCGGTGACCGGCGTTCCAAACGCAGCGCAAGCTTCCGCCATACCATCGATCACTTCGCTGAACTGCCACATCACCTCCGGGCGTTCGGGCGAGCCGAAGTTCAAACAGTTGGTCAACGCGAGCGGTCGAGCCCCGCTCGCGACAAGGTTCCTGCATGCCTCCGCGACCACCAGCTTCGCGCCCTCTCGCGGATCAACCTGACAGTAGCGCGCGTTCGAATCCAAAGTCATCGCAAGCCCGCGCCGCTTCTCCTTGATTCGAATAATGGCCGCGTCTGAGCCGGGCAGGACTATTGTGTTCGTGCGCACCATGTGATCATACTGGCGATAAACCCATTCCTTCGTGGCGATCGTCGGCCGCGCGATGATTCGGATAAACGTCGCTTCAAGCTCATCGGCCGATGATTCCAACTGACCAACTTCAATCGACGCAGCACTTGCCGGCGCTCTCACGGGCCGGTTGTAAACTGGGGCCTCGGCAGTCAACGCAGAATTAGGAATGTCCGCAACGATCTGGCCGAGCTTCTTCACCCGCAAGTGGCCGTCATCGGTCACGCGCCCTATCACAACGGCATCAAGCTCCCATTTCTTGAAGATGTCGACGACCTCGCGCTCGTGTCCCGCTGCAGCGACGATCAGCATCCGCTCTTGAGACTCGGAGAGCATGATTTCGTAAGGCGTCATTCCCGTTTCGCGTTGCGGCACGAGGTCGATTTCCAGCTCGACGCCGTTGCCTGCTCGGGAGCCCATCTCGCACGATGAGCTGGTCAAACCCGCCGCGCCCATATCTTGAATGCCCACGATCGCACCGGCGCGCATTGATTCGAGGCACGCTTCGAGCAGCAGCTTTTCTAAAAATGGATCGCCGACCTGAACCGTGGGACGCTTCGACTGAGCCTCTTCGCCGAACTCTTCTGAAGCCATCGTCGCGCCGTGGATTCCGTCGCGTCCGGTCTTCGCGCCGACATAGATGACCGGATTGCCAACGCCCGCCGCGCGGCCATAGAAAATGTGCTCTTTGCGCATTATTCCCAGCGTGAATGCGTTCACCAGCGGATTGCGCGAGTAGCAATCGGCAAAGCGGACTTCGCCGCCGATGGTCGGAACTCCAAACGCATTGCCGTAATCCCCGATTCCTTTCACGACCCCAGCCATTATCGAGCGATTGCGCGCGACCGTGGCGCGCTCTTCGGCCCTCGCGTGCTCGCTGGCAGTGAGCGGACCGAAGTGCAGCGAATTCATCGCCGCCAGCGGGCGCGCGCCCATCGTGAACACATCGCGCAAAATGCCGCCGATGCCTGTCGCTGCCCCTTGATAAGGCTCGATGAACGAGGGGTGATTGTGCGATTCGATCTTGAAGGCAGCGGCGAGCCCTCCTCCGATGTCGACCACGCCGGCGTTTTCACCTGGCCCTTGCAGCACACATTCGCCCGTCGTGGGTAGACGCCGAAGATGGGCCCTTGATGATTTGTAGGAACAGTGCTCGGACCACATAACCGAGAAGATTCCCAGCTCGGTATAGTTGGGCTCGCGGCCAAGCAGCTCGATTATCCGATTGTATTCTTGGTCGCTGAGTCCGTGGCTTCGAATCAGTTCAGGAGTGAGAGCAGGTTCAGTCATATGAGCGGCCCGCTCGAAGAACGCAGGCGGAAGAGATTGACCGATATGCTACTTGAGGATGGGAAGCTTATCAAGCTAGGAGGCTTTTGCAAGCTCGGCGAGCGTGTCCGCAAGTGAATAAAAAATGATGCGGCCGTCGTTGCTGCCGAGTGCTTGCTCGCTGGCGCGTTCGGGGTGAGGCATCATACCAAGCACATTTCGTTCACGATTGCATATTCCCGCAATGTAATCGAGAGAGCCGTTCGGGTTCCCGTCGTTGGTCAGCTTCCCAATTGCATCCGAGTACCGGAAGATGATCCGGTTCTCGCGCTGGAGCTCAGAAAGCGTCGCCGCGTCGCAGAAGTAATTGCCGTCGCCGTGGGCTATCGGAACCGAAAGCACCTGCCCGCGCTGGCAGCGATTGGTGAACGGCGTATTGGTAGTCTCCACGCGAATGTTCAAATGACCGCAGATGAACTTGAGGTTTTTGTTTCTCATCAGCGCGCCCGGCAGCAGGCCTGCCTCGCACAAGATCTGAAACCCGTTGCAGATTCCCATAACCAATCCGCCTCGCGAGGCGAACTCTCTGATCGCGCCCATCACCGGACTGAAGCGTGCGATGGCGCCCGTGCGCAGATAATCGCCGTAAGAAAAACCACCCGGCAATATCACCGCGTCGCAGTCTCCCAAGGAGCGTTGTCGATGCCATATGAAGTCGACGGGCTGGCCGATTACTTTGCTGACTACGTGGTAGGTGTCGTGATCGCAATTGGAGCCGGGGAACATCACTACGCCGAATTTCATTTGCGGTCTGGTCCTTTCTCGTGCGGGCTGGGAATGCCGCTTCGGGGCTCGCGTAAGCAGCATTATCGCACGATCAAGTGTCAGAATCCAGTTCGACGCGAAAGTCTTCGATCACCGGGTTGGCGAGAACGTCGGCCGCCATTCGCTCGATCTGAGCGCGGGCCTCTTCCGGGGACAGCGAGTCGTCGATTGTGATTTCGAAATACTTTCCTTGACGAACGTCTCGGATACCGCGGAAGCCGATGGTCTCGACCGCGTGATGAATGGCTTTGCCTTGAGGGTCAAGCACTGAAGGTTTGAGGGTGACGAATATCCTGGCTTTCATAGCTGCTTTGGAACCACAGATGAACACAGATCAACACAGATCAAATCCGCCCTCACCTTTTCTCTGTGTTGATCTGTGTTCATCTGTGGTTTGATCTTCTTCATTCTCCAAATACTCGCTTGAATACCTTTTCGACGTTGCGAAGCTGTTTGTTCACATCAAAGAGTGAATCCAATTCTTCGCGCGAGAGCTTATCAGTCATACGCGCGTCGTTCATAACCAGCTCGCGGAAGTTTGCGCCTTCATCCCACACTCGCATCGCAAGTGGCTGCACAATCGCATAAGCATCTTCCCGCGAGACGCCTTTCTTTGTCAGCTCGAGCAGCAACTGCCCGCTTGCGGTCACGCCGCCAAGCGACTCCAGATTCGCTCGCATACGTGCAGGATAAACCGTGAGCCCGTCGATCAGCCACTCGGTTTTTTTAATCAAATAATCGGCGAGGATACACGAGTCTGGCAAAATCACTCGCTCGACTGACGAGTGCGAGATATCACGCTCGTGCCAAAGCGCGATGTTCTCGAATGCCGCTTGCGCGTTTGAGCGAACGATTCTTGCGAGTCCGCAGATCTGTTCCGACGTGACCGGGTTGCGTTTGTGTGGCATCGCCGACGAGCCTTTCTGCCCGGACGAGAACGGCTCTTCTGCTTCCCGGACCTCAGTGCGCTGGAGATGTCGCACCTCGAGCGCGATCTTCTCCATCGACGATGTGATGATCGCCAGCGTTGAAAGAAACTCTGCGTGACGATCTCGCTGAATTATCTGAGTCGATATAGGCGCGGGCTTGAGGCCGAGTTTGGCGCACACTCTTTCTTCGACTTCAGGATCGAGATGCGCGAACGTTCCGACCGCGCCCGAAATCTTCCCACAGCTGATCATTTCACGCGCGCGCGTGAGTCGCTGCCTATTGCGCTCGTTGTCTGCGTAATAAAGCGCCAGCACAAGCCCGAACGTTGTGGGCTCGGCATGCACCCCGTGAGTGCGTCCCATCATCGCCGTGTGCTTGTGCTCGATGGCGCGGCGCTTGAGCACTCGGCCCAATCGCTCAAGGTCTTCCAGCAACAGCGTCGCGGCGTCGCGCATCAACAAAGCGTTAGCCGTGTCGACTACATCGGACGACGTCAGGCCGTAGTGAACGAAGCGCGACTCGGGTCCGATGCTCTCCGCAAGCGCCGTAGTAAAGGCGATTACGTCGTGGCGAGTAGTGCGCTCGATCTCGTTGATACGATCGACTGAGAAGCTCGCGGTGCGTTTGATCTTCTCGACTGCTTCGCGAGGGATGGTGCCCATGTCGGCGTGGACTTCGCAGACGGCGATCTCTACGTCGAGCCACTTCTGGAACTTATTCTCGTCTGTCCAAATCGAGCCCATCTCGGGCAGCGTGTAGCGTTCAATCATAACGGGAGACTCAAACACAAAGACATAAAAAACACTAAGCTCCTTAATCGATCATAAGATATCGCGAGACATCGTACCATTTCGGCGTGGACTTCGCAGATGGCGATCTCGACGTCGAGCCACTTCTGGAACTTATTCTAGTCTGTCCAAATCGCGCCCATCTCGGGCAGCGTGTAGCGTTCAATCATAACGGGAGACTCAAACACAAAGACACAAAGAACACTAAGCTCCTTAATCGATCATAAGATAACGCGCTTTATTCCGTCTTTAATAAATGGAACAGTAAAGTTGATTAGCAAACCTAACCGTAGCCCCCGCAGACGCAAATAGCTCAAAAGTTGCGCCTGGAAAACTGGGTTCATTTTTTCAACTGCCTTCACTTCGACGATGACTCGCTCTTCTACGAGCATATCCAATTGGAGGTCCGAAGCCAATCGAACACCCTCATACGAGATCGGAACACTAACCTGGGTTTGAACTCTCAAACCTCGTCGATGTAGTTCGTGAACCATACAGGCCTCATAAACCGCCTCAAGCAAACCTGGCCCCATTACGGTGTGAACTCTGAACGCCGCATCCACAATCTCTCTGGCAATGCGTTCGGTTTCATCTGGAAGAGGTTCAAATGCTTTCATCCTTAGAGTCTTTGTGTCTTTGTGTTTAGATCGGTTTCATAATTCAAACCACTCGCTAGCTCGATCCGGCAGCGCCACTCTCACACGCTCCTCTGCACGCGGAAAGAACAAGGAACCGTGACAGGCGAGCGCTTGAAGCGCAGACAGCCGCGCAAGCTCGGGATGATTGCAGTATCGCGACAAATGTAGAAGTACCAGGCACTCCGCCTGCCCATCGAAGTCTTCTCGAATCCATCGAGCGGTTTCATCATTCGACAGATGCCCGACGTTGCTGGCGATGCGTTGCTTCACCGACCATGGGTAAGGCCCCACCTTCAGCATATCGCGATCGTGATTGGATTCGATAAAAACCAAGCTGGATCCGCGCAGTCGCTCGGCTACCAGTTGACTGATGTAGCCAAGATCGGTCACCACTCCGACTTTGATTCCGTCCGACTCGACCGTTAACGCAAAAGTGTCGACCCCGTCGTGCGGTATGGTGAACGGATATAAGTTGAGCGAGCCGATCTGAAACGCTTCGCTCGACACGATTGTCTCGCCCCAGGGAATCTTCTTACCGTTGTCAGGGAAATTGCACACTGATCGCGTTGCCTCGGACATGTAGACCGGCACTTCTGCAGTCGAAGCGAACACTCGAAGCCCTTTGACGTGATCGGTGTGTTCGTGGGTGATGACTGCTGCCGAAAGTTTGGTAGGATCGAGGCCTGCTTCGGTCATTCGCCGCGCGGTCTCTTTTGCCGAAAGCCCTACATCGACTAGCACGCTGGTCGCGCCCGATTCAATGTAGAGCACGTTGCCCGAGCTACCGCTGCCTAAGACGATCAGCCTCATTTGTCATTGTTCATTTGTCATTTGTCATTTGTCATTAGCTGTGTTGGTTCTCACAGGGCTCGATGGACTAATGACAAAGGGCTAATGACGAATGACTAAACCGCAATTGACGCGCGGTCCAGATCAAGCGAGCCAAGCTGTCCGAGAGCCGTGATGGCCAATCCATCGCCGCAGAATATCTCGCCCGCAACCCGCTGAACGTGCGCAAGCGTCACCTGGTCGATGCGATCGAGGATTTCGTCAAGCGTGAACTGGCGCCCGTAAAATATTTCTTGCCGCGCGAGATTGCTCATCCGCGCCGAGGTCGATTCCAGGCTCAACATTATCGAAAGCTTGAGCTGGTCCTTCGCCCGCTGAAGCTCTGCTTCTGAAACGGGTTCACCCTTGAGCTTGTTGAACTCCTCAACGCTCAACTTTATAACGTCGGCCAGTTGTGCGGGCGAGGTCGCGGCGTAAACCGAAAGATACCCGGCGTCGGTGTACGCGTTCACTCCTGAGTAGACCGCGTAGGCGAGACCGTGCTCTTCGCGGATCGTTTGAAACAGTCGCGAGCTCATCCCGCCGCCCAGGATCACGTTCAACACGTGTACGGCGTAACGGTCATCCGAAATCATCGACGGGCAGCGCATGCCGAGCACCAAATGCGCCTGCTCGAGGTCCTTGTCGAGCACGATGCGACGAGCCGCGTGCGAGGGCGCGGACGCCGACAGGTTAACCGGACGATCCTTCAACCCGCCGAGATATCGCCCAACCATGTCAGCAAACTGTTCGTGCTCGATGTTACCGGCGCCTGCGACTACCAGATTGCGCGGCGCGTAAACATTGCTGAAGTAACCGGCGACGCGCTCGTGATTGAAGGTCGCGAGAGTGTCGATCGTGCCGAGAATAGAGCGTCCGAGCGGATGATCGGGCCAGAAGTTCGCGACGAACACTTCGTGTACAAGATCGTCGGGAGTGTCCTCGACCATCTTAATCTCTTCGGTCACGACGTTGCGCTCGCGATTAAGCTCTTCGTCCGCAAACAACGGCGCGGTCACCAGGTCTGCGAGCAGATCGAACGCGCGCGGCAAATGATCATCCAGAACCTTGACGTAGTAGCTTGCGACCTCGCGGCTGGTGAACGCATCGACATGTCCACCGATCGCGTCGCTTTCGACTGCGATCTCGCGCGCCGTACGGTTCCGTGTGCCCTTGAACAGAGTGTGTTCGATGAAGTGAGAGATGCCGTTGAGTGTTGCGTCTTCGTGACGCGAACCGGAACGTATCCAGATACCGACCGATGCGGATCGAACGTGCTCCATTCGCTCGGAGATTATTGTAAGACCGTTATCAAGGACAGTTTGTTTGATGGGACCTGATTGCTCGACCATTATCGCACCCGCACGCGATGCTATCACACGGGTAGGACGCGCGCAAACAAACCAGCGGATTTTAGATTTTGGATTTAGATTTTGGATTTCGTTTTGCACCACGAAGTCACAAAGACACTGATGATAGACTTCGAAACTTTGTGGTGTGTGTTCGGGAATTCCAAAATCCAAAATTGACCGCGAGTCGTCCGTGCTTTAGAATGAGGTTGCTTATCGGGGCGTAGCACAGCCTGGTAGTGCGCTCGGTTTGGGACCGAGAGGTCGTTGGTTCGAATCCAATCGCCCCGACTAGGATCAGGGAGGTCAGAAGTCAGAGATCAGAGGTCAACAAGCCAGATTGTGCGCTGACTTCTGATTTCTGGCTTCTGACCTCTGGCCTTTGCGCCCGTAGCTCAGGCGGATAGAGCACCTGCCTTCTAAGCAGGGGGTCGCAGGTTCGAGTCCTGCCGGGCGTACCTTTATTTTCAATAATTTGCAGCCTCCTTTCCTCGCTTCCCAAAAACCACTGTAGATATTTTTGTAGACGTGTTCTCCCCTTTGGTTTTTCGACGTGTATTTCCTGTTTGGTATTTTAGTTGATTACTGTCGGCGATCTATCAGTGGCGATGCGAGTTGACAAAGAGCCATTTCAACGAATCAGGTTTTTTTCGTGGGCACAGTTTAGTTCTTGGGCAGAGCATGGGCTTAGCATAACAAGGGTCAAAACAACCGAATGGCAGCCAGCTAAAATATTTGAAGGCAGAAGATAACTGCCAGACGAGCTTGTGCGGGGAAGCATAGAGCATGAGAACGTAAAACCT
>DASXSR010000098.1:0-8074 GCA_036505875.1 Blastocatellia bacterium | reverse complement strand
TGGGGTATCCCGTCTTTCAAACGCGATACGCGAAAGTCGGCGTGTACATCTTCTACGACCGCCACTTCCCCGAGGGCGCGCGCGAGCTCGGCCTCAACGGCGCCGAAGTGGTGTTCAATCCGTCGGCGACGGTCGCGGGATTGTCGGAGTATCTGTGGAAGCTCGAGCAGCCGGCCCACGCGGTGGCGAACGGCTACTTTATCGGCGCGATCAACCGTGTCGGTCGCGAGCAACCGTGGGACATTGGGGAGTTTTACGGCAAGAGTTACTTTTGCAATCCCCGCGGCAAGATCATCGCGCAAGCGTCTCGCGACTCCGATGAGCTTGTGGTTGCGGATCTTGATCTCGATCAAATCCGGGAGGTCCGAAACGTCTGGCAATTCTTCCGAGACCGACGGCCCGAGACGTACGAGGAATTGACTAGGGATTAACCAGAAAGACACAAAGTCCCACTAAGAACTTTTTCTTGGTCTTTGTGACTTCGTGTCTTTATGGTTGAGGAGAGTGAATGCTCGAGTTTGCTATCACTTTTAAACCCGACATGCCGCACGAGCGCATCATCGCGCTCGCCAAACAAGCCGAGGCCGCGGGCTTCAGCTACGGTTGGATATTCGATTCACATGTGCTATGGCAGGAACCTTATCCGGTCCTGACGCTATTGGCTGCAAACACCGAGCGAATGCGGTTGGGAACCTGTGTTACCAATCCGGCAGTGCGCGACGCATCGGTTACCGCCAGTCTGCTTGCGACGCTCAACAGAATCTCGGGGGGCCGCATGGACCTGGGCATCGGTCGCGGCGACAGCTCCCGTCGGGTGATGGGCAAGAAGCCTACGACACTCGAGCGGCTGGAGGAAACGGTCGGCGTGATACGCGATCTTTGCGCGGGGAGGCAGATCGAGTACGAGGGCCGCGAGATTCAGATGACCTGGGCCGATTCAGGCGTGCCGCCGGCGTGGATCGCGGGCTACGGTCCGAAGGCGCTGCGGTGCGCGGGGCGAATCGGCGACGGCGTCATACTTCAGTTCGCCGATCCGCATTTGATCAAGTGGTGCCTCGGCTTCGTTCGCGAAGGAGCAGAAGAAGCAGGCCGCGATTTCTCGAAGATTCGCGTAATGAGCGCAGCGCCGGTTTGGGTTTCCGACGACCTCGCGAAGGCTCGCGATCAAGTGCGTTGGTTCCCCGCGTTGGTTTCAAATCACGTTGTCGATCTGGTTTCGCGCTACAAGCCTGAAGAGCTGCCCGAGGAATTGATTTCGTACATTCGCGACCGCAAGGGCTACAACTATCTTCACCACGCGGAAGTGGGAAGCTCGAATGCAGAGTTCGTGACTGATGACATCGTCGACCGATTCTGCATCGTTGGTCCCGCAGAAGAGCAGGTTCGACGGCTGAAAGAGCTTCAGGACATAGGCGTGACGCAGTTTAATATTTATCTGATGAGCGGGGACGAGGAACAGACCCTCGAAGCTTACGGTCGTGATGTCATCCGCAGACTACGCGGATGACACAGATGAAACCGTTCTCCCGCCTTGGCTTGCTCTGTCGAACACTTCTTGCAACTGCGCGATGCTGACGTTGTGAACTCGGACAACCTTGTTTCTGCCTGAGCTGCCTGAAACAATCTCGACTGACGAAAGCCCGACACCAAACAACTTTGCAAGAAACTTCCGGCACTCTTCGTTTGCCTTGCCTTCAACAGGCGGCGATGAAACTCTAACCTTGACCGCGCCGTCCAGCTCGCCGACGAATTCAGTTCGTGAAGCGCGCGGCTGTACTCTCAACTTGAAAGTCACCGCGCCGTCTTTCTCGTTGAGCTCAATCACCCAGTCACCAGTTGAAACGGCTTATCCAGTCGGCAAGTAAACCCGTGAGAATTTGAACTATGAACATTGCAACGATCGGGGAAAAGTCGAACAGGCCGGCGACGAAGACTCGACGAAGCGGTTTGAGAAGCGGCTCCGTTATCACGAACAGAAACCGAAACCATTTGCTTCTGTAGCCGACTCCAAAAAACGGTAAGAATAACCTCAGGAAAATCGCGATCACATAAAGCAATCCCAACAGCCGAATCATCTCGCCCGCCATCGCAGGAGACGCCAAAGCGCCTGAGATCACGTTGCGGCCTATCGCGCCGATGATGCTGCCAAGCTGCGCGAGCATGCTCGAGATGAACAATCCCATAACCAGAACCAACACGCCCATCACTAGCGGTATCAAGTCGTAGCGCATATAGCGACCGCCAAACTGATTCCTGATCGGACGAACCATAGGTTCGGTGATTCTCGTCAGATGGTAAGGCACGCGACCAAAGGGATTCGCTCCCAACCACGATAGCAGGACTCGCAAGAAGAACAGCGCAGCGAAGGCAATAGTGCTCCAGAATACAACCACTGATAGCCCGTATAACGCCAGGACGATTAGATTCAATGTGTTTATTCTCTCCTGCCAAAGATCGCGGTACCGACTCGCACCATGGTGGCGCCTTCTTCGATCGCTACTTCAAAGTCATGGCTCATTCCCATCGATAGCTCGGTCAACTGTCGCTCAGGCGTGCGATTGCGGTTCAAGTCCTCGAGCATCTCGCGAAGCTTGCGAAAGTAAGGCCGGGTCCGTTCGGGCGACTCGAAGAAGGGAGGCAAGGACATCAGCCCGCGAAACTCAAGATTGCGCGCTGAATCGAGCGCCTCAACAATCGACTCCAGCTCGCGCTCATCGGCGCCCGACTTTGTCGGCTCTTGAGCCAGATCGACTTGAACCAGCACCGTTGGTCGTTTACCTAACTCGCCTGCGATGCGATCGACCCGCTCGGCGAGCTTCACGCTATCGATCGTGTGAATGACCGGAAACGTCTCTACCGCCGGCTTAACTTTGTTGGATTGAAGATGACCTATCAGATGCCATCGAACTTTCCCGATCACCTTTGAGGCTTTCGGGACTGCCTCTTGAACGCGATTCTCTCCCAAATCGCGCACGCCCGCATCAACGGCTTGCTGAACAACCGTTGGATCGAAAGTCTTGGAGACGGCGATTAAAGTTACGTCTTCGGCGCTTCGACCGGCCCGCTGAGCCGCTCGCGCAATCTGTTCGCGAACTCGCCTGAGCCGCTCTCGTGTGTGTTCGAACATGCGAGACGATGTTATCAGCGGCATTCAAGGGGTGACAAGCAAGTCGAAGTTTCAACCGTTCTCCGCGCGAATTCTAGGTCCCCAGCCGCCGCCGCCGGGGGTCTCGATACGGATGCGATCGCCTGCCCGCGCGTGTGTCGAATCTTTCGAACCAAGAACGCGCTCGCTGCCGCCACTAACCAGCACGGTGCGTCCGGGTGCTCCGGGTTCGCCGCCGTTTAGACCATAAGGCCGAGTCATTCTCCGATCCGACAAAATCGTTACTCGCGCGTCGGTCAGCAATTCGATTTCCCGAACGACGCCGTCGCCGCCGTGAAACTGGCCTCCACCGCCGCTTCCAGGGCGAATGCCGTACCTGCGCACTCGCATCGGGTAAGCGTACTCGAGCGCTTCTGCTGGAGTGTTGAGCGAGTTGGTCATGTGAGTGTGAATACCATCGATGCCATCAAGCCCAGGCCGCGCACCCATTCCCCCGGCAACCGTTTCGTAGTAAGCGAACTGCTTGCCCGTGCGCGAGTCCGTTCCGCCAATCGTAAGATTATTCATGGTTCCTTGACTTGCGGCGGGCACCGGCGCGCCAGTCTTCGATAATGCGAGCAGCACCGTGTCCACGATTCTCTGTGATGTTTCGACGTTTCCTCCCGCCACCGGCGCGGGCGGAAGAGCGTTCACCACGGTTCCCCTGGGAGCTGTGACGGTTATCGGCTGCATGATTCCCCAACTCGCTGGGACGCTTGACGCGATTAAGCAGCGGAAGACGTAGTAGACTGCTGACACAGTGATCGCCTCGACTGCGTTGATCGGGCCGCGGACTTGCGGCGCGCTGCCGGTGAAATCAACGTGAGCGCGATCGCCTTTGATCTCGATCCGCACTGCTATTCGAACAGGATCATCCGAGTAGCCGTCGTCGTCGAGGAAGTCTTCGGCTTCGTACACGCCCACGGGCAAGTCGCGGATCACCTGTCGCATCATTTCGCCTGTGTAATTGACCAGATGCGACGCGTACAGGTCGGCTTCTTTGAAGCCGTAGCGCTCGACTATCTCGAGCAAGCGCTGCTGTCCCGTCGAGATCGCTCCCAGTTGTGCGGTCAGGTCGCCTTCTCGCTCTTCTGGTATTCGAACATTTGCAGAGATCAACCGCATCACGTCTTCGTTTACCGTGCCGTCGATCATCAATCGGACGGGCGGAATCCTGAGACCCTCCTGGTAGATCTCATCCGCGCGCCCCATCGAGCCGGGCGTCGCGCCGCCGATGTCCGCGTGATGCGCGCGATTGGCAACGTAGAATAGGGGCTTGTCAGAAGTCAGAAGGCGGAAAGCAGAAGGCAGTCTATTCGTTTCCATAGTCCGCCTCCTGCCTTCTGTCTTCTGCCTTCTCTCCGCATACACCCCTGCCACCATCGTCACGTCGGGCAAATGCGTTCCCCCGGCGTATGGATCATTTAGAACGACTATATCGCCCGGCCCGAGCTTGACTGTTTCGAGAGCGGCTCGCACTGACATCGGCATCGAGCCAAGATGAACGGGCATATGATCGCCTTGGGCAATCAAAGTGCCTTCGCGATTGAACACCGCGCAGGAATAGTCTCGACGTTCTTTGATATTGGGCGAGAAGGCAGAGCGGCGGAGACTCAAGCCCATCTCTTCGGCCACTGATGAGTAGAGCGACTTGAAGATTTCAAGCTTGACGGGGTCTGGTTTCATCGGCGGCTTAGCGCAGCGCGGGCTATCTCACCGGATTAAGAAGCTTAAGAACCTCGCGGCGCTCAACTTCAATCGGGCGAGTCGCAGCCGCGCTCCGGCGAAGACCCTTCTCTCTTCCAGTTCGGCGAAAATCGAATAAGCAACCGGCGTCACCAGCAACGTCAGCAGCAAACACAGAGTCTGCCCGCCGATTATTGTGACCGCAATCGCCGAGCGCTGAGCGGAGCCGGCTCCGATACCGATCGCCGTTGGTATCAAGCCGCCGACGATCGAGAAAGTCGTCATCAGAATCGGCCTGAGCCGCACGTGGTTCGCTTGAACGATCGCTTCGCGCAAGGGCACGCCCTGGGCTCGAAGCCTGTTTGTGTAATCCACTTGAAGAATGCCGTTCTTCTTTACGATGCCCAACAGCAGCAGCACACCGAGCGCGCTCCACAAGTTCAAAGTTCGACCCGTGAGCCACAGCGAAAGCAGCGCGAACGGAATCGATAACGGTAACGCAAGCATGATCGTGAACGGATGCAGGAAGCTTTCGAACTGCGCGGCCAGCACCATATACATGAAGATCGACGCGAGCAGGAATGCAACGATGAGATTGGTCGTAGTCTCCTCCAGGATCTTGACCGTCCCGAGGAAGCGAAAACTATACCCCGGCGGTAACCCGACGTTTTTTATCTCGTCGGTCACCGCGCGCGCCGCCTGATCGAGCGGAAAATCCGGCGCGTTGTTCCCGTTCACCGAAACCTGAAACTGCCGGTTGAATCGCTCGATTCGCGATGGACCCAGGCCTTGCGCTATCGCCGCAATGTTGTCGAGCCGAACCTGGCCGACTTTGCTCGATGGGATCATCAGCCGCGACAGGACCTCGCGGTCCTTCTGCTGCTCGGGCAAAAGCTGCAGGGTGACATCGTATTGCTCATCACCTTCCTTATAAGTTGAGATTTGGTCCTCGCCTGAGATCATCAGCCTGACGGCGCTTGCGACATCAGAAGCACGAACTCCGAGGTCGCTCGCGCGCTGACGATCGATCTTAACTTGAAGCTCCGGCGTGGTGAGGCTCACACCCGGATCGACGTCGAGCAGGCCGGGTATTTTGCGCACCCTTTCTGACACTCGCATCGCCAGCTCTGCTGCCTTTTGAAAATTAGGGCCGAGGATGAGCGCGCGAACCGGGAAGAACATCTCGCCGCCTCCAAGCGCCGACGGAATGATGATCTTGCTGCGCAGGTTGCGGTACTCGGAAGCGATTTTTCTAACCTTCGCCGCGACTTCCAGGTTTGTTAGTTTGCGGTTCGACACGTCAACCAGGCGAACGTAGATGTGACTGTGACTCGTTATCCCTTCGTGAATGAATGGATTGACAAAATCAACTTCCGGAATCTGCTTGATTCGATCCGCCAGTTCCGTGGCAAGCTTCGATGTTCCTTCAATCGAGGTGCCTTCCGGCAGGTTTATCGACAACTGAAATTCGCTTTGATCGTCAGGTGGAATCCAATCGCGACCAACCAGCGAGTTAAGCGGGAACGTCAGCGCGAATGTTGCCAGCGCGACCAACGCCACGATCGCGCGGTGACTCAATGACCATTCGAGCATGCGTCCGTAGGCACGGTCGATGAAGCCAAAAAATCGCGTCTCTTTCGACGTGTGCTCTTCGTGATTCGTGATTCGTGATTCGTGATCCGCGATCGCCGGATCGCCCTTCTCGCCGTCGCGTTTTTTCGCCAGTCGCTTGAGCATTCGCGAGCTGAGCATCGGCGTCAGCGTGAAGCTCACCAGCATCGACACCATCACCGAAAAAGCCATCGTCCAGCCGAACTGGTTGACGTAGCGCCGCGCGTAACCGGTCATAAACGCGATCGGCACAAAGATGATAACCAGCGAAATGGTCGTCGCGACGACCGCCAGCGTAATCTCTTTTGTAGCTTCGATCGCCGCGCGCTTCGGTTCGTAATGCTTCTCCTCGATGTAGCGCACGATGTTTTCGAGAACGACTATCGCGTCGTCGATAACGATGCCGACAGACAGCGTGAGCGCAAGCAGCGTCATGTTATTCAAGGTGAAATCCATCGCCTTGAGCAGCGTGAACGTTGCTATGATCGAAGTCGGGATCGCGACCGCCGCAATCAACACCGACCGCAAGTTGCGAATAAACAGCAGCACCACGAGGCTCGCCAGCAAGCTTCCGAACAACAGATGCTCTTCGAGTGACGCGACCGAGGCTTTTATGAATACCGACTGGTCGCCGATGACCTTGACGATCACGCCGGGCGGTAGCGTCTTTTTTATTTGCTCGAGCTTTTTCTTCACCGCGTCGATGATCTTGACCGTGTTGGTGCCTGACTGGCGTCGCACGTCGAGCTTGACCGCCTGCTTGCCTTCGATCATGTTCCAGGTGCGCGGTTCGGCGAAGCTGTCCTCGACGCGGCCGACGTCGCTGACGCGAATCGGAGTGCCGTTGACGTTAGAAACGATGATATCGCCAAACTGATTGATCGCGTCGATTCGGCCAAGCGTCCGAATGCCTATCTCTGATTCGCCGCGAACGATCCGCCCGCCGGGAATCTCGACGTTTTCATTTTGAATGGAGCGCTGAAGCTGGTTGATGGTGATGCCGTGCGCGTTGAGCTTCTCGGCGTCGGCGTAAACGCGAATCTGTCGCTCGCGCCCGCCAGTCATGCCGACCTCGCCGACGCCGTCGACTGTTTCGAGCACGCGCTTGATTTTCTTGTCGGCAACCTCGGTAGTTTCGCGGAGGCTTTTGTCTCCGGCGACCACCAGCGAGATAACCGGATCAGAATCGGGATCGGCCTTCTGAATGATCGGCGGGAGAATGTTTGGCGGAAGATTGCGAAGGGCACCCGCGACTTTTTCTCGGACGTCCTGGGCAGCGCTTTCGATCTCGCGTTCCAGCAAAAACTTGCAGCTTATGCGCGCGCTGCCTTCGAAGACCTGCGAATTCAATTCGTCGAGTCCGCTGATTGTGCTGATGGCCTCTTCGAGCGGGAAGACAACCTGCGTCGTGACTTCTTCCGGTGACGCTCCAGGCAGGCGAACGTTTACTGTGACCGTCGCCGGGTCCGCCTTCGGAAACAGATCAACGCCCAGGTCGCGAAATGAAAAGATGCCGAGCACGACCAGGAAGGTGATCAGCATCACCGCGAACACGGGTCGTTTTACGCACAGTTCCGCAAGTGTCATCTAAGAATTCCAACCTGTACGGGCGGCCCTCCGTGGCCGCCCCTC
>DASXSR010000097.1:0-4798 GCA_036505875.1 Blastocatellia bacterium | reverse complement strand
ATGCACAATCTCCAAAGTTTGACGGCGCGCTGGTTGACCGCATTTTCTGGCCGCGCATTTTTGCGGACAATAATACAACCGTCGTAATGCTAGATAGCGTGCTCGCGGCCATAGAAGTCAAATCGTCTCTGAACAAATCTGAGATGAACGACATCTTTTCTAAATGTGCCGCTCTCAGGAGAATGTTGGCGCTAGACAAGAGACCCCTCGTCACTGGTTTCGCTTACGAGTGTGCTAATAGCAATCTTTCATTCTTCGACTTCGCAACCTCGTTTTCATACTCGCCGGATCATTCTCCGAGTTTGGTCTGCATCCTTAACCAAAGCATATTCGGTTTGGCGCGGGTTGATAATGGTGCCCTGCTTCCAGTGGATGAGCCGCATCCAGATGCAATTCCCGTCCTGTTTACGACTAATGAGGATACGCTTCTTATGTATTTGTATTTCTTAAGCCGATGGGCAACAAGCGGGACCGGAATCGCTGACCTATTCATGCGTTACAGCGCTGACTTGTTCTCACATATGAGGTCTTTTCATTTCGATGCTGACTTCCTTGACGCGGTGGCAACGGATAAGAGCGCTCTAGCGGCAGCACGAAAGTGCTTCGAGAGGAAACGCAAAGTAGATATTGATCATCCCTACGGGGAAGCTCGAAAGAGCATAGGCCTACTTTAGCTAGAGCGGCCTCTTCATGTAGAGAAACTAGGTACAGAGCGAAGTTGATGAAACGCAACGCGAGCGCAATCCTGCTGATCGCAGCTTTGTTCATCGCGATAGTTGCGCTCAACTTCATCTTCTTCGTCGACAATCGCGCGACTGAAGAAGACGAAGTCTCCGGCGATCGCTCGTCTTACCGCGCCACTACTTACGGGACGATGGCGTTCTACACGTTGCTCCAAGAGAGCGGCTACACAGTCGAGCGTTTTGAGAAGCCGTTCACCGAATTGAAGATTCACGAGCCGGGAACGCTCATCGTTATTGCGCCGCCTGAGACTCAGAACCCCGACGAAGACGAGTTCAAGGCTTTGAATAAGTGGGTCGACGCCGGAGGTCTCTTGATCATCATCGATCGCAAAATTCATGCTAATGTCGGCGATGCCACTGTTCATACCGAGCACGCCGAGTCGAAGTCCGCAGTCCACCCCTTGCAGCCGACGCATTTTACTCGCGGCGTTCAGCACCTGGCGCTGTCGGAGTATGCGACACGAGTCCGCGTCGACAGCCGATCGGCGACTTATCACATCGGAGACGATCAAGCCGCGGTTCTGGCGGACGCGCAAGTGGGCAAGGGTCGTGTGGTTCTGCTCACCGATCCTTACGTAATCGCGAATAACGGAATCTCGCAGGCTGACAACGTAATTCTCGCTCTGAATCTGCTTGCCGAACGCCCGGCGGGAAAGATCGCCTTCGACGAGTACCATCACGGTTACGGAGCGAGTTCGACCGGCGGCGGATTGATTGCGTATTTTCGCGGCACGCCCGTTCCCTGGATGATGGCGCAGGCTGGGTTGATTGCCGCGCTGGTGGTGTACAGTTACGGGCGCAGATTCGGGCGTCCGATTACGCTCAGGCGAGAGCGCCGCACGACCAACCTCGAATTCGTCTCGTCAATGGCGAACATAAGCCGGTTGGCGCGAGCGAGCGACTTGGCGATGCAAAACATTTATCCCGAGTTTCGAACGCGGCTGTGTCGATTCAGCGGCGTTCCCGCAAGAATTGAAAATAGGAAGTTGGCCGTGGCTGCCGCCCGCCGCGCACGACTCGATGAACGAACCCTCGAAGAGCTGCTATTCCGATGCGAAGCGGTCGCGCGCGGCGAACAAGTGAGCGATTCTGAATTGTTGAAGCTGACCGCGCGCATCCGTCAGATCGAATCGCAGCTTGGCTTTTGACTCGCCTTGTTCGCTAAGAAGCTCTCTCTTTTCCTCTTATCCGAGATTTTTCATACCGACACACTGCCGAGTAATCGCAGTGTGGACACGACTGGTCCGGGGCCGAGGGATCGACCACGAATCGTCCCGCTCGAATTCCGTCGATGAATTCCCAGACGCGGGTTTCCATTTCATTGCGAATTCTTTGCCACTCCGACTCGGAAAGCGTCGACGCTGTCGTTTCCCGCACGCCTGTGTATTCTTTCATCGCCGCCCGATACAAACCCTTGTTGCGGCGAGCGCTTCCTCCTTTTATCGTGTAGTATCCGCCGCCCGCGATCCGGCTGTCCGGCAAGAACAGCCGCTCGAGCGCCGCAAGATAAATGTGAAGTTGCAGAGCGCGCCCGTCGGTCAGATCATCGATGGTCGCGCCCTTCGAGAGTTTGTAGTCGTACGCGATCGCGGTCCCATCCCGAGCGATATCGACCCGGTCGATCTGCCCGCGGATTCCAGCGGTTTCAGTTTGATTGCCCGGCCCCCGATGAAACTCAAGTCGTTGTTCGGTTGAATGTGAATCGGCGTGTTCGCTCCGCATCCCGAACGCGAGCTCGAAGTATGCAGGTCGCACATCCACAACACGCGTCTTCTCTTGAACGGTCAACTCGTAATCGAGCACTTGTTCGAGCAGCAGTTTCCTTATCTCGCGATCGATGCTCCAGACGCGAGGATTGAGCGGCGGCACCGCGCGCTCGTGCTCGTCGAGGACTTTATCGGCGACTTCGCCAAGTTCGCGCCGAAGCTCGATCCGGTCAAGGTCGGCAAGCCTCTCACCGCGATGACGCTCGAAGAAACGACGAAGCGCCTCGTGCAGAAGGCTTCCCGCGTCGAGCGCCGTCAGATCAAGCGCCGCTTCGCCGCGCGGCTCTAACTTCAATATCTTCTCTGCAAAGAATTTGAACGGGCACTTGCCGTAAAGGCTAAGCTCGCTTGCGCTGAAGACGTGGCCCGCGCCGTATTCATCTCTGAAACTTTCAACGAGGCTTGGATTACTGATCACACCGTCGAACCCTCCAAACCACAGGCCGCTACGTTCGCGCTCAATCGAGATCCGCTCTCGCGCCGAGACGCTCAGGTATTCTCGCTTGCGAGCGTAGGCCAACAATCGAGCGACAACCCCTTCTTGAAAGTTGCCTGCTGCTTGTGCGCGATGAAGATGCCGCTCCTCCTGCCTAACCAGCGAAACGGCAAGCTCGGACTCTCGCGACGAATCGAAAAGCTCGCGCCCATCGAAATCGCTTCGCACGATTTCTTTCTTAATCTCGGAAGGCGCGATGGCCCGACCCAGCTCCTCGATGTAATACGACGCGACCGTCTCCGAACCGTCTTCAAGCACCAAGGGTCTCGTCAGGTAGAGACGTTCGGTCGCGCGACAAGCGGCTTGATAGAAATAATGTTCTTCCTTAAGCAACGTGTTGGGCGAAATGTCTTCAAGCGTTAAGCCGTACTGTTTCAATCGCTCGCGTTCTTCGTGAGGGTAAATCCAGTCTCGTGACGGGCGCAGCGGGAAGCCGCCCTCTATCAACCCTGCAATGAACACCGCGCGAAATCGCAACCCGCGCACTTCTGTAGCTTCGAGAACTTTCAAGCCATCCGGATCGCCGCGGCTTATCACCAGCGACTCACCTTTCAGGCATCGCACTGCTTCATCCAGAAAAGCCGCAAGTTCAACCGTCGGCGAAGCTTCGCCGATCGTCGTCTCAATGCCTCTAGTCGCGGCGGAAATCGCTCGCCGCAAGCTTTCGAGTCCGCGCAG
The DNA here is from genome assembly GCA_036505875.1 of Blastocatellia bacterium. Lineage (GTDB taxonomy): Bacteria > Acidobacteriota > Blastocatellia > UBA7656 > UBA7656 > Onstottus_A. Next base: position 1,115 of record DASXSR010000097.1, on the reverse strand, counting down.
GTCGAGAGCCAACGCCGGAAGCTCGCGGTCTGAAAGCGCCGCCTGCTCGGAGCTGCGCACCTGTGCTGAAAACTGAAGCTGATCGAAGAGTCGCATCAGCGCGTCGCCCAGCTCGCGGGCGCTTCCTTTGCGAGGGATCGCGACGATAATCCGCGAAATACGGTCGACGACCAGCGCCGACCAAGCCACCAACTCCGGATCTACTTCCCGAAATTTTGGCCTTCGCTCTGAGCCGGGAATGGGAAAGTCGACGAACTCGACACGTTCGGTGCGCCTTCTTTCGGCAACGGGCGCCTCATCGAACGCAGCGGCGATTGCATCCTCTGGCTCCGATTCATCGTCGAGTTCAGCTTCCAGCATCTCCTCTCGTTTTGTTTCGGTTGCCGGGCGCGTCAACTGTCGTGCTCTGGCCAGGAACGTATCGACTCGCAGCTCGCCGCCAACGTAAGCGATGGCGTTCTCCAAATCGTCGGCATTCCATATCGCCGAATGCTGAGTGCTGAAATATGGCGACTCATTCCTGGATCGCTCGCTGAGCGCAACAAGCTCGTCCTCTGAGAGGCGAAAGTAACCGGACTTGATCAGGTCGGCAAGGTCGCTGACTCTGGGCGACGATGGTTCCTCTCGCGCAAGCTCGATCAGCCTCGAAGCCGCCCGAACCGCTGGAATTTCAACGGCCGAAGTTCGCCTTACCAGCGTGCATGGAATCCCCTCTTCCTCGAAGACTCGTCCGATCGTGTCTTCATAAGACGCGCGCTCACGCACAATCAGCGCAATGTCGCCAAGCTTGAAGCCGTCGGTTAGAACAAGCCGCTTGATCTCTTTGGCGATCGAGCGAACCTCAGTTTGGCGGTCGCTGCATTCGAGGAGTCTCATGGCAGACTTAGCGTCAGTCGGTTGCGTTTGCTGATCGCAAGCGAAGTCTTCGTGGCGCCCCTGTGTGGGCGGCCCTCCGTGGCTGTCCCTCTCTGCGGGTTGGTGCGGTCGGATATCAACAAGGGGGCCCTTACAGGCATTGAACAATCGTTCACGCAGCGGCGAGAGAGTTTCCGCAACTGGCTTCGCATCGGTGCTCGCAAGTACTTCGAACTCCGCCATCGACGCGAGACATTCAA
>DASXSR010000096.1:0-9338 GCA_036505875.1 Blastocatellia bacterium | reverse complement strand
TTTGAGACATTGCCGCGCTTAGGTACAGCTCGGTTATTCCCAAGCTGTCGAGCTGCACGAACGGCCGACATCTGTTCTGATCGAATTCACTACACCGGTACCGTTCGCACACATCATTACTTCATCAGTGTCCCTTCGCTGTCTGAGTTTTGCGCGTTGGGTCTCGAAACATACGAAAGGTTCATGCACTAGTTCTAGGGCACCGTCGCTCCAAACGAGGGCACGCTGATTGCTTAATTTGGATTTGTAGTTCGGCGAGGGACTATCGGTCTAACTTTCCTCCCTTGCAATCAAGTTCACGTTGGGAGCTAAACGAAAGGAGAATCAAAGATGTCATCGAAACCAAATAGACAAAGCGACGACCCGAACATTCAACCCCCGGGCAAGGAGAACCAGGGCCAGCAACAGCAGCAGGGTCAAACCAGCCAACAACCTGGTCAGCAGAAAGAGAAAGATCAGGTTGGCCAGCAGCAGGGCCGCCAAGGCGGGCAGGGCGGCGGTCAGCAGCGCTGATTAATTTCGACGGTCGTGAGCTCTTGCGAGGTCGCGGCCGTCTTTGTAATCCATACTATGCTCTATCCAAACGGATGTGGTCTGGCGATGCTTGGTTGTAGGTTAAACTGGAAATCAAATGAGCTATGACCAAATTGAAAGACAAGGTGCAGAACGCGCTGGACGAAGCGCGACTGTTAATCCTGGGCGCGCAAGTGTTAATCGGACTTCAATATCGCGCCACATTTGAAAGCGGTTTTGAGAAACTTCCTCGTCACGCCCAGTTCCTCAAGCTGGGCAGCCTCGCCATATTGCTCATCACACTTGCCTTGATTATTTGGCCGGGAGCCTATCATCGCGTCGTGACGAGAGGCGAAGACTCCGAGGAACTTCACAAATTCACAACTCGCGTAATGGAGTGGGCCCTGGTTCCATTCGGACTGGGCCTCGGCATTGAGCTATTCGTCGTCGTGGAGAAAATCGCGGGCATCGCGATCGGTATCACAGTCGGGCTTCTAACTTGGATTATGGCTCTGACGTTTTGGTACGGAATTGAAGCCATTGTAAAAGGCAGGCACAAGAGGGAGCACGAAGCTATGAAAGATGAGAAGGACAACGAAGAGGGCACAAAGCTGCGAGACAAAATCGAGCACGTTCTGACGGAGACGAGGGTCGTCTTACCGGGAGCGCAGGCTTTGCTTGGATTTCAGTTTGTAACTATTCTAACCGAGGCATTCGAGAAGCTTCCCGAGTCCTCCAAGTACGTTCATCTTGCCAGTCTTTGCATGATAGCCGCCTGCATCATATTGCTCATGACCACGCCTTCTTATCATCGGATAGTGGAGCAAGGTGAAGAGTCCGAGCACTTTCATCGTTTCGCGAGCCGGATTCTGCTGGCGTCTATGGCGCCTCTCGCGTTGGGAGTATGCGGCGACTTCTTTGTAGTCGTTCGGAAGGTAACCGAATCCACCGAATTCGCTGTGAGCGCCTCGTTGGTCCTGCTGATGTTGTTCTTTGGACTTTGGTTCGGGGTAACGATCTTTTGGCGAAACAGGCAGCATGAGATACGGTGGGCAGCGCAGTATCGCGAGCGACAGCCGGCCCGCGGGCACTGAAGCGTCAAAAAGTGGACGAGTGAATCAATTGGGAGGGATCCCTGATGTCAGAGGCGAAGGTTACAACAGATCATCAGAAGATCAGGAGCTGGGCGGAAGCACGCGGGGGCAAACCTGCTGCGGTGAAAGGCACTGGCAGCGGCGATGACCCTGGCGTTCTGCGAATCGACTTTCCGGGCTATACCGGAGAGGAATCGCTGCAGGAAATAACCTGGGAGCAGTTCTTTGACAAGTTCGAAAAAGAACGGCTCGCATTTCTTTACCAGGAAGAGACCGACGAGGGGAGCGAGAGCCGGTTTTCAAAACTGTTGGACCGCGAGCAGTCCAGTCGCAGCGAATCGAAACAGGTGGGAAAATAGTCGCCCTTCGATTCGCGCAATTGGATTCGGTGCCGCGACACCAGTCGCATCTGCAAGTACGCATGGCTAAAGAGAAAGAGCGGAAAGGTTTTGGCCGGACCCTCGAGTCGTTTTCGCAGCACGTGGCGAAACGAACTGGAGGCTCGTGGGCGTTTATTATTGCGCTCACCGTGATTGTAATTTGGGCGGCCACCGGACCGATCTTCCGTTTCTCCGACACCTGGCAACTGGTAATCAACACCGGCACAACGATCGTGACCTTCCTGATGGTATTTTTGATCCAGCGGGTGCAAAACAAGGAGTCTCTTTCGATACAGTTGAAACTCGACGAGATCATCGCCGCGTTGAAGGGAGCAAGCAACCGTCTGATCGATATTGAGGATGTGGGCGAAGAAGAGATCGAGAGGTTGCACGAGCATTACAAGCGGCTCGGACAACTGCTCGAACAGAGGGGCGAAATTGACGGCTCTCATTCCGTCGAAGAGGAGCAGCATAGTCGCAAGTCCGTCGGAAAGCGATGACGCGTGAGCGGATCGCGAAACGTGAGGCAATTCTTATGGCGACCATAAACACAATCGAAGACGAGGATGTGCAGGTCGAAAAAGCTGAAGAGGAGAAAATTGAACAGCAGGCCGAGGAGCAGAAGCGAAAGCCGGCCGCAGAAGTCCGCGAACAACAGGAAGAGGTAAGAAAGGCCCTCAAACAAAGTGTTCCCCAAGAAGAAACCGCGCGGCCCGTCGCCGAGTCGAAGGACAAAGTTTGGTTTGCCGGATACGTGCTGTTTTTGATCGGCCTCGGCGTCTTGTACTATCTGCTCAAGCTGAACTTCTTTGCCCTTTCGAATGACATCGTCGCGCCGCTTCAAAGGTACACCAAGGCCGCCGTCTTACTGGTGCTTGTGCTGGCTGTCGCAAAAGGTTCCGAGGTTTACTTTATTGGTCGAATAGAAGACGCAGTCTCCAAGTACAACCTCAAACGAATCCAAAAACTCGTTGTGTTCCTGGCGGCAGCCTTTATTGTGATCTCAGCATTATTCGTCAACTGGTACACCGTGGTTGTGTCGGTCGGGCTAATTTCGCTTATTCTCGGATTTGCTCTGCACACTCCGATTACGAGCTTCATTGGATGGATCTACTTAATGGTCAAGGCGCCGTACCGAGTGGGTGACCGAATAAAAATAGGCGAAGCGGCGGGCGATGTCATCGACGTTGGATATCTCGATACGACGCTATGGGAGTTTGGCGGCAAGTATCTCTCGACTGATCATCCGAGCGGTAGAATAATCAAATTCCCGAACTCCAAGATTCTCGAGAAGACAGTTTACAACTACAGCTCTCCGCTGTTCCCGTATATTTGGAATGAGATCAAGATCAATGTCGCATATGAGAGCGACTTGGATTTTGTGGCGAAGACGATGCAGGAAGTGGCCGAAGAAGAACTGGGTGACGCGATGAAGAGGAGGGTCCGCGTCTACACGCGACTCCTGGCAAAGACCCCCGTAAACGAATTGGAAGTGAAAGACCGACCCTCGGTCATTTTTCGGGTAAGTGAGAATACCTGGCTTGAGGCGATCGTTCGTTATCTCGTCCACCCGCGAACGCAAGGAAGAGTGAAGACGAGACTCATCAAGAGCCTGCTCGCGAAACTAAACGCTTCTCCGGACCGCGTGATGTTTCCAAAGAGCAACGCTCGATAGCGAGTCACCTTGAGGCCGATTCCTCTTTGCGTGGCCTCTTCTTGTCGGCCGCTCAAGGGTTGGAGAGCAGAGCGATTCTTAACACTCCTCGGACTGATTCGACGAAGACAAAGTTGATCTCCTTCTGCAGCTCTTTGGGAACCTCTTCGAGATCGCGGCGATTCTGCTGAGGCAACACGATCGTGTTCACTCTTGCTCGTCGCGCCGCCAGAACCTTTTCCTTTATCCCGCCGACGGGCAGCACGTTTCCACGCAAGGTAATCTCGCCGGTCATAGCGACCGATCGCTTCACCGGCTTGCCCGATAGAGCTGAAACCATTGCAGCGGCTAATGTTACACCGGCCGATGGTCCGTCCTTCGGGATAGCTCCTTCGGGAACGTGGATGTGTATGTCGAACTTGCTGAACTTTTCGCTGTCGATGCCTAAATCATCGGCGCGCGATTTCGCCCATGACAGGGCCGCTTGCGCCGATTCCTTCATAACCTCCCCCAGCTGACCGGTCAGGACGAGATTGCCCTTACCGGCGGTCAACAGCGCTTCGATGAACAGAACATCGCCGCCCGCCGGCGTCCACGCGAGCCCGGTCGCGACGCCAACCTGGTCCTTCTTGAGCACTTCTTCCGGGTAGACGTGCGGCACGCCGAGGAAGTCGTAAAGGTTGTTGACGGTAACGCGCACGATCGAATCGCTTCCTTCGGCGACGCGGCGGGCGACCTTCCGACAGATCCCCGCGATCTCACGCTCGAACTGCCGAAGCCCCGCCTCGTGCGTATATTGAAGAACGATCCCCTTGAGCGCCGAGCGGCTAATCGTCAGGTGGCGCGGGGTGATGCCGTGCGCGTCCATCTGTTTGGGAATAATGTGCCGGCGCGCGATCTCAACTTTTTCCTCCTCGGTGTAACCCGCCAGCCGGATAGTTTCCATCCTGTCTTTCAATGCCGGGTGAACGGTGTCCAGCATATTTGCCGTCGTCATAAACATTACGTTAGATAGATCGAACGGGACACCAAGGTAGTTGTCACGGAATGAAAAATTCTGTTCGGGGTCGAGAACCTCGAGAAGCGCTGAAGACGGATCACCTCTGAAATCTGCGCCGACCTTGTCGATCTCGTCGAGCATGATCAGCGGGTTGTTAGTGCCGGCTTGTTGAATGGATTGAACGATGCGGCCGGGCATCGCTCCGATGTAGGTGCGTCGATGGCCGCGAATCTCGGCTTCATCGTGCAAGCCGCCGAGACTCAAGCGCTGAAACTTGCGATTCAAAGCGCGCGCAATCGACCGCCCCAGGCTGGTCTTTCCGACCCCAGGCGGTCCGACCAGACACAGTATCTGACCTTTGACTCTCTCTTTGAGTTTGCGAACGGCCAACGATTCGATGATTCGCTCTTTGACTTTTTCCAGACCGTAGTGATCTTCATCGAGGATCGTCTGCGCGCGGACCAGGTCGAGATTCTCTTCGGAGGCATTTGACCACGGGAGCGAAACCATCACGTCGAGATAGTTGCGAAGCGTGGCAGCTTCCGCGGCATCCGGATGCATGCGTTCGAGCTTCTTGATCTGGCGATCGACTTCTTCCTCAACGCCTTCGGGCATTTTGGCTTGAAGCATCTTCTCGCGGTACCCGGCTATCTCTTCGCTGAGCTCATTGCCCTCGCCCAGTTCCGTCTGGATTGCCTTGAGCTGTTGCCGCAAATAGAACTCGCGCTGGCTGCGATCGATCTCACCTTTGGCTTGTGTGTTGATCTCTTGCTGCACCATCAGCACATTGATCTCTCGGGCCAGCAATTCATTCACGCGATGAAGTCGATCGATTGGGTTGAGTTTTTCGAGCACGCTCTGCGCGTCGGCAACCTTGAGCTCGAGGTTTGACGCTGCGACGTCGGCAAGCCGCCCGGGATCTTCGAGATTGGCGACGATCGCCATCACCTCTCCCGAGATGTTCTTGCCGAGAGTGATCGCTCGCTCGAGCGAAGCGCGCACGTTTCGAATGAGCGCTTCCATCTCGAGCTCGTCTGCGTCGGGCTCGCTGTCTGAAAGCGGCAAGATCTTCGCAAGCAGATGCGGAAGATTCTCGTCGAAGTGGGTCACGCTTGCTCGGGCAAGTCCTTGGACGAGTATGCGAATGCGTCCGTCGGGCATCTTGAGCATTCGCATAATCGATGCGGCTGTCCCATAGTTAAAAAGATCACGGCCAATCGGCTCTTCCTTTTCCAGGTCGCGCTGCGCAACCAGCATTATCAATCGATTATCGGCCAGCGCCAGCTCGACCGCTCGGATCGAGCGCTCGCGCTGCACGAATAGCGGCACGATCATGTAGGGGAAGATTACGATGTCGCGCAACGGAAGCACCGGCAGCGAATCGGGCAGCTTTAGCTGCTCGGTGGTTTGGTCTAGTTGAAGCTCTTCTGGTTCGATTAGTGACGACATGCCGAAGGAGAATTCTACTTACTTCCTTAGGGCAAAGTCGAATAGGTTTCACCGGCGCGGGAATTTGCGTCAGTGTGGACGATCTTTTGAATCAGCAGGCTGACTAAACTACGACTTCTTCCAGCTCCACGCGCCCGTAGCGCCGGTCACGGCTCTGATAATCAATCAACGCCGCAAACAGGTCTCGTTCGTCAAAGTCAGGCCAAAGCGTATCCGTGATGTGAATTTCCGTATAAGCAATTTGCCATAGCAGGAAGTTGCTTATGCGCATCTCGCCGCTGGTGCGGATGAGCAGATCGGGATCTGGCAGCGCTCGAGTGTACAGGTTGCGATGAATGATCTCTTCGCTAATTTCCTCTGGCTCCAACCGACCTGCGGCTACGTCGCGAGCAACTCTCTTAACCGCGTCCACAATCTCCGCTCGGCTCCCGTAGTTGAGCGCGATGTTCAATCGCAGCCCGGTGCTTTGAAGCGTCGCCAGCTCAGCCTTGCGAATTTGCTCCAGCACCGACAGATATAAATCATCCGCTCGGCCTAACATCCGGAATTGAATGTTGTTTTCTTTGAGCGAGTGGAGCTCCCTGCGAATGTACTCAACCAACAAGTCCATCAGCGCTCTAATCTCGTACTTTGGCCGCTTCCAGTTCTCGGTCGAGAAGGCGTAAAGCGTGAGGCACTCCAGCCCGAGCCTTGCTGCGGTCTCTACCGTCCGGCGCACAGCGTCGGCCCCGGCGCGATGCCCGGCTAGCCGCGGCAAATGCCTGTTAGCCGCCCATCGACCATTGCCGTCCATTATGATGGCTACGTGTCTCGGCAACCTGCCAAGGTCGAGTTGTAACAAAAGGTCCTCACCGGTCGATCTAACGGGAGGCGCGATGTCAATCCTTCTCATTGCCATAAAGTGTGATTCTCCAAAACTCCCTTGTAGCCGCTCTCATTCAAGCATGCCGAGTTCGATCCGTTTCTTGCCGAAAAATATGACCTCGAGAATGTCACCAGCCAATCCGTCCTCGGAAATCCTCAAGCCGGAAACGCGAGAGTTTATGGGCACATCGAATACAACCTCGGTCGTGCAGGATGCTCCTGCCGGGATCGGTTCGCTGCATCGGACGCCATTAACTGACTCAAGCGCTTGCTGCCCGCTAGGTGACGGTCGAAGCTCTCGTCCAGTGTAATCAATCAAGACGGGCGACGATCTCTTGAATCTGTAATCGACACGCTTGGCGTGATTGGCGATCCTGAGGGTCACGATCCAGTAAACACCTTGAGCATTAGCCTGGTACTGGTCGCTTCCCAAAGTACGTGCTTCGCGGACCGCCAAGGCCGAGAAGGCGAAATCGTCGTATTGAATCTCTTGATTCAATCCAACGATCTGGTCTCGTCGGTTCAGAAGAGCAATCATCGCCAAAAGCGAAATGCCGATTGCCGCTACGATTCCAACCGTTATCGCAATGCCCTTTGAATTCCTTTCCATAGAGCGAAGCCGAGACAGTAGAGGTCTATTGTAAAGTCTACCCGGGTCAAATAAGTGAGCAATCAGTGAGAAAGTTATGAGAAGCGCCCGTCAACCCTGCTGCAGGACAACCAGGCTTCTTCGATCGCGGGTTGCCACGTGGTTTTGCAGATCGCTCACAGCGTTCGGTGCATGATCTGCGACAGGAACACTCGGATGAGACCCGAACCCCGTCAGGACCGCTTCGAGCATTGGCAACAGAGAAGTAACTCGTTTCGCGCGTATGACCCAGTCCCACAACGGTTCGAACTTCTTCCACCCACCGGCGTACGCAACATGCCTCAACCGCTCCTTGAGTCTCGGCTTGGCCCACGCGCCGCGAAAGATCGAGCCCCATTTGTAGAAGTCGTCGTACGCTCGCCAATATCCTGACTCGAGGGCTGCTGGCGTCATCTTCGCCGGCATGAACACGACGTGGCGCGTGTCGAACATGTCCCAGTCGTTGCTTGTCATCCGCCCTTGCGCTTGCATTCTCTGATACAGCGCGGTGCCAGGGTACGGCGTGAGGATGTGAAAGGTCGCCGTCTCGATGCCCTGTTCGATCGCCCATTCAACGGTGCGATCAAACACCGTATCGTCGTCGTCATCCATTCCGAAAACAAAGCTCCCGTTGATCATCACGCCGGTGTCGTGCAGCCGTCGAATCGCCGCCGCGTAATCGCGATTCAGGTTTTGATACTTATTCTGTTCGACCAGGTTGTTTGGGTTGAGCGTCTCAAATCCGACGAATAGGCTTCTAAGCCCGCTCTCCACGGCTTTTTCCAACAGCTTAGGCGCAAGCACAGATTTGACGGTGCCCGCAGCCTGCCACAATCGCTTCATGCCTCTCATTCCCTCGAATAAAGCCGCCGCGAATCGCGGGTCGCCGAACAAATGATCGTCCAGGAAATACAGATGCCGCCCCGGGAGTCGATCGATTTCCGCCAGCGCGTCGTCCACCTGTTGAGTGTAAAATCCTCGGCCACCCTCGAAGAATGCTACCTTGTAGCAGAAATCGCACGTGTGCGGGCATCCGCGCGAGACAACGATGGAATTTGGAACAAGATAAAGATTCCGTTTGATGAGGTCCCGGCGAACCGGCGGCAGGCCGACGAGTGTTCTAATCTTGGAGCTGTAAACGCGCTGGGGCCTTCCTTGAAGATAGTGATTCACAAACGTGGGCCAGGTGTCTTCGCCCGGCCCCAGGAAGATTGTGTCGGCGTGGCGCATTGCTTCTTCTGGTAACGATGTGACATGCAGGCCACCGAGCGCGACGTGTGCGCCTTTTCTCCTATAATGATCGGCGATCGCATAAGAGCGTTTCGCTGATGTGATGTATGCCTGAATAACGACGAGGTCAGGTTCGTCATCAAGATCGAGCTTCTCGACATGTTCGTCTTGGAGGTCAATCTTCCAATCGCGTGGGAGGTACCCGGCAAGAGTAGCAAGGCCGAGCGGCGGAAACAGCGAGTACTTGATCGGCCGCCAGAACGGGCTCTTCGCTTCGGTCAGCGCGGGCAGAATCATCTTTACTCTCATCGTGGCCTTTCTCCAATGTTTGTAGTTCGGGCTTCAGCCGGAAGTTCGTAGCGCGTCTCGACCGAATACAAACTTCCGCCTGATGGCCGGACTACGAACCCGAATTCGCAGCAACCAGAGCCGTCCAAACCGGCTCTAAGCCACTCTAATCTTCGACGCGGCTGGAAAAATGAGCGTTCAGTGATTAAGTTGTGAGAAGATTCTACAGATGAGTGAG
>DASXSR010000095.1:0-55772 GCA_036505875.1 Blastocatellia bacterium | reverse complement strand
ACCGGGGGTGCACAATAGAACACCCTGTTCTTCTGAAGCAGGTTCAGAAGAGGCGGGCTGAGTAGAGGTTGTGAGTTTTTCGCTGTCGGCTCAAATCGTCTTAGTCGGTCGCATTGCTGATCGCGACCTCCGCGGTGTTGACCGAATGACGGATAGACAAGCCAACTAGGAAAGGGGGTGAGAAAAGCGGCGCAACGAATACTGAGGGTAGTCTTTACGCTATTAGCGCTCTTGGTAGGGGTCGCTGGCTTCCAGGGTCTCAAGCATACCAACGCCGATGGCGGACTGTGTGAATATTGTGCATGCATGGGAGGTCCGGTTCAATGCTGCACTTCGGAGCCGATAACGTGTTACACGGTCGAAGCAGGTTCATAAGAGGCGGGCTCAGTAGAGGCTTTGAGTTTTTCGCTGTTGGCCTGACTCGTCTGGACTAGAGCAAATATCTTCGGAGTAAACAGGAGATGGAAATAAAGAAAGGCATTTTTAAGTTCTTGCGTGAGGACATCCGTATTCTATTCATTATCGGCCTGCCCCTTGCAGCATTGAGCCTCTTAATCGGTCGCATTGCTGATCGCGCCTCCGCGGTTGTTGTTGAAGTACAGCCTGCGTTTCTGGAAGGGTCAGCGCCTAGAGTCCAGCCCACTATGAATCGTCTGTGGAAGCAATATGATTTCGAGAAATCATTTGTCATTGATTCAAGTAGGGTGACCAAACCAATGATGATGCGAGTTGACACGTCCGGAAATGTCTACGTCTTGGATTGGGACGATTTTCGGATCAAGGTTTTCTCTCCAGATGGCGATCTATTAAGGACATTTGGTGAAGGGAAGAGTGTCGACCGCGGCGAATTTAGAAACCCGACCGCGTTCTGCATAGGTCTGAATGGCGACTTATGGGTGTGTGATCCTTTATTACGAAAGATCGTCCGCTTTGACGCCCAGGGAAAGCTGATTCAGACGCTGCAACCGAAAAGCACGGTGGACCGAATCTGTATTTCCGGCGATCGATTGATTGCTATGGTTCCGCCCGGAGGCGAGAGATTGTTCGAAATCTACAGTTTGTCAGGTGAGTTACTGAAGTCCTTTGGAGAGATTATCGCGGATCAGGCCAGTCAGGGAATCGCGCTTGATGGTGGCGTTGTAAACGATGGTAGTGGTCACGGGTTTATCTACGGAGGCCGGAACATTGGTTTTCTCGCAAATTATAGTGTAGATGGAGAGAAACAGTTTATCGTTCAAACGATTGACGATCTCGTACCAACGATAACTATTACCGACGGGAAGAAGCAAAAGGTCAAGCCCAATAGCCCCACAGCCGTCCTAAGCATGAGCTTGGTCGGTGATAAACTCTACGCTTTGAGCGGAGCGAGCGACGCCACTGCTGGAGTAACGAGTGGACAGATCATAGACGTCTACGACAAGCGAGACGGGACGTATCTGTTCTCCTTTAAGCTTCCGATCAACTGCCGCGAGGCAGCGATGTGTTCGGACCGGATGTATACTCTGGGCCGGGATGGAGTGACGATGTGGAGCTTCACTGCAAAGGCGTAGGCGAGTCAAGGAATTGGTCCAATGGCCCAGGGCAAGTCATCGCTAGCTATAGAACGAACCGCCGCAATCGAAATCAGGCGTGAAGAAGATCACAGAGAGCAATCTTTCAATCCGTTATCGGCTCGGCCTTGTAGATAGAATACCCTCTTCGCGAGGGAAAGAGTTGCTTCGATCGCGCGCTACGGACGAAGCCAGGCTGCTGCCCAGTGCAATTAGCCATGCGTTGATAGGGTGCAACAACTTTGAGACTTTATTCGACCTCGCGAAAAGGCTCTATAGTCGCTTGTATGATCCGAAGAATGGCCAACTAAAGCTGCAAAGCTCTTGCGCATCGGATCATCCTACTGCACATCCGAATAGAATATTAAAAAACATTTCACGTCTGACTAACAGGTGGCTCAACGCTCTGGTTTTGCACGACCATCGATTCTCCGACCTCATGGTTGAATTACAGGCACTCGCGGAAGCTGGACTGCTTATTTCCCAGGACGACCTGCTTTCCGGAAGAAGCCGTCTGATAAATCAAAAAGATGAGAGGGAAAGAATCAGTGTGCTGGGTGTGGTAAGCAAAGACCGGCCGGAGGTTCTTTGCCGATGCGTCTCCAGCTATCTGAATCACGCCGCGAAGTTGGGCAGATCCATCGAGGTCGCAGTAATGGATGACTCATCGAGTGCGAGAAACATAGACGCTAACCGTGCGCTCCTTACAGAACTAGCGATGTTGCATGGCATTCGAATCTATCATGGTTCCAAGCTCGAAAAGATTCGATTCGCCGAGCTGCTCAGCCATCACTGTGGGATCAATAGAAAGGCAATAGACTTCGCGCTCTTTGGGTTACCATTGTGTGATTGGACTCTCGGCGCAAACCGCAATGCCCTTACGCTGCACACCGTAGGGGAATTAATCCTAAGTGTTGACGATGATACGATCTGCCATGCGGTCAGAACACCATCTCCGAAGCCGGCATTAGCCGTAAGTTGTCAAGCAGACCCCGAAGAGGTTTGGTTTTTCTCAGATCGGCAGGCGGCCTTGAATTTTGTCCCACAGAGCGAAGTGGATATCTTTGCTACACATGAGAGTGTTTTAGGCCGAACTCTCTCGCAGATCGTTGACGCCTCTGCCCCCACCGAAGTGTCTCTGGTTTCTTTATGTGATTCATTGCTGGAAAGTTTTCAATCGCGTAACGGGACTGTGGTCTTATCTTATAATGGCCTGCTGGGTGATTGTGCCCTTTATACTAGTTTCACGCTGCTTCTCAACAAGAACCCGGATACAAGGAAACGTTTTTTGCGGACAAGGCAAGAATATGATTTTGCGTCGTGTAGTCGTGAGGTCCTTCGCGTAGCAAGCAATCCGCATATCCTTCACGGGGCGCCATGGCTAGGGGCTGTGTTTGGCTTTGATAACAGCCGGCTGCTCCCGCCGTTTATGCCGCTCGGTTGGGGCGAAGATGTCTTAATGGGCTTCACTATTAACCGATGCATTCCGGATGCCTATTTTGGTCATCTCCCCATCGCGCTACTTCATAGTCCGCCATCCGACAGGAAATATGTGTGCCATCATTTGGAGACGGCAGAGCGACTACGAGTCGATGATATTATCGTGGCCGCCATTGCGGCTTTTCATCCACGCCTGGGAAGAGCAACGCCCGATCTTCGATTGAAAGACCTGGGAACTCACCTCGAAGATTTTGCCGGATTGCCGGAAAGCGATTTTCGGGAAGAGATGATCGAGCATCTGTTTAAGCAGTCAGCTGAACTGATTGCGAGGGTGGAGAGCTTGCTTGCAGAGTATGGAGGGCCTTCTTATTGGCAAGATGACATACGGGCCTGGCTGGATCGGAAAACGCTTGCCTTGACCAAGACGGGCGACCTATTTCCAGGCGACGTGGCTCGGGGCAGTACCGCACACGAGGCATGGGCAGCTGCACGGACTATTGTGAGTGGCTATGCCGAACTCTTGAGGGAATGGCCGACGATTATTTCGGCTGCGTCTTACCTTCGATCAAAGGGGATCCGACTTGGCCAGCCCCTGTACCGCTATTAATTTCATCGTAGAGAAAAAAGCTGTGTTACGGGTTTTTGCGGACGTGTGATCAAGAAGCGCACGCTATTGATTTCCTGTCGCCGACACATCATGATTGATTTGTAGCGCGAGCGACAAAGCTATTGGGAGACCTGCCATGCACGGTTTGCAGAAGGATGTACGTTACGGACTCCGAGTGCTCGTCAGAAATCCTACCTTTGCGGCGACGGCCATCTTCATTGTGGGATTAGGGATCGGCGTAAACCTCCTGGTCTTCAGCGTGATTGATGCCGTCCTGCTTCGGCCGTTGCCTTATCCGAGCCCCAATCAGTTGGTATGGATCAGCCAGGGTGTTTCGCCTACGAATAGAGAGTACGTACTTGCGCCCGACTTTCTGGCGTGGCGAAGACAGACTCAGTCGTTTGCAAGGATGGCAGCCTTTTCTGAGCAGAGTCGGAATCTGAAGGGTGGCAGCGAGCCTCAGCGCATCTTGACGGCTCAAGTCTCTTCCGATTTTTTCCAGATGTTGGGCATACATCCTTTCTTAGGGCGTGATTTTCTGGCCGAAGAAGATCGCCCAGGCGGTCGTAAAGTTGCCATCATCACTCATGGTCTGTGGCTAAGACAATTTGGAAAAGGCCTCGCTATTGAACAAACTATTAAGCTTGACGACGAACTGGTTGACGTGATCGGAGTGCTACCCAAAGAATTCCGCTTCCCGGAACCGCTTGATGTGGAAATTGTCACTCCGTTGGCGCTCGGCGCGGAGCAGGCGAGCCGGGAAGCCAGTATGCAAAATGGAATAATGAGTATCAACGTGGTCGCGCGTCTCAGACCGGGCGTCACTGTTGACCGAGCGCAAAGCGAGATGGATTCAATTCAACAAGGAATCGTTCAGGCTTACCCGACGTTTCAGGATGGGAAGCAAGTAATGCTGGTTCCCTTGCACGAGCATCTGGTCGCCAATGTACGGCGTGCCACCCTGGTCCTGTTGGGAGCGGTCTTCCTTCTCTGCTTGCTTAGCTGCTTGAATGTCGGGAGTCTTCTGCTGGCCAAGACCATTGCCCGACGAACGGAAATCGCGATCCGAATGGGTTTGGGTGCCAGCCGAATTCGCATACTGAGGCAGTTGTTGACGGAGAATGCGGTGATTACATTCCTGGGTTGTGGTTTCGGGATTTTGATCGGTTTTTTGGGACGCAGGCTTTTGATGTGGATGCTTCCCAAAGCGGTGTTTGGCATTGACAATATTCATGGGGATCCCCGCATCTTAGGATTCCTAGTTGTTAGTTTCGTGGTCATAACTCTGCTAATAAGTCTTATATCGGTGAGGGCATTTGCCTCTAATAATGTCGCCGATACTCTTAAGGCAGGTGCGGCCAGCGTCATTGGATCATCTGGATTGCGTCGTATTTTAAGAACCATCGTCGTCGGGGAATTGGCTCTGGCCGTAGTCCTTCTGGTTGGAGCGGGGTTGCTGGTTCGGAGTTTTTGGGCTTTACGCTACGGCGACATGAGCTATTCGCCAGATCGAGTTCTGACGCTAAAGATCGATCTTACTGCTTCCAGGTATTCAGACCATCAACGGCAATCCTCCTTCTTTGAAGGCTTACTTGAGCGTCTCTCTGCGTTGCCAGACGTTGAATCTGTAGCGCTGTGCAGCTCGGCTCCGCCCATACCGGTAACCGCCTCGTTTCTGGTTTCGTCAGAACCGCCGGTCTCCTCTCCAGCGGTCCCTAAGATGGCAAAAGCTCAGGGTGTCAGTCCAGACTACTTTCGCGCCCTGCGCATCCCTTTGGTTGAGGGAGAAATGTTCTCGGATAGAGACCGCGAGGGGACAGTGATGGTCGCTGTAGTCAATCGTGCGTTCACCCGGAAATATTCCCAGGATGAGCAGGTCTTAGGAAAGAGAATCAGACTCGGCGGGTCAAGGGCTCCCTGGCTTAAGATCATCGGAGTGGTTGAGAACTTCAAAAACGCGGGCCTGGCTAATGAGCCGGAACCGGAAGTGTATCGACCTTACCGCCAGTTCCCGTTCTTAGGTAGTGTGAACTTCATCATCCGAACATCAACGACGAATCCTCTGACTCTCGTGCCCGCGATAAGGCAAGAGACCTGGGCCTTGGACCCTGAGCAACCTGTGGCCGAGGTACAAACATTGAACGAACGCCTGACAGCTTCGGTTGCCCAGCCTCGCTTCACTATGTCTTTACTGATCGGCTTCGCGTTATTGGCACTCATTCTGGCAGCGGCAGGCGTTTATGGAGTCATGTCGTATTCGAGTCAACAGCGGAACCGTGAAATAGCAATACGTCTAGCACTCGGAGCCGAACCGAACCAGGTGATCTGGATGATCGTTAGAGAAGGGCTGCTAATGAGTGTGCTTGGACTTAGCATCGGACTGATAAGCGCATTCGCGGCAAGTCGTCTACTTTCGAGCTTGCTTTATGGAGTGACTCCATCTGATCCATATACGTTCATAGTTACCGTGACTTTGTTAATGTTCATTGCGATAGTCGGCTGCTACTTACCCGCTTATAGAGCAACCAGAGTTGAAGCGATTGAGGTTCTGCGCTATGAGTAAGCTATAATGCTCTGCCACCCCGATGAATCCTTTTGGGATAACCCGCGTGGGAAACACGTGCCCCGCACTACAAATCTCAAATCGTGGAAAAGTTAAGCTATTTTCCATTTTCCCGTAGAGAGCGGTGTTTCTCATGTTTAACTACGCTTACAAACGCGTCTACGAAGGAGTCAACTACAGGCTTCGGACTTTGGGCGGGGGGCGTTGGGCCTCCAGTTGTCGTCCCACTTCCATCGGGTTGATGCTCAGCTACCGGTGCAACGCTCGATGTGTTCATTGCGATATCTGGAAGAATCGCGGCAAGGAAGATTCTCCCAGCCTCGAGCAATGGAAGACATTGCTGACCGACGTGCGTCGGTGGCTCGGTCCGGTGCACGTCTTCATCAGCGGTGGCGAAGCGCTTCTCAAACCGTACGCCATCGATGTCGCGGCTCACGGTTCGTCGCTCGGGCTATTCGTCGAGTTCTTGACTCATGGTTATTGGGATGATCAATCGAAAATCGAAAAACTGGCGCTTACCCGCCCCTGGCGAGTGACTATTTCGCTGGATGGCGTAGGCGAGACTCACAACCTCATTCGCGGGCGCGAGAAATTTTTCGAGAAGACTTCCGCCTCGATTGAAACTCTCAAGCGCGTGCGCAGGGAAAACCGGTTGGGATTCGAGATTCGCCTGAAGACCGTCATCATGCGACAAAATCTGGACGGCGCGGGTGATGTTGCGCGATACGCCACTCAGGAGGGGATGCACGTTTTCTATCAGCCGATCGAGCAGAACTACAACACCACGGAAGATTCTAAGTGGTTTGAACACAGCAACACCTGGCCCGACGATGCGGAGAAGGCAGTTGGGACGGTGAGGCAACTGATCGAGCTTAAGCGTGGAGGATTTCACATCGGGAACAGCTACGCTCAACTGGAAGCGATGATTCCTTACTTCCGCAATCCCGACAGCTTGCGCATCGCCACGCAAAGCCACAGCGCGCACGAAAGCAAGACTCTTTGCTCGGCGCTAACGATGTTGCAGATCGAAGCCGATGGAGATGTCACCGTATGCACAGCGATGCGCCCCGTAGGCAACATCAAGACCGCCGACATTCGAGAGATTTGGGAGAATCGGCCCCGATGGTGGGAAGGCGATTGTTGTCTCGAAGACCGCTGCACGGTTGCTGAAAAAGCTCTCGTTGCGCTTCCGGTTATCAGTTCGTTCTAGTTTAACGTGAAAACAGTCGTATCAGTCTTTGGCATTGAGCCCTCTCGAATCGGGGGCGCCGAGACGTACGCCAGGGAGCTGTCAGTACAGCTCGGCCAGCGCGGATGGCTGAGCGTGCTGTGTTTTCTCAAAGAACCCCCGGAGGCGGTGCGGTCCTACTTGCAGCTCCCCAACGTCCGCATCGAGGTAATTGAGGATTCGTGGCGCCCGAACTGGAGCACGATTCGCGGGATGAGACGAATCTTGCTGAAGTATCACCCCGACATATTGCATCTTCATTTCACCGGCTTCATCGGACCGTATCCGTGGCTCGCGAAGCTTAGCGGTGTTAGGCAAGTCTTCTTCACCGACCACACTTCACAACCGCAAGGGCACTTGATTCGACGCGCTCCGTTTTGGAAGCGGTGTCTAGCGCGCGTCGTTAATCTGCCGATAACGAAGATAATCACAGTGAGTCGGTACGGCTATCGTTGCGCGGCGGCGAGGCACCTGCTCCCGATTCGGCGCATCGAGATGGTTTACAACAGCGCCGACGTCAGCCGGGCGACGGATTCAATCGAGCAAGCGGCCGAGTTTCGCCGGAAGCATCAAATACCACAGGACCGGTCATTGGTGGTTCAAGTGAGTTGGATCATACCAGAAAAGGGAGTTCCGGATTTGCTGGCTGCAGCTCGCTTAGTGATCGACCAGAACCCAAATGTGCACTTTGCCTTTGTCGGCGAGGGTGCTTACCGCTTGCAGTATCAGCGCCAGGCGGATGAGATGGACCTCCGCGATCACGTGACCTTTACCGGTCAGATCGAAGACCCGATGAACGAAGGAGTTTACAGCGCGGCGGATATAGTCTGCCAGGTCTCGAGATGGGAAGAAGTTTTCGGGTATGTGATTGCGGAAGCGATGGTTTCAAGCAAGCCCATGTTGGCGACGCGGGTCGGCGGTATCCCGGAGCTTGTGGAAAATGGAAGGACCGGCTTCTTAGTTAATCGCGGCGATGTTCAAGCGATGGCGGAACGCATCCTGGCACTCGCCGTCAATCCGGAGTTGCGCGAGCGAATGGGCCGCGCGGGTCGTGAAGCGGCAAGAGCGAAGTTCGATCTTCAGCGGAACGTGGAACAGGTCGTGAAGTTATATGGCGTCGCAACGCCCACGCCTGAAACAGTCCCCGAGGCGTTACCCTCCGTCGTTTAGTACATTTGTTGTAAGAAAGTCTGCGGGACACTTGGTGCCAGGTTCCATCTTTCCTTTCGTTGTGGACCGAGGGTTTAATTATCGAGTTTCATCCGCCGCAACAATTCGTGGAAACGCGGGTCGGAATGAAATCCGTCGAAAACAGCCGAGATCGTAAGTCCGGTCATCGGGTGAACGTGCGCCTTATAAGCGAGTTCTAGTTGCTCGATGGCTCGATCGTTGTTCCCCGGGCGCATGAACAATTCCGCTAGCCGAATACGGCACCTGAAAGAGGCAGAGAACGCGAGGGTCTTTCAATCCAAGACTGGCAAACCCAAGTCCAGCGATTTCACAATTAAAAAAAAGCAGTAGCGTAGATCGCGCCGATCGAATTGCGCCTGCCGCGGAAGGAAGATATCCTGATCGTGGCAACGACATCGTGACTGTTCCAAACAGCGGAGCCAAGACGATTGGCAATTCGATCCTGAAGGCGCTTGGAATGGGCGCCGCGTAACGAGGGGTTATATATCGATAACAAGGTTACAGGAGTTCGCCTCTTTGACCTGCCTGTCATTCGTGATTCGCGAGGCAGCCTTTCATTCGCTGAATATGATCAGACGCTGCCATTTCTACCGAGACGCTACTTCGTTGTCTTCAATGTAGGTGAGGGACAAACGCGCGGTAATCACGCTCACCGGACCGCGCATCAGCTTCTCGCGTGCGTGAAAGGCTCGTGCCTGGTTGATCTGGATAACGGCCAAACTCGAGATGAGATACGGCTCGACAGACCCGAGCTGGCGCTTTATGTTCCGCCGAAGATCTGGGCGACGCAGAAGGAGTTCTCTCGCGACGGCGTCCTTTTGGTGTTAGCCTCAGAAGGGTATGATCCCGATGAGTACATTAAGGATTACGATGAGTTCCTGAGGATCGCGAATGAACGTGACCGCTGAGGTCCCCTTCCTTGAGTTAAGGGACACCTATTTAGAAATAAAAGATGAGCTGGACGCCGCTTGTCAGCGAGTGATGAACTCGGGTTGGTACATTCTCGGCGAGGAGGTCAAAGCGTTCGAGCGAGAGTTCGCGTCTTATTGCGGAACTAAGCATTGCGTGGGAGTCGGGAACGGGCTCGAAGCTTTGCAGTTGATCTTGCGTGCGTATGGCATCGGTGAGGGCGATGAAACGATAGTTCCGGCAAATACTTACATCGCGACTTGGCTGGCGGTTTCAAATGCGGGAGCCAAAGTCGTGCCGGTCGAGCCCGACGGAAGGACTTATAACATTGATCCCACTTGCATAGAGGCTGCTATTACTCCCAGGACTAAAGCGATCCTACCGGTGCATCTGTACGGACAGCCTGCCGACATGGCGCCGATCAACGAGATCGCCCAAAGACATGGCCTGAAGGTAATCGAAGACGCAGCGCAAGCTCACGGCGCGCGTTACAGAGATCGACGAACAGGCAGTCTCGGTGATGCTGCAGGCTGGAGCTTTTATCCAACCAAGAATCTTGGCGCGTACGGCGACGCTGGCGCGGTTACTACCGACGACGGCCAGCTGGCAGATAGGGTTCGACTGCTTCGCAACTACGGTTCGAAGAGCAAGTACTATAACGAAGAGAAGGGAATCAACAGCAGGTTAGACGAGCTTCAGGCAGCGTTGCTGCGAGTCAGGCTGAAGCATCTGGACGAATGGAACAGCCGGCGCGCTCGCGTAGCTGCCAGGTATTTCGAGGCGCTGCGTGACACGGACCTGATGCTGCCGAAGGTATGCGAGGGAGCGGACCCGGTCTGGCATTTGTTCGTAGTTAGAAGCGCCCGTCGCGATGAGCTTCAGACCCATCTGAAGTCGGCCGGCGTGACCACGTTGGTTCACTATCCGGTGCCGCCGCATTTGCAGGAAGCTTACTCGGAATTGAAGCCGACTGCTCGTTCTTTGCCGATGACCGAAGCAATCCATCGCGAAGCTCTGAGCCTGCCGATGGGTCCGCACTTGAACGAGCTCGCGGTCGAGCGCGTTATTGAGGCAGTCAGATCATTTCGCTAAAGAAGATTTGATGAGACGTATCGAAACATCGCTGCCGGGCGTTTATCTGATAGAGCCGACCGTTCACCAAGACGAGCGCGGCTTTTTCTTTGAGAGCTACCACGAGATGAAGTTCGCCGAGCTTGGGATAAAGGACCGCTTCGTCCAAGACAATCACGCTAAGTCGGTAAAAAATACTTTGCGTGGCTTGCATTACCAGATCACGCGTCCGCAGACTAAGCTTTGCCGGGTGATTGACGGCGAGGTGTTGGATGTCGTGGTCGACATCCGGCGTGGCTCGCCTCATTTCGGCAAGTGGGCAAGCGGTGTGCTGTCAGCTAGTAACAAACTGCAGATGTACGTTCCGTCCGGATTCGCCCACGGCTATGTAGTGCTGAGCGAGACCGCAGAGTTTCTTTATAAGTGCAACGATTTCTATTATCCCGAGTACGAGCGTGGCGTGGCTTGGAACGATCCGGAAATTGGAGTCACTTGGGGAGTTCAGAATCCAATTCTATCAGCGAGAGACCGCAAAAGCCCGCGACTTTTCGAGATTCCTGTGGGGCACCTGCCTGAATATGAGTGAGTCCAGGTTCGTCTCAAAAACAAGCAACAGATCAGTCAATCGTTTCGTAAGCCGCGCCGTCTTTGCGAAGCGGCGAAGCGGCCTCCCACTTGAAGAGCACACTGATCAGGGGCAGCATTCGGTGCCCGGTGACGACGCTTAAGAAGAACGCCTCGTGCTCTCTCTCAACTGCGGCCATTACGAGCAGATCGACTTGAAATTCAGTCAGCTCGAGTGCCGATGCGTGCGACGCCGCCTCTTCGTACTCGACCACATTCCCGCTTTCGAGTCGTCCAGCAAAGTACATCGGCAAGAACCTACCAAGCATGTGACAAGCCAACCCGATCGACCGGCCGATGAGCCAGCTTTTCGCTTCGCGGGCTCTTCTCGGGGTCACGCCGAGGCACTCAAGCATTTCGCCGACCCGCTCGCGATGCCGCCATTCGTCCTGCTCGATCTTCTGAATGGAGTCGCGTTCGCCTTCGTTTGCCAGAGACTTCCAGTGACCGCGATAGGCAAGCGCGGCCGCAAGCTCACCCGAGTACGCGTTCTGAAGAATCTCGATCAACTGCTGACGGTCACTCTCCTGGTTCATCTCTGAAAGCCCTCCATCGCTAGTGTAGCTAACTGTCGTGTTGCGCGCTACGATAAAAACTTCGGTTTGCCAGGGTCGAGCCGCTATGTTGATAATGACGATTAAGATTGAAAAAAGGAGAATCGGATGTCGAAACCTATGAGTAGATCTAGATCGATAACAACCGTCGTTGAACTTATCGCTGTCGCATTAGCGCTCTACGGTCTAGCTGGTGCTCCGGCCTCTGATGCTCGTGTCAACACGGCGACGCAAGAGCCCAAGATTGAGATGGGTACTTTTTACGTCGACCTGCTGGTCAAAACACCTAAACTTGCCACCGAGCAGCCTGCTGAGGTGCAAAAGATTCGTCAGGCTCACCTCAAGCACATTGAAACGCTCGCCGCCAACGGAAAGCTGGTTGTCGCGGGACCTTTCGTCGACACTGGTCGGTTCGCAGGCTTAGCTGTAGTCACCGCATCCTCGGCGGAAGAAGCGAAGAGCTTTGAGGAGGCCGACCCGTTGGTCAAGGCAGGTCTAATGTCGGTCGAAGTGTTGAAGTGGTGGGCGGCGAAGGGAATCATGAAGCCGCCGCAAGGTCCGATCAACCCCAGCGAGATGACCACGTATTATTTCGGGCTGATTAGTCGAGGCCCGAAGTGGACTGCCGAGCGAACGCCCGAGACCGAAAAGCTTCAAGGCGATCACATGGCGAACATCAACAAGCTGGCCAAGGAAGGCAAGCTTGTAATCGCGGGTCCCTTTGAAAACGCAGGGAACTACGCGGGCGTGTTTGTGTTCAAGGTCGCGTCGCTTAAAGAGGCTAAAGCGCTAGCCGAAACTGATCCCGCGGTCAAAGCGGGACGGCTCACGGTTGACGTTCATCCGTGGATGGTGCCTCGCGGATCGTTGCCCTAATCACATCAAATTCATCGGATCAACCTCAACCGAAATTGATCGCGGGTTGTGACCTTCTGCGATGACTCGATCCATCGCCACGTCCAAAGCTTCACGCGCGCGGGCGCGGTTGCGGGCTTTGATCAATACCTGCACCCGATACTCGCCTCTGATTCGCGAGATCGCCGCCGGCGCCGGGCCCAGCACGCGTACGTCCGAACCGGCAGCGGCTTCGCGCAACTCTCGCGCGAAATCCGCAGCCGTCCCGTTCGCGCGCTCGAAATCTTTGTCGTGAACAAGCACGTTGATCAACGCGGCGAACGGCGGGTAGTTCATCGTGCGGCGAAACACTATCTCTTGGCGGTAGAACTCTTCATAATTTTGGTCGCGCGCACAAACCAACGAGTAGTGCTCAGGATAGTAGGTTTGAATTATCACCCGTCCGGGTCTGTCGCCGCGGCCCGCGCGACCAGCAACCTGGGTCAGCAATTGAAACGTTCGCTCGGCGGCGCGAAAATCCGGCAACCCAAGTCCCGCATCCACCGAGACCACGCCGGCTAAGGTTACGTTGTGAAAGTCGTGACCCTTGGCGATCATCTGAGTCCCGACCAGCAGATCGATCCCACCTTCGGCAAACTCCATAATGATCTGTTCGAAGCTGCCGCGTCGTCGGGTTGTGTCGCGGTCCAGCCGCGCAATGTTCATCTGAGGAAACATTTCCTTGAGCATCGCTTCCAACTGCTCGGTTCCCAGCCCGATATATTGGATGTATTCGCCCTCGCACGCGTCACAGACGCGCGGGACTGGACGAATGTAATTGCAGTAGTGACACTGAAGACTGTCGTTGTAGCGATGATAAGTCAGGGTCACGTCGCAGTTCGGGCAATGGACCGCAAGTCCGCATGATCGACACAAAAGAAAAGACGAGAAGCCGCGACGATTGAGCAATATCATCGACTGCTCGCCGCGCGAGAAGGTCTCGGCTATTGCGGACTTCAATTCGTCAGACAGTTGTTGTGCTTTGCCATGGCGTTTGAAGACCTCGCGCATGTCAACCGTCTGAACTTCAGCCAACGAGCGATCGAGGTAACGCGTTTGGAGGCGAAGATAGATGTACTTGCCGGCTTTCGCGTGGCTGAACGACTCAATTGACGGCGTTGCCGAACCGAGCACGACGACCGCGCCGGCGCGCGAGGCGCGCAGGATCGCGGTGTCGCGACCATGATAACGCGGCGTCTCGTCTTGTTTGTAAGAGCCGTCGTGCTCTTCATCGACGATCACCAGCCCGAGGTTGTCGAGCGGCGCGAACACCGCCGAGCGCGTGCCGATCACAATGTGCGCATCGCCGCCTCTGATTCGTCGCCACTCGTCTGCTCGTTCGCCTTCCGAGAGGCTGGAGTGAAGGATGGCAACGGATTCCCGGAATTCTGAAATCAGTCGGCGCGAGAAAATCGGCGTCAGCGATATCTCAGGCACGAGCATCAGCGCGGTCATGCCGTGGCGAATCACTTCGCGCATCGCGGCGATGTAAATTTCGGTCTTACCGCTGCTGGTCACGCCGTGAAGCAAGAAGGTCGAGTATTGATGTTCGGCGATCTTTGCAACGATTTTATCGAGCGCGTGCTGCTGTTCAGTTGTGAGAGTAACTGGTTGGAGGGCCGCTTGATCGATGTGAGCGAGCGGGTCGCGACGCACCTCGCGGGCAAAGACTTCGACCACGCCGCGCTTCTCCAACGTGCGCACGACCGACGATGACACTTCGGCCGCGTCGAGCAAATCGCTGAACGGCACAGCATCGCCGGCAGCTCGCAACACGCCAACTACTCGAAGCTGCTTCTCGTTCAGGGGCCGCGGATGGGAGATGGGGGTTGGTGGTTGGGGGTTAGATGTTTCCGCCTGTCTCCCGCGACGACTCCTCGTTTTCGCTCGCTTGTCGCCTGACGAGCCCAACCCCCGATCCCCAACCCCCAACCCCTGCGGCGCGAGTCGCACTACGTTTTGAAGCTTGGGCTTCAACCGCGTGTCGGCAATTCGTTGGGAGACCTCGATCAAGCCTTCGCGCGCAAGCTGGCGGATGAGCGCGCCGGCCTGGGCCGTCGACAGCTCGCGTTCGAGCTTCCGCGCGGTGACGAAGTCCTCGCTCGCAATGAGCTTCAGCGCGCGCTGCCTGGATGACCGGCGCTGCCCGTCTCGTAGATCTCCCAAAACCTCACGACCCGCGGTGGTGAGCATGAGCACTCTCTCGCTGATTGAAGTTGCGCCGGCGGGCAACGCTGCTCGCAGACATTCGCCCCACGGCGCGAAGTAATAATCTGAAATCCAACGCGTGAGCTCCATCATCTCAGGGGTGATGATGGGCGATTCGTCAATCAGCTCTTCTACGTCTTTGATGCCTGATTCATCGATCTCGCCTTCGATCGTCTCGCGCACATCGACCACAAAGCCGGTTAGGTATTTCGTACCGAAGGGCACCAGCACGCGACACCCCGGTCTCGCGCGTCGCGACAGATCGCCAGGCAGACGATAGGTGAACGTCTGTCTGACGTAGACGGGGACTGCGACTTCAGCGAACATCTCGAGTATATTTTACGACGACCGCGGCATATTCTAAGAGCCGAACTGTCGATTGACACTTCCAGTGGTTCGCGGTATAAGTCTGGCTGTAAGGAGGCGATCCTGAGAGACGAAGTCGTGAAAGCGGTTGAGGCGTAGTTGGAAGGGCTCAAGAACAAAGACCTCAGCATCCCGTCTTCGATTGTTTCCGCGTAAGCGGAGGTGAAATCAAACAGATTCGCCCGTATTACGATCCACGGCCCATCACAAATTCTACATAAGGAGGAGCGTAAGAATGCGAAAGTTTATTCTCTTGACTTTGCCAATACTCTTAGCGGTCAGCGCGAGCTCGGCTTCAGCTCAGAAGGCCGAGTCTGACTGGTCGTTCAACGCAACAATCATCGAAGCGTGTAGCTGCCCGATGTTCTGCCAATGCTACTTCAACACAAAGCCCGCTGCCCATCACGATCACGGCGGGATGGCTGAACATTACTGCCGCGCGAACTTCGGCTACAAGGTCAACAAGGGACACTACGGAAGCGTCAAGCTGGACGGAGTGAAGTTCTGGCTGGCGGCGGATCTAGGAAACGACTTCGGCGGCGGTCAGGGAGACTGGGTCGAAGCGACGTTCGAACCGTCAGTCACGAAGGAGCAACGCGCGGGACTCGCGGTGATCCTCAGTAAAGTCTACCCGTTGAAGTGGAAGTCGTTCACCGTAGCGGCGGCTGACGCAACAGTCGACTGGCAAGCGTCGACCGATCGCGCTGAGGCGAAACTCAACGGCGGAAAGGGAGGAGTCATAGTTCTTCATCACGGCCCGGGAATGACCGCGGAACCGGTAGTGATCAAGAATCTCCGTTACTTCGGCGCGCCGCGCAACGACGGATTCGTTTTGATGCCCAATGAGATCGAGGCCTACCGCGTTGGTCCGAAGGCATTCGAGTACAGCGGCACCAACGGATTCATGATCACCATCGACATCTCGTCCAAGGATGTAAAGTAGCCGGAAAACATCACACCCCCTACCGGGGTTTCAGAGAATGCTCGGAGAGATTGCGCGGCCAACTACAATCATCGAAGCGCCTCGCCTTGCGCGACGTTTGGGTGTCGATTTAACGATCGCGACGGAGACTTTTCAACACACTGGCAGTTTCAAGTTTCGCGCAGCGTATAATCTCGCCTCTAAGGTAGATCAGGATAAGATAGTCACCGCTTCGTCAGGGAACTTCGGGCAAGCGATGGCCTGTGCGTGCTCGCTGCTTGGCAAGTCGTGCACCATTGTTATGCCGTCGACTTCGGCCCAGGTGAAAGTCGACGCAGTGCGCGAATACGGCGGCCAGGTTGATTTGATAGACGTACGCCACAAGAGCCGCTCTGCGAGAGTTGCCGAACTCGCCGCCGAGAATCCCGATGCTTACGTGGCGAGCGCTTATGATGACCCGCTCGTTATCCAAGGCAACGCGAGTCTCGGCCGAGAGCTCGGGGCATTGGATCGCGATTTCGATTTCGTCGTCGCGCCCATAGGAGGTGGAGGGCTTACTTCAGGAATCATCACCGGACTTCGCGCAGCAGGCAGCAGCGCGAAGGTCGTGGCTGCCGAACCACTGATGGCAAACGACGCGGCTCGGTCCCTTCGAGCCGGGCACATCGTAGTGAACGAAACGGAGCCTCAAACGATAGCCGACGGCGCTCGCACGGTAAGCGTCGGTCAGCACAACTGGGTGGTGCTGAAAGATAGCCTATCGGGGGTCGTGGAAGTTCCCGAAGAGAAAATCAAGGAAGGTGTGCGCCTTTTGTTCTCGCTGGCGAATCTGAAGGCAGAGCCGACCGGCGCCCTACCGATCGGCGCGCTGCTGACCGGCACGAATCTGTTTCGCGAGCGGCGAGTGTGTTGCGTGATAAGCGGCGGGAACGTTGACCCTGCCGTCTACCGAGAAATTCTTGCGTGACCTGCGCAGAAGGGACTTGTTGATCGTGTCAACCTTTTGCGATTGCCAAGCATTCAAGGGGCGGGTAGCATGAATTCAAAGGAGTTTGGTCGGAGGTGGTCTTATGAAGTTGAATCGGATCGCACTTTTAGCCGCTGCGTTTCTGGTTGTAGGCTGTGGATTAATTCTTTCACGAGCGCTGTCAGGAGGTGATTCTCCTTCAACGAAACAATTCGTCGAGACGACCGAGCGAGGAGAAATGCCGAGTGCCGAGAGTCAACGAGAACTAGTGATTGCAAGCGCTGAGGGGCCGCTGTCTCTGGGCGCTGAGCAATGTCGCGTAGTGCTTAAAGGTGTAGCGGGTGTTGAGCCCGCAGCTAGACTGAAGTCGCTCGCCGGCCGCCACGTTTACTTGGTCATCGGAGATATGAGCGCCGCTGAACAACCGGGCGTGCCCTATCAAGTATTCTTCGACCTGCCGCCAGGCGCTCGAGCCGACGCGAACATCCCCCAACATGTCGGCGTCATTACTTTCTTCAACGCGGTAAGGCTCGAGGGCTCGGATCCGGAACCGAAAGACGGGCGCTTTTTCAGTTTCGACATAACCGAAATTGTTAGAGGTCTCAAGTCCAAGAACATCCTGCCGGAGACCACAACCGTCACCATCAAACCAGGCGGAGTTCCGGCTGCGAATTCAAAAGCACGAATCGGCAGGCTTGAGCTCATTGAACGCTGAACAACGCGACGCGGGTATTCCCGTGCGATGACAAACGCTCACAACTCACCTCGCCCGAGACGAACGTCCCGGGCAAGGTTGTGCTCTGATTTCTATCCCAGGCTGAGGTCCTGCCGGCTTCGCTCTCCATAGCCATAATCGGTAAGCTTTCGTGCGCTTGACAATCACTCTGTGGGTGATATGCTAAGCGCCGATTCAAGTTGTCAAGATTACGCGGGCAAATCTAAAGAGGACTGAAAAGTCCCAAACACTAAACGCTAAAGGAGGAAAAGGCATGTCGAACATCTCTCGTCGATCATTCCTCGGCGCGTTCACTGCAATCCCGTTCTCGGTTTGGTTTGAGAAGTACGGGTCCGCGCAGACGCCGAAAATCCGCTACAGCGCCTACAGCGCGAACGGCAGTACGATGTTGGCGACATATAAGGCTGCTGTTGGCAAGATGATGAACCAAACCCCGGTCGGCGATCCCTTGGGATGGGTTTTCGAGTGGTACACCCACGCTGTGAAGCAACCGCCCGGGAAAGCCTCAGAAATCAATAGCATCTACCCCAACCCGAGTCCATTTAAGCCGATGGCGCAAGCTGTGTGGAACACCTGCCAGCCGCACTTTAACGCGGCAAACGAGCCCTGGTTTCTTCCGTGGCACCGAATGTACGTCTACTTCTTCGAGCGCATCATTCGGAAAGTCAGCGGTAACGCGAACTTTACGTTGCCCTACTGGAACTACTCGGCGGCGGGACTAAACCACGGCAAGATCCCGCCTCAGTTTCGCTTGTCGGGCAGCCCGCTTTTCGTTCAAAAGCGCAACGTCCACACGCCCAGCAATCAGTTCGCTAATGTCAACGCTGGTCAGGCGATCGACGCGTTTGCCTCTGGCGTACTCAGCACGAGCATCCTCTCAGAGTGCACTTACCTCCCTGTAGGGCAAACGGATCCGGGGTTCAATATGGGTCTGGATCAGGGGCTGCACGGTAATGTTCACGTTTTCGTCGGCAATGGTCAGAACATGGGGGCGGTCCCGTGGGCGGCCGGTGATCCGGTGTTCTGGATGCACCACAGCAACATCGATCGCTTGT
Organism: Blastocatellia bacterium; assembly: GCA_036505875.1. Lineage (GTDB taxonomy): Bacteria > Acidobacteriota > Blastocatellia > UBA7656 > UBA7656 > Onstottus_A. Next base: position 36,887 of record DASXSR010000095.1, on the reverse strand, counting down.
GGGCGAGCTGGAATGCTGCGGGCCGCAAGAATCCCAATACCGACCCAAACTGGATGAGTAAGACTTTCCAGTTCGTCGATGAGAACAAGCAACTGGTGACGGTCCCGGTGAAAGACTTCGTCGACATCGCGCACTTGGGTTATAAGTACGACCATCTCGAACCGGTCCCCGCCTGCCCGCCCGCTCAATTACAGGCCGCCGCCGAGAAGGTTCACGCGACGTCAAATGCGGTCGTTCTCTCCAACGCGCCACAGCAGGCCAGGCTTGCTCCCGCAGGCGCGGCGGCTGAGTCGTTTGCCACCAGAGTAAAAGCTCTCAAGCCTGGACATCACGTTTACCTCGTCGTCAAGGACTTGAAGGCGGACGCCCCGCCGGAGACCGTCTATAACCTGTATCTGGATATGCCGCCCGAGACACCCCCTGGCAGAAGATCTGGTTACTTCGCCGGCAGGATTCACTTCTTCGATGCGGTCGCGCACGAGGATCATGAAGCAGGAGCGGCAGGCAAGTTCTTCAGCTTCGACGTGACTAGAGTCGCAAAGAACCTGGTCGCTCAGAAGAAGCTCAGCCCCACACCGGCTATTACGATCATTCCAGCCGGCGAGCCAGCGGCTGAAGCGAGACCGGTGGTCGGCGATATCAAGCTAATCGAGAAGTGAGCGTCGTCCCAAATCGTTCACCAAGCTAGTCCTCGGGCGTGGCCATCGCGTCACGCCCAAATTATCCCCTTCGGCGCTGTCGGTTAGCTGACCGCAGAAAACGGGCGGCTGCGACGCACTGAAGCGTGTCTTACATTATTGTCGGAGGACATCGATGGCAACCATCAACGAGCAACTCAGCGCGTCGGGCATTGCTCAGGTTATTGTTGTGCTCAAATCACCGCCTGCCGCGCCGGTGGCGGCCTTGAGAAGATCAGGCGGGATGACGCTTGACGCCACTGCGGATTACACGCCGCATCTTGCAGGCCTCGAGAGTTGCTTCGAATGCTCGGACTTGAGCATCAATCACGCTCTCGCGCGAGCAGGCATGCGAAACGTCGCGGCAATCAAAGCTGGCAGGACAACCGCAAGAACCGCCAAGCGAACGACGGCGCCCGCCGCGCTTCATTTCCCGAACCTCGGGCTTATGTTGGGAACGGTCACTCGCGATGGACTTTCAACTCTTCGCAAGGACGAGCGAGTCCACAAAGTGGTCAGCGCGCCTCAACCGAGACTCATCAGGCCCGTTCGGTCTGCTCCCGCGAAGCTGACGGCGCAGGTGACTTGGGGAATCAAGTTTCTCAACATTCCCAAACTCTGGGACCAGGGCCTGACGGGCAAGGGTATTCGAATAGCTCACCTGGACACGGGAGTCGACGGAAAGCATCCCGCCTTGCGCACTGCAATTGCCAGTTTCGCCGAGTTCGATTCGTTTGGTCAGATTGTGACGCCGACTCTCAAGCCCCACGACACCGACGATCACGGCACTCACACTGCTGCTACCATTGCCGGTCGGGCCGTGCGAGGCAAGTCGGTTGGAGTAGCGCCTGATTCGGACCTGGTCAGCGCGATCGTGATAGAAGGCGGAAACGTCATCGCGCGACTTCTTGGCGGGATGGATTGGGCCGTGTCGCAGAACGTTCGGATCCTGAACATGTCGGTTGGCATACCGTTGAGTCCGCCGATGGCCGAGTTCGATCCGATTTTGCAAACACTGCGCGCTCGTAACATCCTTCCTGTAATCGCGGTCGGAAACGAGGGCCCGGGGACGAGCCGGACGCCGAGTAACAACACCCAGCCACTTTCGGTCGGCGCTATCGATAAGAACAAAGCGGTCGCCGACTTCTCGTGCAGTCAAAGATTCGTTCGCACGGACAATCCGCTGGTGCCGGACCTGGTCGCCCCCGGCGTTGACATCCTATCAGCCCAGCCCGGTGGAGGTTATCAGTTGAAGGATGGCAGCTCGATGGCAACGCCTCACGTGGCGGGATTGGCGGCGCTGCTCTTCCAGGCGCTGCCAAACGCAACAATCAGCGATGTCCAGAACGCAATCTACAATTCATGTACCGCTGAGGGAATTCCACCCGAGCGAGGCAATCGAGGATTCCCGGACGCAGTTCGCGCTCTCGCAGCACTCACGGGGATGGTCGTCGGAGCAGCGACTACTAAATCTGCGAAGGCTGCGCCAGCTTCAACTTCAAAATCGGGCGCGACGAAGGCAAAGAAATCGAAGAAGTCGATCAAGAAGAGAAGTCAACAGTAGGGCGTTAGCGGTTCATCTTTCGAGAAGCTTGGGCTTCCTCATCGACTTCCTTCGCTTTATGCAGTTCACGGACGCTCTTTCAGGGGCTGATCGATTTCGTTTTCGGCTCGTCGATTGGCCATCGCAGTCGAGATCTCCGGCTGCGCCATCAGCTCTCGCAAGAACTCGGGATGAGCAGACACGACGAACGATCCGAGGTTCCTGAAAATGTTGAGCTTCTCTTCACCCCTCCCAACTCGAGACTTGACGCGCTCCAACACCTGACGGGTCAGCTCCTCAGTTCTTTCAGGAGATAGAAAACCCTGTGATGAATCTTCCGGAGAAAGGGTGAAAACCGCTTCAACGGCGTCGTCCTCAGACGAGGCCGCTTGAAGCTGTCGCCTTAGCTCAGGATCAGTGGTGACTTTTGATTCCTGGTTAGTCAAGCTTCACCTTGGTATTCACGAACATCATACTAGACCTCGCGAGAGACTTCCAAAGTCGCCAAGCTGAGCGGCCAGCTTGGTCCGCACGAAAACGATCCGGCAACCTCAATCGATGACTACCACGCCTCGGCGCCTTGATGTTACCATCACGGCTCCATGCAGCGTGATGTTCGACGAGCTTCAGTTTCGTTCCCAGAAGGACACGCTGATCGGAGAACTCTGTGCAAGCCAAAACGCAAGAGCGGGCCAGGAGAGTCGAGGTGACGGTTACATCGAACCAGATATTGCTGGCCCTCGCCGGTCTCTTCTTTCTCAACCTTCTCCTCCGAGTTTTTTACATTCGCTACGACTTTGTAAACGGCGATGAAGGAGTGCGCGCGCTGACCGCGGTTCGAATGCTCGAAGGCGCGCGGCTCTACGCCGATGTGGTGACCGACAAGCCGCCCGGCGCATCCCTTTTCTATGCAGCGGTCTTCCTAATCTTTGGCCGCAGCATGAAGGCTGTGCACTTAGCCGCCACCGTTTGGAACTTTGGGACTTCGATTGTTGTTTACTTGATATCGTCCCGTCTCTACAACAAACGAATTGGACTCTGGGCGGCACTGCTGTTTGTTTATTTCAGCACCAACTATTTCACTCAAGACACGATGGCGGCCAACACCGAGCTATTGATGGCCTTGCCGTATGTCGCGGCATTCTATTTTTTCATGGTCAGCGATCACACTGACAAGAAGGGCTCCGAACATTTTGCCTACATCCCGTTGATCGCCGCCGGGTTACTGACTGGGCTCGCGACTTTGTTCAAACAAATCGGTGTTCTCAACCTGGCGTTCTTCGCGTTGTACGAGGTCCTCAGCGCTTGGAAGGCTCGGTCGGGTCTGGTGGTTTCAATCCGCCAGTGTATCGCCCGGCTGTCGCTGATCGCTGTCGGATTCGGAATTGTCTTGGCAGGCGTTGCGGTTTGGCTTAAGTCAATGCATGCTCTCGGCGACTTTTGGCGCAACGCCTTCATCTCGAACATGTTCTATATTGACTCGGAGCCGGCTAATTTGTGGGTCAAGTTTATGTTGGGTCGCGGCCTCGGCTTCATATTTTTCAACGCAACGCTGTGGACGCTTGCTGTTTGGGCAGTGTGGCGATCATTGAGAACATACAGAGAAAGAAGAAAAGATGTCGTTGATGAGTCTGGTCACGCGATTGCACTTTGGTGCGGCGTGTCGTTGGTTGCCGTAATAATAAGCGGACGATTTTACGGTCATTACTTCATTCCTGCTTTGCCCGGGCTCTCGTTGCTTGCGGCGCACGGCGTTCAGCTTTTGCGAAGCGCTCTTGTCGAGCCGGATTACAGGCGAAGGGCGCGGGTCGGGTTGGCGATGCTGGGCGTGCTGTTCTCAATCGGCCTCGTCAGGTGTCATCACCGCACCGCGGTGCTCGCATATGAGACCCTGACCGGGAAGCGCACGCACTGGAGCGCCAATTGGGGTATGACCAAGCGCGAGCAAGAAGCCGAGTTCGTCTCCGAGTATGTGCGCCAGAGAATCTCTCCGGGTGATCCGCTGTACATCTGGGGTTACGCGCACGACGTTTACTGGCGGACTGGTTGTCGGCCAGCCTCGCGCTATTTGACGCCGTACTTCATCGACGGCCGCTTTGCCGATGCGGAAGCTACGGTTTCTTCATCGGGCGCGACATTCAGGGCTGAGTCGGCGGCGAATCTGCTGGACGACCTCCAACGCAATAAGCCCGGCTTGATCCTTGATGTTGAAGGGAACTTCAAGTCGTTGCCTCACGCGGACCTGGTTGACTTCATCAATGAGAATTACCGGTATGAGGGAAACGCCGGACCTGACCCTTCGCGGCCGTTCCAGGTTTTGCGGCCGAAGACCCAGGACGAAAAGCAGCAAGAGGAAATAGAACGGCTCAGAAAGAAAGAGCGCAAAACCTCTGCCACCAAGTCACTAAGCCACGAAACGGCGTGAATTCAGACTTTGTATGACTTCGCGTCTTCGAGTCTTCGTGGCTGGATGTGTTAGTCTAGCAATCGCTCGAAGTAGCGTCTGAGGAAATCGAATGGGTATTAAGCTCGATCTGCACACGCACTACTATCCTGAAAACTTCTTTCAAATGATCGGTCAGATTCCTTCCGAGTTCTCATTCGCGAAGGACCCGACGGGGCGGACGATCATCACTCATCGCGGCGCGCGGTTCTTTGGCGTCACTGCGCCGATGAGTGATCCGAACAAAAGGTTGGAAGACATGGATCGAGTAGGCATCGAGGTCGAAGTGATATCGCTGTCGACACCAAACATTTTTTTCGCCGACGAAAGCCGCCAGCCTGAAGTGGCCCGAATCTTGAATGACGCTTACGCGGAGCTGATAGCTAAATACTCGAATCGCTTCAAAGGGTTTGCTTCCATTCCGATGGACGCTCCCGAGGCTGCGCTTCGCGAGCTTCATCGCGCGATTGACGAATTGAAACTGAACGGTGTGATCTTGCTCAGCAACATCAGAGGTTGCGCGCTGACTTCGCCTGTTTATCGCCCTTTCTTTGAAGAGGCCGACCGGATGAACCTTTGTATTTTTCTCCATCCGATGATTCCGGTGTACTCCGAGCCATACAAAGAATATGTTCTGGGTCCTTTGGTCGGCTTTCCTTTCGACACGACGCTTGCGGTAGCTCGGATGTGCTTCGACGGGATGCTCCGCGAGCTGCCGAACATCCGCTGGATCATCGGGCATCTCGGAGGCGCAATACCTTACTTGATGGAGCGGCTCGACAATGGCTATCGAGACTTCGCCGAATGCCGCGTGAAGATCGATCAACTTCCGAGCACGTACTTAAAGAAGCTCTACTACGACACGGTCACGTTCAGTTCTCACAATCTGAGACTCGCGCGCGACTTAGTCGGCGTCGACCATATGGTGATGGGCAGCGACTATCCACACCTGCTTGGTTCGATCGAGCGATCGGTCAGCTCGATTCAAGACCTCGCGATTCCAGAATCCGAGAAACAACAAATCTTCAGCGGCACAGCGCTTTCAATTCTGAATAATGTGTAGCCGCAAAGAGATAACAGCCTTGAAAATTGAAAGTGAGAAATGCAAATTGCAAAATGACTTCTGCTAGTCTTGTGTAACTTCTGAATACGATTTGACGTTCTCTGCCTTGTGGTTTGGCGCCTTTTGTTTAGCTCTTCTTCAAAAACCGCTCGACGCCACGCTTGCAATCCTCGGTCATTCGAGTGATCGCGTTCAATTGCACGCCTGCTTCGATAGCTGTCTCGAAGGTCATCCCGTCCATGTGATACAGCAGGTTCTTCGCAAGGGCCACTGCTGAAGCCGACTTCGCTGCGAGTTGCGCTGCATAGTTCTCGACCTCTGCTTCGAACTGATCGTCGTCGAACACGCAGTTGATCATTCCAATATCGAAAGCCGCGCGAGCGGTGATGATCTCGCCGCGGGTGATCAACTCGAACGCGCGCTTCTCGGAGACCGAGCGCCGCAGGATCGCCATCACCATAGCCGGTATGAATCCGATGTTGACTTCTGGATAACCTAACTGCGCCGATTCGGCAGCGAGAATGATGTCGCAGGCCGTCGCCAGCCCGCAGCCCCCTGCAAGGGCGCGGCCTCGAACCGCCGCGATGATCGGGCGAGGGTGGCGCCGCATGTCGATGAACAACTCGCCCATCACGCGAGCACTTTCCATGCTTTCTTCTACGCCCGCTTCGCTGATTCGTTGAAGAGAAGCGAGATCGGCGCCGGAGCAGAAATCCTTCCCCGCGCCGGTGACCAGCACCACTCGGACACTCTCCTCGCGTCCGGCAGCGCCGAGTGCATTCTTGAATTCCGAGACTATCTCATCGTCCAGGGCGTTGCGCTTGTCGGGACGGTTGAGCGTAATGCGAGCGACCGCCTGCTCGACTGAATAGAGAATCTTCTTATAATCAGCCATTCGTTTGAGCGGCACCCAGTAACGAATTCATTCGTTATAACCAAAAAGCGAATGAATTCGTTCTACGTTGCGGTCAGTCGTTCCCGCGCGAGATTTCGCATTCTTAACACCGTCGAGTTGTTCGGCCGGCTCTTGCCGTTGAACCACCGATCGACTGTTGAGCGATTCAAACCGAGGGCCCGCGCGAGCTCTTCTCGGTCGTTATTGAAATAGCTCATCAACTTGGGAAGCAGTTCGTTATAGTCTTGATCTGAAACGTCAGGCTTTGCCGATTGCTTATCTGGTTCCTGCCTCTTGGTTGGTGCTGTTGCATTCCCGGTAGACTTCATTTGAATCACCGCCTGGTTCTTTGAGGTGCTCACCAAACGCCCCGTGCATCTTTAGCTATCGAGATTAACAAGCCGCGACCAGTATCATCAAGCACGGGCGTTGCTCGACGCAAACGCGCTTGCGGAATCAACTGATCGCGGCCACTCCAACGATCACGGAGCTATGAGGCCTCGCGTCACTCGAGCGTTTCGACCACGATGCGTTTTGCCTGAGCTGTTCCGTCAACCGTGGCGACCAGATTTCCATCCGGGTCGTAGACGTTTAGCCTGAACGCGCCGCTCCACGTATCTCCTGCATCGTTGAGGGTCATAGTCTGAAGGAGTTTAAAGCGGCCCATGTTCTCGCCCGTTTGACTGTCATACAACACGGATAGGAAAGTGGCGGCGAATTTGTGATCGCCGGTTTGGGCCCACGCGCCGTATGCCGACGTGTTTGATGGAAACGGCGTGGGCGCAGTGTCTCCTTGCGCCGATGAGACGAGAATACCATCGCCTGTGAGAGCCCAAAGAGCGTTGAAAGAGTCAAAAGGCGCGGGGTTACCAGGTATGTTGACTGTAAGCAGCCAACTGCCGACGATCGTCCCCTTCTTTGCGGCGATCTCAACGTCGCCGGCCCTGTCCGGCGCCTGGCTGGTCGCCGCGTCCGCGCCTTGTCGGACATCGTTCGGGCTCGCAACGGATCGTCCGGAGCTTGACGGTGTCACTTGAATCCTGCCAATCCATCTTCCACTCGACTGCGCATTTGCGAAGCTTGCCATTGAGACAAACGAGACTGCGAGTACGAGTGCTTTGAAACTTCTAAGTGTATTCATAAAGGTTCTCCTTTTAAGGTTAAGAGTTTTAGGTGTGGCTTCAGTCACTGGGCAGTCTCTTTACTCATTCACTGCGACAGTGGACCTGGCCGTGTGGAACTTGCTGAGTTGCAGCCAATCGAGGCCGCTCATGACTTTGTCAGTCTTCTTAATAGAAGGGTCATAGACGAACATACCCCGTCTAGTGATTGTGACGATCGGTACGCCGAATCGATCGGCGACCGATTGGTCTTGCGAGTTCGGTCTCGAGTCGTCGACGTTTCGGTGAGTGTGAACGACCGCTATCAGAACCAGCGCTTCTCTGTCGCTAAGCCCGACGTGCGAGCATCGCCAGGCAAGGTAGAACTGATCGACCGCTCTCGCGTCTATTCGAGAGAGATCGAAAGGTTCGGCCTTACTGCGTCCGGTTAGATTTTGGCCGTTCACGTCGATGACCAGGGCCGTCCAAATGAGTCCAAGAGCGATCAGCGAAGCCTTCATAACCAATCCTCCTACTTCAGCTTGTGGACTTTGCTGCTCCACGGGCAGCGACTATAATCGAGCGCAGCCTCTGCGTAATGACGGAGCGCTGACGAAAGCGTGTTTTTCTTATGTTTCGTGACAAATCTCTGACCGATTGGTGAATTTGGTCGATGTCGAGCCCCGAAACAAGTAAACCTTGCTACTATTTCGACGACGTTACGGTGGACCGCGAGAACTTCCGCGTGCTAAAGCGAGGCGAAGCCCAACCTGTCCCGCCTCGCGCGTTTGACCTCCTGATCTATCTCATCGAGCATCGCGAGCGAGTAGTCGAAAAGCAGGAACTGTTCGAGCAGGTTTGGAGGGAGGCGTTCGTCACTGACAATGCGCTGACGCGGGCGGTCAAGGACATCCGCCGGGCGATTGGGGACGATGCCGGCTCGCCCAGATACATCGAGACGCTTCCGAAACGGGGGTACCGGTTCATTGCCCAGGTCACCACCGTAAGGAAGCCGCCAATCGTTCAGGCAGCCCAAGCGCGGCGAGTGGATGACCTCAGCGAGGTCTTGAACTACAAGATAGTGCGCAAGTTGGGACAAGGCGGCGGAGGGGTGGTCTACGTCGCTGAGGACACCCGCTTGCAGCGACAGGTCGTGCTGAAATTTCTGTCCGATGAACTCATCGACGATGAGAGCGCGCGGGAGCGATTTCTGCGCGAGGCCCGGCTGGCGTCAGCCCTCGATCATCCCAACATCTGCATTATCCACGAGATCAACGAGACGGGCGGGTTGCACTTCATCGCGATGCAATATGTGGAAGGCAAGTCCCTCAAGCAGTTGATCGCAGGAAGGCCGCTCGACATCGACGCGGCTCTTGCTGTAGCGATTCAGATCGGAGACGGTCTCGCGAACGCTCACGAGCGAATGATAGTTCATCGCGATATCAAGCCGGGCAACATCGTCATCAGCGGCGGCGGGCAAGTGAAAATACTGGACTTCGGACTGGCAAAATCATTTGCTTATTCGCCGGGCACGTCGTCCGGAGATCCAACCGAGCTGACGCGACAAGGTGCTCAGGTCGGGACACCCGCCTACATGTCACCCGAACAGGTGCGAGGCGAAGCCGCAGATCATCGCTCGGACATTTTCTCATTCGGCGTTGTGATGTATGAGATGGTGACCGGACGATCTCCCTTCAAGGGCGGGAACAAAACGCCGATCGATGTAATGCATTCGGTGACTCACGACGCGCCGCGACGCGTGAGCGAGATTAATCACAGCGTGCCTCCGCAACTGGAAGTGATTATCGAGCGCGCGATGCAGAAAGATGCGGCAGATCGATATCAGACGACGCGAGAGCTTCTGGATGATCTGAGAAAGCTGAAGCAGGACAGCGGATCGGGCGGCGTCGTAATCAGGAAAGCAATGTTGAGGAGCCGCTTCAACATTAGGCGGCTCGTTTATGCCGCGCTTGCGCTGACGATACTCCTGGTCGCCGGATTAGGCGTTCGCGCCCTTCTTCGTTCCTTTTCACCCGGTCGGCAGATAAGCTCGCTTGTGGTCCTGCCCTTTGCCAACGGGAACAACGATCCAAACTCGGACTATCTGAGCGACGGGATTACCGAGAGCATTATCAACAGCCTCTCTCAGGTGTCCGAGCTAAAGGTGATGGCGCGTACGACGGCGTTTCGTTACAAGGGCATAGACGTAGACCCACAAGCGGTGGCAAACGACTTGAAGGTCGAAGGAGTGCTCACCGGGAAGATTACTCAGCAAGGAGACTCGATGCTTGTTCAAGCTGAGCTGGTGAGGGCGGCCGATGGCGCCCAGCTTTGGGGCGAGAGATATAGCAGGAAGATCTCCGACATTCTCGCTGTCCAGGAAGAAATCGCGCGGCAGATTTCGGACAAGCTTCGATTGAGGCTGAGCGGCGAGGAAGAAAAGCGGCTCGCCAAAAACTACACCGCGAACACCGAGGCCTATCAACTCTATCTCAAGGGGCGCTACTACTGGAACAAACGGACCGACGAGAGCTATCGAAAGTCGATCGATTATTTCCAGCAGGCCATTGATCTGGATCCGAAATACGCGCTCGCCCAAAGTGGTCTGGCCGACTCTTACAGCTTCATGGCCAGTCAGAGCGTCACCTCGCCGCTCGAGGCTATGCCTAAGGCCAAACAGGCCGCCACGAGGGCGCTGGAACTGGACGATTCGCTGGCCGAAGCTCATACGTCATTGGCTTACGTGAAGCTGTATTACGACTGGGATTGGACAGGAGCAGAAAAAGAATACAAGCGCGCTATTGAGCTGAACCCGAGCTACTCGACGCCTCATCACGGGTACGCTTATCTCCTCATCTCGACCGGACGAACCCAGGAAGCGTTCAGTGAAATCGAGAAGGCGGAGAAGATCGATCCGCTCTCGGTGCTGATCAATACAGATCACGGAGAGTTCTTTTACTTCGCGCGACAAGCTGCTCAGGCCATAGCTCAGCTCAAGAAGGCGCTGGAGATGGATCCGGCTTTTGTTCGAGCCCACTTCCTTCTAGGAAGAGCTTACGTGCAGAACAATCAGTGCTCGGAGGCATTGGCTGAATTCCAGAGAGCTCGCGAATTTGCCGAAAACAGCACGGAGATGTTTGCGGCGCTCGGACAGGGATATGCCTGGTGCGGAAAACGAGCTGAGGCGCAACGAGTGCTGGACGAGTTAGAAGGCATGCAAAGGCAATTCTACGTTTCGCCCCATTGGTTCGCGGCCACCTGCGCTGGGTTGGGAGAGAAAGACAAAGCTTTCCAATGGCTCGACAAAGCGTTTGAGCGCCGATTTGGCCCTTTGATTTATCTGAAGGTGAATCCGATCTGGGACAATCTTCGTACAGACTCGCGATTTGCGGATTATCTCAGGCGCGTGGGCCTGGCGCCGTGAGCTTTTCATTCAACCACGAAGGCAGAAGCCACAAAGGATCCAAAAGGACTTTGGTGGCTTGTGGTTAATCTCCCGGTAGCGTCTCAGTTTGAGACAGGCTGACCTTAATCCAGACTGATCATAGTCGTGCTATGAGCCCGTCGTTACAACCTTGTGATGTCGATGCGAGCCCAGCAGCCTAACGGAACTGGCTTGTGGACCCTTCTCGCCTTCCTCTTCCACAAAAGTCACTTCGCTCCCGACCTGCACGTGATCGAAGTCATCATCCAAAACGCTGTTCTTGTGAAAGTAAACTTCATAACCGTCCGGGGATTCGATGAAGCCGTAACCTTCCTCGGAAAAAACCTTGATGACGCGACCGATCGGGTTGCCTTCGTGGGTCTTCACATCGGCTCGCTGGCGGCGCGCGTAATCTTGTAGCTGTCGCCTCGTCGTATCGAAGGCTTCGCGAATTGCGACTTCCAAATACTTGTAAGAAGTCCCGATTTCCCAGTCTTTCTTGCGCTCCAGCTCTCTAACATCCTGTTGCCGAGTGTGAAGACTGGGCTCGCGCTTGACGACGATTTCACCGCCGGGCACAGTGAGATCGACTCTAACGTGGTAATGATCACCCTCTTCCTGATGACGATGCGGCATCTCGATCATCACCCGACAGCCCATGATGCGGTTGTAGAACTGGTCGAGATTTGCAGCCTCTTGGCGGACCATCGCTTCAATCGCATCCGAATGAGGTATATCGCGAAATGTGACTTGTATTGGAAGTATCATAGTTGGCCCTCCGCTTGCTACGCCGGCCGGCGGCCGGTAGCGTAAGAATAAAAAGCAACAGTAGTGCCGGATTGCAGAATCAAGTCGGCCGGTTACCGCTTTTCGACCCGTGTCGGTATTGGATTACACGCACTTTTTCGAGGGTTACGAGTCCCTCTCCTACCATCTCGTCGATGACCGGAAGCAGCGCGTCAATCTTGTCAGCACTGTCGACAATCTCAACCACAATCGGCAAATCCTCCGAGAGGCGCAGTATCTTGGCGGTGTGTATGCGGCTCGCGGCGCCAAATCCCATCAGACCTCTCAACATCGTGGCGCCAGCAATGCCCATCTCTCGGGCCTTCAAAATGATAGCTTCATACAGCGGCTTGCCATCCCATCGATCGGATTCGCCGATAAAAATGCGCAAGAGCTGGCCGTCTTCTGAAATCTTCATCGTATGTCTCCGATTAATAAAGTGTCTGGGCGATACGAATTCCTAACCACACGGCGGCAAGTCCCAGCAGCACACTCGCCGACGCGTTGAGAGTACCACGTAACAACTGGCCGTCCCGCAGCAATGCGTACGTCTCAAACGAGAAGCTGGAAAAAGTAGTGTACCCGCCGAGCAATCCGGTGAATACGGCTATCCGAATCGTCGGCGGGACCAGTACCCGGGTTTCGAAAAGCTCGGCGAGTAACCCAATCAGGAAACTGCCCGACACGTTGATGACTAGATTCGCGTATGGAAAGTCTGGATCCTTAATCGCGGAGTAGATCAAACTGGAAATTGAATAACGCAGCCCTGTTCCCAACGCTCCACCGGCAAGCACAGCAAAATATCTAATCACTTTGATTCCTTTCCAGGGTAAGACGGGAAGTAAGGAGAACTCCCGCCTCAACCCACCAGGTCGTGAACTGAGCAGGAGTCATTGACTGCGCGCTTGCAGTGGTTCAGGGCGGACTCCACCGCCTCGCCGGTAAAGCGTAACAAGCGGCCAGCTGCGGAGTCAATGCGAGCAGTGCCATTTGCGCGACGCGAATTGACGGGCCCGATCGGTCGTGCTCTAATCGCACTTCTTAGAAGCCGGTGGCTAAGAATTTCTTAGATTGAAAAGAGGAACTCCGATGAAACGGTTGATTGCTGTGGTGGTCTTTTCACTTCTATTGGTTTTTGTGTCGGCGTTTGCCCAGCAGAAGCGCTCGATGACCCCTGAAGACGTGCTCGCGATCAGGAGTGTTTCAGACGCTCAAGTGTCACCCGATGGCAAATGGGTGACTTATGTCGTCACTTCAGTCGATATGAAGGAGAATGCATCCGACGCCGATGTGTGGCTGGTGTCCACTTCGGGTGGCGAAGCGATTCGGCTGACCACCAGCAAGAAGAACGATAACCAGCCGCGGTGGTCGCCCGACGGCAAACGCATCGCATTCATCTCGGCGCGAGAAGAGAAGCCGCAGATTTTCTTGATCTCACCGTTCGGCGGCGAGGCCGAAAAGCTCACCGATTCGAAGTCGGGCGTGCAGTCGTTCCAGTGGTCGCCCGACAGCAATCGCATCGCCTACGTCGCGCAGAGGGAGCCGACTCCGGAGGAAGAGAAGAGACAGAAAGACAAGGACGACGCGCAAGTCGTAGATAAGGATTTCAAGTTCAATCGCATCTGGATCATCGACCTGGCGACGAAGAAAGCCAGCGAGTTGGTCAAGGGCGATTTCATTGCGAGCGATCCGCAGTGGTCGCCGGACGGAAAGTCAATTGCCTTCGTTTCGAATCCGACCCCCAAAGCAGATGACGGCAGTCGATCGGATATTTGGATTGCCGACGTACCGTCAGCCAAGCTGCGGAAGCTCACCAACAACGACGGACCCGACTCAGGGCCGCGTTGGTCGCCGGACGGCAAGTGGATCGCGTATCTGAGTCGCGATTTGAAAAACGGCGAGATCGGACAACAGCGACTCACCGTGATCGCAGCAGAGGGCGGAGCGCCTCGTGAGATCGTTACCGCGTTCGAGTACCAAACCGGGCAGCCGAAATGGTCCGCCGACGGACGCACGATTTATTTCAACTCTACAGTGGGAACAACTTCACAATTGTTCTCCGTTCCGTCATCAGGCGGCCAACCGAAGCAGCTTTCGAGCATCAGCGGCGTTATGAGCCAGGCAAGTTTCTCGAGAGACGGGTCGGTGATCGCATTCACGAAATCAGATACGCAGCATCCCGAAGATGTTTACGTTGCAAGAGCGTTGCCGATGGCAGGCCCAGTAAAGCTCACAGATCACAACCCGAAAGTGCGAGAGCTTTCGCTCGGCTCAAGCGAAGTGATCCGTTGGAAGAGCAAAGATGGAATGGAGATCGAGGGGTTGTTGATCTATCCAGTTGGCTATCAGCAAGGCAAACGCTATCCGACCGTCGCCTTCATTCACGGCGGCCCGGCAGGCGCATGGACACAGAGCTTCCCGAGCTCGTGGAACAACTTTGGTCACGTTTGGGCCGGCAAGGGCTGGGTCTCTTTCTATCCAAACGTCCGAGGTTCGTCCGCATACGGCGAGAAGTTCTTGCTCGCAAACGTTCGCGACTGGGGCGGCGGCGATTATCAGGACATTCAGACCGGCCTTGACTACTTGGTTGCGAAAGGCATTGCCGATCCCGATAAGCTGGCGCAGTCGGGTTGGAGTTACGGCGGATACATGACCGCGTGGACGCTGACGCAAACAAATCGCTTTAAGGCGGTAATGGTCGGCGCCGGTCTGACGGATATGTTCTCGATGTATTCGACCAACGACCTTCAACGCCTGCTGGAGGCCTATTTCGGAGCGCAGCCATGGAATGATATCGAAGCTTATCGCCGCGCGTCCGCGATGACCTTTATCAAGCAGGCGAAGACTCCAACGTTGATTCAACACGGCGGCTCCGACACACGAGTGCCGCCGAGCCAGGCTCAAGAGTTATACATGGGTCTTCGCAAGAACGGCGTGCCTGTCGAGATGGTGGTCTTCCCCCGCGAGCCCCACGGACTGGGCGAGCCGCGTCATCGGTTGGACAAGATGCGTCGCGAGTACGCGTGGTTTTCGAAATACGTCCTTGGTGTCGATGTGCCCGAGCCGAAACCCGAGAAGGATACCGAGAAGAAACCAGACGAGAAACCTTCAAATTAGCTTTCCCAAAAAGTTTGAGCAATCGGGTCGAGCTATCAAGTAGTTTCGGTAATTTCTGATCACCGTGACTACTTAATTTCTCAATCCCGATTGCTCACCTTCTATTCGAGCAAACCCCATACCATTCAACATCTCTGGTTTTTTTGTGCAGACGCGCGTTTGCGATGTCTCGATGCAAGACGGGGCGACGCGAATCCATTCAGCGACCACAAACCGCTGTCCTGGCACATAGCTTGCGCTCGATCCAAGAGTCGTTAAGCGCACGCGCGCTTTTGTATCCAATTAATGCGGAAGCCGCAACTATTATGTATCGAATCAGGCAACACAACATTCGAGAACTGACGGAGGTGGAGATATGAGTTTGCGTAGATACATCCTTGCTGTAACATCGCTCGCATTGATGCTCGCCGGGAGTTCGCTCGCTCAGACTGTCGAGATAAGGCGGGTCCCGGAGGGCCAGGTGCTGCTCGCTAAACGTCACACTCTTGCGGTCAAGTACAAAGATAATGATGACACCTCAATCAACATGATTGGTACGTCATTGGTTCCGCAAGCAACTGGAAAGGCCCACATTGATCGAAAGGAAGGCCGCACGCGTATCAAGATCGAGATGCAGAATCTCGGTCATCCACAGACGTTGGGGCCGTATTACACGACGTACATTCTGTGGGCAATCGCGCCCGAGGGACAGGCCGATAATCTGGCGGAGCTGCCCGTGAGAAACGAGTTCCATTTGGACGTGACCACGTCGTTTCAAACGTTCGGCTTGATCATCACGGGGGAGCCACATTCCGCGGTGAAGCTTCCAAGCCCGGTCATCGTTGCCGAGAATGCGCTTCGCAAGGGGACTGAAGGCGGAATCGAGGCCAGCCGCATCGAGTATAGCGGAGACCCAGGCGATCTTTACGTTGTCGGAACACAGAACGCTCCCGCGCTAAGCGCCGATTACAGCACGCCGCTGCTAATCCTGGGTGCACGCCGGTCGGTAGAGATCGCAAAAAGAGCGGGCGCCGCGCACTACGCGGAACCTGAATTGAGAGAAGCGGAAGTCAAGCTGGCTGCGCTCGAGCAGACCTGGCCGCGGCATCGGAGCAAGGACCTCGAGCGAATGAGTGGACTCGCTCATGACGTAATGCGACTCGGCGAGCGTGCGCGTGAGTTGACCGTCGAGCGAATCGCGCAGGCGAGACTTCAAGATGAACGCAGCGCGGCGAGCCACGCGATTGCCCAGGCACAGACTGATGCCGAACGCGCACGGATTGACGCGGATCGCGCCCGGCAGCAGGCCGCCGCTCTTCAAGACGCGCTGTCGCGCGCCGAGCGGGAGATCGCCGAAGCTCGCCTGAGAGTCCAGCAGGCTCAAACCGATGCCGACCGCGCGAAGGCCAATGAAGAGTTGGCGCGACTCGAAGCGGAGCGCGCCAAAATCGAAGCCGAGCGCGCCAAGCAGGACATGGGCGCGATGCAGCAACGATTGTTCGAATCGATCGCGGCGATTCTCGAGACTCGTCGCGAAGCGCGAGGCTTGATCGTCAACCTGTCTGATGTCCTGTTCGACTTCAACCAGGCGTCGCTGCGACCCGGCGCGCGCGAGAAGCTGAGCAAGCTGGCCGGAATATTGCTGGCTTATCCCGGATCGTTCCACATCGAGATTGAGGGTCACACCGATGCGATAGGCTCGCAGGACTACAATCAGAAGCTGTCGGAAGACCGCGCGCAGTCAGTCAGCAGCTATCTGTTGAGAGCGAGTATGCCTTCGGATCGGATCGTAGCGGTGCGGGGGTTCGGCAAGCTCCGGCCGGTCGCTACTAACGACACTGCTGAAGGCAGACAGATGAACCGCCGGGTCGAAATCATAATTACCGACCTCGACACCGTCCCGGCGCCGAAACGATAAACGCCGTGCTGTTTTGGAGTCCGCCGGCGAGTCCGCGATGACAGCGCTTTGGCTCATCTTGCTGAGTAAGCAAAAGCGCCGTCATTGCAGACTCGCCGGCGCACTCCAAATACGTGCCCATTCGTTTCTTGCGGTTGGTCGACCTACCAACCGAAACGCGTGAAGTAGAAACCGTAGAAGGCCACCCAAACAAGGACTAGGATCGCTAGTTCAATCGCAGCACGGCCATGCGTCAGAGGCTGGATGACTTTCGCAATAAGGCGAGCAACTGCCGCCGCGAGAAAGAACCGAACGTATCTCGCCGGAATCGAAATGAGCACAAACGCAACGAAGCCTCCGCGGCGTGCGCCACATTCGACAGCGTAAATCTTGTAAGGAATTCCTTTCAGAGGACCGAGCATCACCGCCAACAAGCCACTCTCGTTTATTTGATCAGCGACTCGCCTGATCAGCGAGGGTTCTATCGCTGGAACGTGATCGAGCAATATCCGCGCGAAATTTGCGTCGCTCTTTCCTAACGCGTACATCAAGGCTCCGCCGAGAAGTGCCCCGATTAGAGTTGCGACCGACGCCTTCAGCGCGGGTCTGAGTTTTCGACACGCGATCAGCGTCAGGAGCACGTCGGGGACTATGAAAAAAAAGGTAGCTTCGGCCAGGCCCCACGCGAACGCAAGCACAAGAGCCGCGCGGCTCCGAACGAAATCATCAATTGGAGAAGTGTGGATCATCATGCAGGGTAGGACAAACTGAAGTTTGTCCTACTCAACAAGCTCGCGCACCGCAGCTTCGAGAGCTTTGGTGATCTCCTGGCGGCTGCCTGTCAGCAATCGCGGGGCGCCGATCCTTATCTCGCAGAAGAATGGAACCGGGATGAATTCGCCTTTGGGCAAGCTGCGTCCCATGTTCACCAGATAAGCGGGCACGACAGGCACGTGCGGAGTCTTTTCAATCAGGTGAGCGGCTCCCGACCGAAATTCGCCCATCTCGCTTCCCGACACGCGAGTGCCTTCCGGAAAAATGATAAGCGAATCTCCCGCTTCAATTGCGTCGCGCATCCGCCGCAGCGGATTGTTCTCGGGCGTGATGTTCTTCCGCGCGATGGGCAGGATGTTGAACAGCGTTTTGGTCAGCGCTGAGACAATCGCGTTGCGCTCGAAATAATCCGCCGCGGCAACCGGACGTATGCTGTGAAGCCGTGTGAGCGGGAAGAGGCTCAGCAGCGAGATCGTGTCCAGATGACTCGAGTGATTAGCGACAACGATGAATTGATCACAGTCGCGAAGGTGTTCGCGACCCCGCACGCGCAGCCCGATGAACAGCGCCATGAACGGCTTGACTGCAAGCGCGAAGAGTGTCATCTGCGCTAGATTGCGCAGGAGCGATCTCTTCCGCTCAGCAATCGCCCCCGAACTCGCTTCTGCCGCAGATTGGCGTGCGTTTATGGCCTGCCTTTGTTGCCTCATTTGATATAGAAGTACCGCACGTAGTGAAAGAAGATGGGCGCGGCGTAGCAAAGCGAATCGACGCGGTCCAACATTCCACCGTGACCGGGTATCACGCTGCCGAAGTCTTTCACGCCAAAATCCCGCTTCACTGCGCTCATCACCGCGCCACCGCAGAAGCCTGCAACAGTGATCAATAGCGAGACGATAAGCGTCTCTCTGATTGAGAATGGAGTCAGGAAGCGAATACCGAGGCTCAACAACATAGCGCTCGCGATTCCGCCGATGAAACCTTCCCACGTTTTGTTCGGGCTGACTTTCGGAATGATCTTGTGGCGACCGAGCGTCTTCCCCCAGATGTATTGCAGCACGTCGCTCATCTCAACAACGAACACAAGGAACAGAACAAGCGTTCGCCCGCTTGCGCCCGCGTCTCCAAGAGCAGGAAGCGTGAGCAAATACGCCAGGTGACTGAGCCCGAAGACGAACGCCATCAATCCCCATTGAATCTGGGAAGCGGACGCCACGAACCCGGTTGTTTCCTTTGACAGCACCAATCGCACCGGCAAGATGAGAAACATGTAGACCGGAATGAAGACGATGAACATCCCGTACCACGGTGGATCGAGCCCGATCCAAACGTACTGGATCGGGACTGCAAGAAAGGTGAGAACGAGCGCGCGATGATCCGCCGGCCGAGTCTTGAGCAGCGTGACGTATTCCTTCATCGCCCAAAAACTGAGCAGCGCAAAGAAGACCAGAGATATTCGGTTGCTGAACGCGATCGCGCCGAAGAAGACGGCGGCCATGATCCACCACGCGCGAACACGAGCCGAGAGCTCTGAGAAGTCCTTTTTCGGTTTTGCGCGGCGAAGCACCGCGATTGCTACGGAGGCTGACACGAGCACAGCCAGCACGAGCAGCGCGGTCTTCAACATCGGTGACAAGGTTTCCAACACTGTCGACATATTCAAAGCGTTATCATCTCGATTCGGATCGACGCAATTCCTCGAGCGCTTTCGACGCGCGATTGACGCAAGTCATTGCCGTTAAAACAGCTGCAAGCGCGAATATCCAAGGCCACGCATCAAGGACAACGGGAAACAAGAACGTAATTAAACCCAGAGCGCCCACAACAAACGCGCGATCGCTCTTTCCCATCGGTCCGTCGTAGCGCCGGCTTGCGCCAAGCGCGCGGCCAAGCACTCCGCAAAACTCTGTCAGCACGGCGCCTATCGAGAAGGCCACGACGCTCCACTGCGCCCGCTCGCTAACAAACGCCAGCGGCAAATACAAACCGAGGTCGGAAACCGCGTCCCCTAATTCGTTCAGCACGGCGCCGAGCTCAGTCGACATTCCAAGCTCGCGAGCCATCATTCCATCGATTGCGTTCAACGCCATTCGCCCGAACAGCCACAACGGCAACAGCAATAGTAATGCGCGTTTGTGCCCCGCTTGCGAAACGATCGCGCCGATCGCGATTGAGCCGACGGCTGCGACCACAGTCACAACATTTGGGGTCAATCCCACTCGAGAGAACGACTTCATCGCCGGTCTTAGCAGAGATTGAAACTTGGGCTTGAGATCGTAGACGGACGGCATGAGCGGACGAGTCGGTGTTTGCTGCGATTGAGTTTGCCGGGGACCGTGGGAATTATAACACGCAGCCACAAGAATTCGAGGTTTGAATCGTTAGCTCTTTTGTGGCCTCAATCTACGCCGCACTAATGTCGAGGAGATTCAATCCTTCGCGGTGCAGGCGCGGAGGTCGTATCGAACGCGCTGATATACACACTAGCTTCGCAGAGGTATGAGGGACCGCAACCTTGAATCGCGCAAGTAAAGCCCCAGCCATAACAGCACGCCGAAATATACCGGAAAGAGCACGTGCGTGATCAACGGATCGCCGACGCGCACGTGAGTGGCGACTGCTCCACCGAGATACCCCGTCAGAAGGATTGCGCCAAGAATCGAAGTGCGCGGAATCGCGTACAGAATAGTGCTGATCAGCAGCGCGATTCCGATTGGGAGGATCGCCCTCTCGGGGTAACCGAGTTGAAGATGCCACTGCACAACGTTCGCTGACTTTACGAGTTTTCCGCCGGCGTCGAAAAGGAGGAACAACACAACGAGACCGCTAATGATTCGTCCTATCCAAAGGGCTGCCTTCGAGACCGGTGCAGCTTCGGCATCCGATTGCACGAGGTTCCTCCGCAAGAAAGGGTTCAGAGTTCAGAGTGAGTTCTGAGTTCAAAGTTTAGTTTGCGTTCGGAGATCAAAGCTTCAGCATCTTACAACATAGCAAGCTGAGCTTGAACTCCGAGTTCTGAACATCTCCTAACCGCCAGCGATAGCGCCGATGATGTAAAACGGCTCGGCGCCCGACGCGATCGCTTCAGGGAGCGGAGCGTCCGGCGATTCGTGAGTCCAATCCTCTCCACAAACGAAGAATCGCAAGAACGCGCGACGCTCGCCGGTGACGTGATCGCGAATCGTCCCGCGCAACATCGGGTACGCAGCTTCGAGCGCGTCGAGGATCGATCGCTGGGTGACCTCGCCTTCGACTTGAAGCTCGACGTCTCCGTCGACTTTCGCGAGCGTTCGCAGATGGGCCGGGAGCACAACCGTGATCATGGTAACGTCTGGACCTCCACTGAAAGCACGGCCGGAAGATCTCGAACAATCGGCGCCCAACTGTCTCCTGCATCCGCTGAACAGTAAACCTGCCCGCCGCTCGTGCCGAAGTACACTCCGCACTGATCAAGCGAGTCGACCGCCATCGCGTCGCGCAACACGTTAACGTAGCAGTTCTCCTGCGGCAGGCCTTTCGTCAATGCTTCCCATTCGTTGCCGCCGGTGCGGCTGCGATAGACGCGAAGCTTGCCATCCATCACATAATGCAGACCGTCGCTGGTGATCGGCACGACGTAGATGGTCTCGGGCTCGTGCGCGTGAACGTCGATCACAAACCCGAAGTCAGTAGGCAGATTTCCGCTGACTTCTTTCCATTCATCGCCCGCATCGTCGCTGCGCATCACGTCCCAATGCTTCTGCATGAATAAAGTGTTCGGGCGCGAGGGATGCAGCGCGATTCGATGAACGCAGTGACCGACTTCAGCAGTCGGCTCGGGAATGTATTGCGAGTAGAGTCCATTGTTTATCGGTTGCCAGGTCGCGGCGCCGTCGTCGGTACGGAACGCGCCCGCTGCGGAGATAGCAACGAACATTCTTTTATCATTGCTCGGATCGAGAAGGATGGTATGCAGACACATCCCGCCCGCGCCCGGCTGCCATTTCGGACCAGTTCCGTGACCGCGCAACCCGGCGAGTTCGTGCCACGTCTTTCCGCCATCGGTCGTGCGGAACAGCGCGGCGTCTTCCACTCCGGCGTAGACAGTGTCGGGATCGCTGAGTGAGGGTTCGAGATGCCACACTCGCTTGAACACCCAGGGCTTTTGCGTGCCGTCGTAGAACTGATGAGTAGTGAGCGGCTTGCCGGTCTCCTCAGAGGTGTCGTAGACGAACTTGTTGCTCTCGCCCTTGGGAAAACCCTCCGGCGTGGTGGTGGGCTCGCCGGGCGGCGTACCGGGTTGAAACCATGTCTGGCCGCCATCGTCGGAGCGTTGTATGATCTGTCCGAACCAGCCGCTGGTTTGCGACGCGTAAATTCGATTCGGATCTGCCGGTGATCCTTTCATGTGATAAATCTCCCAGCCGGCAAAATGCGGTCCGCTGACTTCCCAGCGATCGCGCTTGCCGTCCGACGTCAGAATAAATGCGCCCTTCCGTGTTCCAACCAGTACTCGTGCTTTGCTCATCAGTCGCTCCTTTCTTGATTACTCGAACCTCTCAGCTTATCAAATGACTGGCGCAATGTTTAGCCGGCCAATCAGAAATTTACTCATTGGTTGCTTGCTCGCAGTTAACCATCCACGGTATGCCGAATCGATCTGCGCAAGCTCCAAAGCCGGGTGACCAGAACGTCTGCTGAAAGGGCATATGAATCGTGCCGTTCTGCGCGAGCGCGTTAAAGATGCGTTCGCCTTCGACCGTATCTTTTAGATGAAGCGATACGTTGACTCCTCTTGGCCGTTCATAGCGGTCAGGCGGGGAATCTGCGCCCATCAGTAGTTGATCGCCGATGGCAAGCGTCGCGTGCATGATGAGCTTGTGGGTTTCACGTGGAAATTGATCGGCGCCCGGCGCTTCGCCCCAGGTCATCATAAAGATGATCTTGCCGCCAAGCGCTTGCTCGTAGAATTTGAAGGCCTCTTCGCACTGCCCGTTGAAGCTGAGATATGGATTCACTTGCATATTGTCCTCCAGTCAAAAGAGTTGGCCCCGGTTATTCTCCCTCGTAAGCGCGCTTTATTGTTGCAATGTCAATCTTCTTCATCTTGAGCATTGCGTCCATGGCTCTTTTCGCTTTCGCGGGATCGGGATCGTTCAGCATCTCGTCCCAGCCTGTGTTGACGACTTGCCACGACAAGCCGAATTTGTCTTTCAGCCATCCGCACATGCTTTCCTGCCCGCCGTCGGCGGTGAGCCTATCCCAATAATAGTCGATCTCTTCTTGAGACTCACAGTTGATGCAGAAGGAAACAGCTTCTGTGAATTTGAAGTGAGGTCCGCCGTTCAATCCGACGAATCGCTGTCCAAAGAGCTCGAATTCAACAGTCATCACGCCGCCCGCCGGCCCGGGGCTTCCTTCCGGGTAGCGAGTCGTCGTCAGGATCTTGGAGTCTTTGAAAATGGAAGAATAGAACTTCGCCGCCTCCTCGGCTTGAGTATCGAACCACAAGAACGGGGTGATCTTTTGCATTGTTTTCTCCTCGAAGATTGAAGTCTTCAGTTTTGCCAACGGTTGGTTTTTTCCACCAAAAGCGAAGAGTCGCTACTTCTTCGCAGCAATTTGCGCGCGCAGTCGCTCTTCCTGTTCCCTCAGCTCGGGAGTGAACTCATCGCCGAAGTCTGCTGCTTCGAACACTTGTCGAATCTCGACCTCGGTATCATCGAACGGCGCGCGTTTCAGCCACTCGATTGCTTCTTCCAGCGAGTTGCACTGCCACAGCCAGTAGCCGGCGACCAGTTCCTTTGTTTCAGCGAAGGGGCCGTCGATCACCGTACGCCTATCGCCCGAGAATTGAACCCTCGCGCCCTTAGAACTCGCGTGGAGTCCCTCGGCAGCCAGCAACACGCCGGACTTCGCCAATTCTTCGTTGAATTTTCCCATCTCGGTGAACAGTTGCTCGCTAGGCATCACGCCAGCCTCCGATTCAGGGCTGGCTTTAACAATCACCATGAATCTCATCTGCTTTCTCCTTTTTAAGTTAACTTCTCACGTTGTGATCTCTAGCTTATTATCGAATAAGCGATCCCGAAATCGACAATCCGTTCCAAGAATTTTTGTGTCCTCCGCGTGCGCTCCGGTTTAGCCCCTAGCCGCCGAGTGCCGAGAGCCTACTTATCCGGCAATCCCGGGATCTGCATCACCGGACGAATCTCGATCGTGCCGACGGTTGCTACTGGAATGCGTTCGGCGATGCCGATTGCCTCATCGAGATCCGTCGCCTCGACAATGTAGTAACCTCCGAGCTGTTCACGAGTCTCAGCAAACGGACCGTCGGTCACAAGCCGCTTGCCGTCGCGCACGCGCACGGTGGTCGCCGTCGAAACCGGATGCAACGGGCTCGCGTCGCGATAGTGCCCGCTCGCGTGCAGGTCTTGAGTGAGCTGCGCGGACTCGACATAGCAGTGCTCTCGCTCGGCGTCGGTGAGCGCGTTCTCGGCGAGGTAAACCAGCAGCATATACTTCATAAGTTTCTCTCCCATCAATTAGTCGAACGGCAAGCGCGCAGATCGACATCGCGCCAGTTTATTATTCTTACATCTCCGCGAGAACTCTAAAAGCTGCCGGGGTTTGGAGCCTCCAAGTAATATCTAAGCCGAGCGCGAAGCCCAAAGGGTTCCAGCAATTAAACGGTGGTTGAGCGCAGCGACACTCCGGACAAGAGAGTTCGCAATTCGAAACCCGGAGCGTTTCCAGCTATCTTGTATCCTGCGTGCACCCAGCCGGGTGCAATTCCTATCCGCTTATTCAGCCGGTGGTGTCGCTTTGCTCAACCACGTGTCATTCTATTCAACTGGCTTTTGATCGCCGGTTTTCTCGCAGTTGATCATCCACGGAATGCCAAATCGATCAACTACCATCGCGAATCGAACAGCCCAAAAAGTCTCCTGGATTGGCATCTGCACGATTCCTTTTTCCGCCAACGCATCGAAAATGCGTTCCGCCCCAGCCGGTTCTTTGACGCTGAGCGACACGAAGAAGCCCTGCGGTTTCTGGTAGTGGCCCGGCGGAGCGTCTGAAGCCATCAGTACGTCGTCGCCAATCGTTAACTTCCCGTGAAGAATTTTCTTCTCCCACTCGGGCGGAACCTCTTTCGCAGCCGGTGTCCCCGCGTGTGTTAACAGGGCGTCGATTTTGGCGCCCAGATGCTGCTCATAGAATCTGAACGCAGCCTCGCAGTCACCGTTGAAGAAAAGATATGGATTCACTTTCATACAAACTCCTTTCCGTGAAAAGTGAAAGCCGATTCATCGGCCCTCGGTAATCAGCCTGCCGGCGAATTCAAGACCGCAATCCGCTTACGTCTCTTCAAGTACCGACAAGATATTGCCGGCTGGGTCTTTGAACCACGCGATGTTGGGGCCTTCGGTGCCGCGAGCAATACCTTTCTCGTCGGTCCTGATTTCGCCTTGGTCGTAGTGCTCGAAACGCACCCCAAGCTTCGTGAGCTCGTCGACTGCCCGCTCGATGTCATCCACCGGGAAGTTAAGGATCGTGAAGCTTGCGGGAGTGTGATTCGGTTTCGGATAGATGAATATCCTGCTTCCTCCCGCGATGTGAAGCTCCAGCCCCACCGGCAGTTCAGCGACCTCGAGTCCGAGTGTCTCGGAGTAGAACGCTTTGGCTTTTCGCAAGTCGTCTACTGAGAAACCAGAGAATGCCTTGGTGTCTCTGAACAATGGTTTCTTTCGGGCGTTAGCCTTGCTTTTCTCAGCTGCGGTTTTCATTGTTGTCTCCTTTCTCTATCGAATTCTTTGCAATTTATTCGTAGTGCCTGAATCGAGCTCTGGGCGCAGTCAAACAAGTACATATGCGACTCATGCATGTCTACCTGTGGTACGCTCAAAGTTTGGTTTGCCGCCGAATGCGGGCTTACCCGTGCAAACGATTGAGTATCTGCAAACCCAGTGCCGATCGCCGCACATTGAGCTTTATGTTTCAGCCTGCTCATCTATCAGTAGATCGATTGAAGAGAACTCGGATCGACACTCCTCGATGAAATTATTAACATTGACTATGCTCTCGGAAGCCAACGTTGCGGTCGATCAGCTTTATCGCTCCGATTGGGGCCGAATCGTGGCCACGTTGATTGGGCTGTTCGGCGACTTCGAACTCGTTGAGGAAGCGGCTCAGGATGCTTTCACCGCCGCGGTGGATCAGTGGCGGCTCGAGGGCGTCCCCGAATTCCCACGCGCGTGGGTCATTCAAACTGCGCGGCACAAGATCATCGATCGAATCCGGCGCCGAACGAGATTCGCAGAGAAGCTCGAATCGTACTCGGAGCTGAGACCGGTCGCCGAGGAGCCGGATTACGACACCGACGAAATCCCTGACGATAGGCTTCGCCTCATCTTCACCTGCTGCCACCCCGCGCTCGCGCTCGAGGCCCAGGTCGCTCTGACGCTGCGCACGCTCGGCGGCTTGGAGACTGATGAGATCGCCCGCGCGTTTCTCGTTCCTACAACGACGATGGCGCAGCGTCTGGTCCGCGCGAAGCGGAAGATTCGCGACGCAGGCATTCCTTACAAGGTGCCGGACATGACCGACATGCCCGCGCGACTGGACGCCGTTCTGACGACGATTTATTTGATTTTCAACGAAGGCTACGCGGCGACTCGGGGCGAGCCGCTTGTAAGGTCTGAACTTTGCGCCGAGGCGATTCGTCTCGGGCGTTTGGTTCGAGAGTTGATGATGCCGAGACCTCCGGCGGAAGCGACGGCGCTGTTAGCGCTGATGCTGCTTCACGATTCACGTCGCGGTGCGCGCCTCGACGAGGCCGGCAATCTCGTCGTTCTGGAAGAACAGGACCGCAGTCGCTGGAATGGTCAGCAGATCTCCGAGGCGCTGCCGCTGGTCGATGAGGCACTTCGTAGCGGGCCTGGTCCCTTTGCACTGCAGGCTGCTATAGCGGCGGTTCATTGTCGGGCAGCAAGCGCGGAACAGACGGACTGGCGTGAAATCGTGCGGCTTTACGATTTACTCGAGCGCGTCCAACCCTCTCCCATCATTTCGTTGAACCGCGCGGTTGCGGTGGCGATGGCTGACGGGCCCCGGAGAGGCCTGGCGCTGATTGATGCGCTCGCCGCAACCGGTGATCTCGACAGCTATCATTTGCTGCATGCCGCGCGAGCCGATCTGCTGCGACGAATCGGGTCGTCAACACAAGCGGCAAAGAGTTACGCGCGAGCGCTTGAGTTGGTAACCAATGACAGTGAACGTCGATTCCTCGAGCGTCGGCTTCGAGAAGTTGGGCTCCCACCTTAATGCACTCAAGGCTTTGAACCAGCAGGAGGCGCGCGGCGCGCGACGTTCTTGTAAACGATCCCACCCTTCATTACAAACACCACGCGTCGAACTGCCGTTATGTCTTTTAATGGATCACCATCCAGCGCGATGATGTCGGCTTCCAGTCCCGGCGCGATCGAGCCGATCTGATTCGACATCCCGAGCGCTTCGGCACCCAACGAGTTGGCGCCTATCATCGCCGCCATTGGGTCCATTCCGCCGTCGCGCACCCGATCGATGAACTCCTCAGCGTTGCGCCCGTGCGAGCCCGCGAGCGCATCTGTGCCAAAAACGATCTTCAATCCGGGAGTCTTCACCGCATGCTTCACAAGATCGTGGTTCAAAGAGAGTACTTTCTCCATCGCCGCAAAACCCTCTTCGGTGTAGCCGGGGGTCCCGAGAAATTTTTCCTTATTCAGCAAATAGTTTTCGATCACAAGCCCCGCCTGCGGATCAAGATACGTTCCCTTCGTCGCCATCAGCTTCAAGTCGTCGTCTGTCGCCAAAGTACCGTGCTCGATCTGCGTGCAGCCGGCAAGCGTCGCGGCGCGCACCGCATCCTTGTATGCGTGCACAACGGTGCGCAAGCCCTGCTTTTTCGCTTCATCGCAGGCGGCGTTTAGTTGTTCTTGTGAAAGAGTCATACCGCCGCCTTGGCGGATGCTCTGCGAGGCGAAGATTTTGATCACGTCTGCGCCTGCTTCCTTTTGTTTTCGCACGAACGCGCGGATTTGGTCAGGCGTGCCGGTCTGCTCGCCTCGGCCTTGAAGCGGCTCAACGGCTGTCAGGATGCGTGGCCCGGGCATCTGACCTTTCGCGATCGCATCGCGTAATGGAAGATCGTTGGGCGACCCGATGCTTTGCACCGTCGTGAATCCCCCCATCAGCGTCACCCACGCGTTCGACGCTGCTCGGTATGCGGCATCCTGAGTCGTCTCTCCGGGTCCGGCATTCTTGCCATCCTTGCCGAAGCTCCAGGTGATGTGCACGTGCGCGTCGATCCAGCCCGGCAAAACCGTCAGACCGCGCAGATCGTAATCCACCGGTCCGGCTTTCGGATCAATAGCTACAATCTTGGAGCCTTCAATCACAATGCGAGTGTCGCGCAACACGTGACCCTTACCATCCAGCACCGCGCTTGCAGCTAGCACGATTCGCTTGTTTCCGGTAGGTGTCTGCGCTGAAGTTGGTTGAGCCAGAACGACAAGAATGAACAAGAGGGAAACAATGCCCTTCGCGCGTCCCATGACTACTCCTTTCAATGGATAGCTTACTGCTGTCTATTGTGCGGAATCCAGCGCGCACGAGAAAAGCTGTAGCGATTAACGCTATGCAGAGAGTCGCACTATCGTCCACCCGCGCTGCGGGTTAGTCGGAAATCGGTTAGTGTTCCACGGGTTCGCGGACTCACACGTGCTGGACGCCGACCTCCTTTCGGGATTGGGTTTGCTCCGCTCATTTGTCTGCGATTACTTGCGCCGCAGCGGCGGCTTTCGGTCTCGCATATTGATCCAATCCAAATCCCAGTGAAATCGTCGCGAGGATGATCGCCGACGAAAAAAAATAAGGCGACGAGACTCCTATCGAATCAAATGCCCACCCGTAGAATAACGGCGCGATGATTCGAGCTACTCCGCCGTACGTCTGCTGCATTCCCATATACAGCCCTCGGTGTCTCGTATCGACCACCCGCGACAACAACGCCGTCACGCACGGGAAGGTGAACGCCGTGCCAAGTGGAATCAAGGCTACGGCTAACGCCAGAATCCACAAGTTGCGCGACAGAGGCATACCCAGAACGCCTGTTGCCAGAAGCACAAGCCCCACTCGTGAGAGGTTCGCTTCGCCGAGCCAATCCACCGCGCGGCCTAACAACAGCACCCGGGTGAATACCGAAATCGAGCCAGTGTACATGAAGAAATAACCAATCGTCTGTTCCGTGACTTGAAATCTTGCGTTCAAGAAAAGCGCCAGCACCGAAAAGCTGCCCTGGAAGGCGCCAATCGCAATCGCATAAATCAAGATGAGCCGCGACGAAGGTTCGCTCGCGTGCGAGATCACTCGCCAGATCGCTTGCCGCGATGTCGGGCGAACGTGTCTCTCTTGTGACTTGTCGTTCTCGACGTCGATTTGGCTGGTCTGGCGAGACTCGGTCAGGTAGCGGGCAGCGAAGATGATGTTCAGTAAACAGAGCCCGGCAGCCATTATCCCTGGCGCCGCCCGGCCCAGCATCAACGTTCCCGGTCCCGGCATCAGATCGCGCTTGCCTAGCGCAATCGCGAATGACCCGAGAACCGGCCCGAGCGCTACGCCGAGATTGGTCGTAGCGGAGAGCCATCCGAGCGCTCGCGCGCGGTCCTTTGGATCGGTCGAGTCGGCTACGTAAGCCTGGATCACGCCAACCGTGCCGCCGCCTGCGCCTTGAACCAAACGCGACAATAACAAGACCAGCAGCGAATGCGCGAAGCCGAAGATCAGGTACGCGATGCCTGCCGCGCCCAGAGCGATCAGCAGCACTGGCCGGCGGCCTACGCGATCCGAGAGACGGCCCCAGATCGGCGCGCTTATAAGTTGTGCTACGGTGAACGCGGCGACGATGAATCCGGTGACGCTCCCGATTCCGATTTGAAACCCGAGCACATGCATTCCCGAGCCGCCGAGTTCCTTCACATAAAAAGGCAGGAGCGGAATGATCATCAGCAAGCCGACCATGTCCATGAATGCGGTGATCATCAGCGTGAAGAGCTTTGCCGGGATCTTGCGAACTTCTCTCCACAGAACGTAGACCAGCGCAAGAGCGATGAGGCCGAGCAGCACTCGCAAGACGGGCGAGCGGAAGGACTCAGCGATGTCGGCTTGAACGATCATTTCGGTTCGATCCGATGGTTAGCCTCAGTCACCATCGGATCGAACATAATACACGAGCGCCTCAGCAATCGCCCGTATGCGATCTGGGGTGTGATGTTTCAGCGATGAGCGCGTGACATTCTGATTAACCTCGATTCATCGAGGTGGGAAGGGAATTATGTGGCGGCAAACCGTTTCAACGGTTTTGAGCAATCCGAAAACCGTTGAAACGGTTCTGAGCGAAGACATCTCACTGACACCTCGCTGAAGCGAGGTGTTAATGAAAGGATCGCGCGGCTGTTCCGCAGGTCCGCGCGATCGGGCGCCTGCCTGGCTGGGCGCATCTGCGGGAAAACGACTCAGCTCACACCGTAATTCGTCTCGGCATCAGCTCGATGCTCATCGGCTTGATGTCGATCTTCGGTACGTCGATCTTGATCGGGTTGATGTCGATCTTAGGCACGTCGATCTTGATAGGCGGAAGATCGATCTTCGGCACGACTATCGGCGACATCTTCATCTCAGGGATTTCGATCTTCATCGGATTAAGTTTGACGCTCGGCATCTGGATTTTCATCGGCTCGATCGACACCGTTGGTATTTGAATCACCACCGGCGCAATCGACGCTCGTATCGTCTCGCCGATAAGGTCGTCAAACTCGAGCAGCGATGAGCTTGACGCTTTTTCGAGTCGCACAGTCAAGGTTTGTTCGCGCCTATCGCGAAGGATTCTCAATTCAACCGTTGCTTCAGATTTGGTCGCGAGCACACGCCTAAGATCCATCGGACTTTCGACCGTCTCGCCGCCTGCGGAAAGGATCACGTCGCCGGCTTTGAGACCTGCTTTTGAGGCGGCGGAATCGGCGAAAACAAACACGACCAAAGCACCCGTTCGCTTCGAGAGCCCGAAGTATTCGGCAAGCTGAGGCGTCATGCTTTGAAGCTGGACCCCTAGACGGGCGATCCCGAGCGACTGTTCGTGCACGCGGGTCGCCGCCCTGGCCTGCTCTCTCACTCGAGCGGTCGCCTCGCGGGCTTGATCTCTCGCGCGAGCCGTGGCTTCTTTAGTTTGCTCTCTCGACCGAGCGACGGACTCTCTGGCTTGCGCTCTTGCCCGCGCCGCTTCTGCTTGCAAGGCCGGCCTGGGGATCGCAATCGGGCGAGCGATTGCGGATCCTTCTCCGAGTTTTGCGTTGACCTCAATCTCGCGCCCGTCGCGAATCACGCTGAGCCGAACAACGCGGCCCGCCGGAGTCTCGCTTATGCGGCGCGATAGCTCGCGCGCGCTCTCGATGGCCTCGCCGTTCCACTTGACGATCACATCGTTCTTTTGTAGCCCCGCTTGAGCAGCCGCGCTTCCGGAGGTAACTGCTTCGATCAGCGCTCCCCGCTCATTTCGAAGCTTCAGTCGTTGGACAGTTTCCTTGCTCACCTCGCCCAGCTCGACGCCCAGAAAGCTTCTGCCTGGAAGCTGCACGCGGCGCGGCCGCTCAGGCGTCTGTTCGTCGAAACCCCGATTAGCTCCGGCGCCGGCTACCGAGCTGCAAGCCAGCAACGCGAACAAACACATTATCAAGCTGCGTTTCATTTCGATTGATCCCTCCTTCCCGAAAGTAATTCGAACTGTGTGTCTCAAATTTCAAATTTGAGATTTGAGATGATTTCAAAATTTCAAACTCAAACATCCTTGTGGTTCAAATGCTTCGCCGGAAAAGGTACGACGTCTTAACGAAGAACGTGCGGCCATTCCTGCGAAATCCCGATTCGTGCAAGCCGGTAAACGGGTTGAATCCGTTGTAGTTCATGTCGTCGTTGTAGCCCACGTAAAGCGGCGTCCCCGGACTCGGCGTCCAGCCGACTAGATACTGTCCGCGCACGCTGGACGCCAGCGAGTCGTGATCCAGCCGAGCGCGAGCGAACACAAAACGAGTCCGGCTGAGACTTCTCGGCAGCTAGGGAGCATCGCGCGAGGCACTCAAGCCTGCGGTTCTTGCGCCGTCCGAAGTCCCCGTTGAAAGCTGTGCGCTCAACAAAACAGCGAGAACGAGCGCTGCAATAGTCATCCGTTCTCCAATTCCCGAGGTGGTTTTCCTACTTGTAGACGGGTGTGATTAGAAGTGGGACTTTGATGTGAACAACGGCCACGTAGTAACGAATTTATTCGTCGGGACTCTAAGAAACGAATGAATTCGTCACTACGTGGAAGTCCCACTTCTAATCACACCCCTTGTAGACAGTCGCCCAACTGTCCTTCGATTAGACGAACCGAGCGCGCGGTTTGTTCCAATTCCTCAGGCCTTCTCAGCGACTCGGCGTCTCTGCGGCGAACAATTGGTCGGGCTAACTCACCGCAGAGACGCAGAGCGCGCAGAGTTTAGGCAGAGAACGAGACTCAGGTCTTTCTAGCCTGGAGCGCCGACCCGTGAGAGCTTGACGTGTCCGTTGACGCCGCTCACCTTGATCGGTGAGCCGCCCGCTCCGATCTTAGCGTGGAAGTTTTGCCGGTCGATCTTGCCCAGAATCGTAACGTTAGCGACTGCCGGAGTCACACTGCCGTTTATTCCGGTCACATCCAGATCGGCATTCAGCTCTTCCGAGAAAAACAACTCGACTCCGCCGTTGATTCCGGCTAGGTTAATGCCTCGCTCGCCGAGTCTCGAGATAGTCATCCTGACCTGGCCGTTGATGCCGCGAATATCCGAATAACCCATCGCCTGCGCGACTTCGACTCGGCCGTTGATGCCGCTCAAGGTCACTGGCCCGTCGATCTCGCCGACCGTTGTCCGACCATTGATGCCGCGCACGTCCAGATCAACCTGTCGCGGGAGTTTGAGCGTCACGCGTTGACGAACGTTGTGGCCGCGTTCGCCGCCCGAGCGGTCCTTCTCGCCTTGCACCACGAGGGTGTTGGCAGTCTGTTCGACGAGGACCTTATGGAATTCCAAATCTTCGCGTGTCCGCGCCGAGCGAACGATATTGACCTCCGCCACGCTGCCCGGAGCGGTTTCGATCTCGACGGCGCCGTTAATGCCTTTCACCTCGACGCGAGCTCCAGCCGAGAGTTGGTAGGTCTGGTGGAACTCGTCCTTCTCGGTAAAGTCGCTGTCCTCCGAGCCGCGATCGTGTTCCCGAGCGCGTTCGCGCTGTTGCGATGCGCCGAGGCCGAAAGCCGCAACGGACAAGATCACGGTTGCGACGAGCAGTAATGCAAACAGTTTCTTTTTCATTCTTCGTCTCCTCCTAAGATCTCAAACATCAAAGTTAATAGAAAACCACCGGGGACACGAGGAGCACTGAGCATGGCTAGACAATCTATATAGTTTTCCCCGTGATCCCAGTGTTCCCCGTGGTTTGGTCCTTCCTTACTTACATTCCTTCAGCGCGGCGTCGCCGGCTTTAGCGATCTTTACCCCGCCACTAAAAGAGTCGAGTGAAAGCTTCGCCTTCCCGTTTCCGAAGGTCCCCGTGAAGCGTCGGTTGATAGGCCCGCCCTGCACCGGCGATTCGATCTTCAAGGGAAAGGCAGTATTGATCTCGCCGGAATACGTTGACACCATTGCGGTGAACCCAGGCGGGTCGGGTTGTATCCTCATCTCTACCTCGCCGGAAAAAGAGCGGAGCCTGTAGTTGACTCCCTCAGAAATCCGGCCGGTGAAGATGACGCTTCCGCTCACGGTTGAAGCTTCCACTCCGCTCGCAACGCCAAACAGCGAAACGGAGCCGCTTGCGCTGTTTGCTTCGGCGCGGCCTTTGGCGCAGCGAATCTCGATGTTGCCGTTCATAGAGTTGGCCCGGACATCGCCGCCGGCGTTGCGCACCGTCAGGTTGCCGTTGGTCGTAGCCAGATCAACCAGGCCGCTTACGTTTTCGACGACCGTTTCGCCGTGGAAGCTGCGCACCGTGAAATCGCCGTTCACTTCTTTCACAGTTATATCGCCGTGTCGTCTGCTGATTTTGAGCGGCCCTACGCGTGTGGCCTTTACATCCCCGCTGCCTAAGTCGATCAGCGTCGTTCCGTCGACATCGGATACCTCGATGTCACCACGATGACCCTCGAGTGTTTCAAGATCGGCATAACGAGGGATTTTCACGTCGAGCTTGGCTTCTCTGTTGTTGCGTCGGGCCGAAGGGGCAGGTACTAGCAACAACAACCGCGGATGCGAGGCATCGCCTGTAGTCTGCGTTTCAATCGGCACGGGGCCAGTGTCGGCTGTCGCGCTCGCCTGAACCAAATCGCGGTCCCAGCCGCTTATGACGATCCCCCCCGCGTGGCTGCTGATCGTAACTTTGCCGCCGCGCCCAAGTTTGACGCTGACTGGCTCAACCGGTGTCTGCTCCGGAGGCTGAGCTTGCGCTCTGGGAGGCCTCGGCGTTCGCGAAGGCTGCTGTTGCGCGAAGGCTGCCGAACCGCCGATCCAAAGTGTCATCAGGACAAGAGCTGTGAAAGTTCTGTTGCGCATAGGTCTCAGTCGGTCGTCATTCCTCTTAGCACCTCAACCTTCTTCGAATAAGCTGCAAGCAAGTACTGAAGCGCAATCGGGTCCTCGGGATTCTCGCGGACGACGCGTCGAGTCTCTCTGATTGTCCGATCGATCTCCGACAACGAAGCGTCGAACTTCGCAAGCACCATTGGATCAAGTTCCGAGCGGCGGCGATTCACGTCGCGCGACAGGATTGCAATTGCGGTGAGGTATTTCTGTTCGGCCTCTTGCACTAGCTGAGCAGGCGTAGGCTCCGAAGTCGACGGGCGGCGCTTTGGAACGACGGCGAGTTTTTGGCTCTTGGCTACAGTCGGAGGTTCCGGGCTCGGTGTGGGCGCCGGCTTGCTGGCATCATCACGTCGGTAATCAGGCTCTTTGATTGTGGTATTGCTGTTGCGCCTTACAACCAGTTCTCGATTTCGAGAATTCAAATAGCTCATCACCGCTACCGTAATTCCAATCGCGACCACCACAAGCGCGGCTACCAACGCAGGACTCAAGCGCGGCGCAGCGATTGCACCTGCCAACCACTCTCGCGTGCGCGTGATCAATCCCGCTGGCTGAGCCGAGCGCTCTTGTTTTATCCTCGCCTCAATCGATGACCACAGCAGTGGGCTCACTTCGACGTCGCGTTGATAGCGCGAATAAATCTCTCGTTCGCGAGTTAATTCCTCTTGAAGGCTCGCGCAGGCGGCGCATCCGACGACGTGCGTACTCACAAGCGCCGCTTCTTTCGCGTCAAGCACGTCGTCGACATAGTCTTCAATCAATAACTTGTACTGTTCACACTTCATAGCCAACTCCCAGATAAGGTCGTATTCGGCGTCGCATCTCAGCCCTCGCGCGATGCAGATCGGTCTTCAGCTTTGGGATCGACGAGCCGGTGATCTCGGCTATCTCTTCATAGCTGCGCTGCTGAAAGATCTTCAGCGTGAATACAAGCCGCTTATCTTCGTCCAACGCGCCGAGCGCATTTCGAATCACGCCGTTCAATTCCTTGTCCAACAATTGTCGATCGGGTGGGAGCTTCCCATCGCTCATCTCGATCACCCGATCGTCGTCAATCTCGACCTTACCCGTCTCACGATGCTTGTAACGCAAAGACTCACGCGCGACGTTCTTTGCAATTCCAAAAAGCCACGTCGAGAGCTTCGTGTCGTCTCTCATGGTTTTCAAGTTCTTGTACGCGCGCACAAAAGTCTCCTGAGTCAACTCTTCAGCCAGGTCGCGCTGGCCGACCATATCATAAATGAAACTGATAATGGGGCGAGCGTAGCGATCGAAGATCAGACGAAAAGCCTCGTCCTCGCCGCGGCGGGCCCGCGCTATCAGTTCTTCCGAGCTGTTCATCAAAGCCCCGGCGCGCCCGCTCATCTGGCCCACTAGGCTGGCTGCCTCCGTCATTGACCGCTCATCCTAAGTTCAACCAGTTAGTGGCGCGCGTGACGAAAAGGTTTCAATTTAAACCCGTTTCGCGCAATTCTTTCTCGTTATATTATCAGGTAGCTCAGTCTTGTATTAACGCGCCAAAGATAACTAGCGTTTCATTGATGTTTCTTAACTTGTTAAAGCTGGTCGCAGTTTGCAACTAGCCACATCGAGAGCGCATACTGCTCCGAGGATGAAGGTCAATGGCGTCATCTGGCTTCGGAATGTCATTGATAAGCTTCTCTGGAAATATCATGTCACCACCGATGAGGTTGAAGAGGTCTTTAGTCGGCGGCCTCGTTACCGTTTTCTCGAAGAAGGTGATGTCGAAGGAGAAGATCTGTACTCGGCTATGGGCCGGACCGAAGCTGGCCGTTACTTGACCGTCTACTTTCTGCATAGAGCTACAGGTGACACTTTGGTAACTAGCGCGAGAGATATGACGAAAAAGGAAAGAAGATTATATGGCAAGAAGTAAGAAAGAACGCGACCCCATCCCGGAACACTTTAAGAGCATCGAAGAAGCGGCCGAATTCTGGGACAGCCACGACTTGGCAGATTATTGGGACTTGACCAGGGAAGTAGACTTTGAAGTAGACGTACAACGACGGCTTTTCCTTACAGCATTGGAACCTGGGCTGGCCAAGAAACTTACCGACTGCGCTCGTCGGCAAGGTGTGTCTACCGAAACGCTCATCAATGTTTGGCTGAGTGAGAAATTAACAGAGTCAGTACAAGCGAAACAGTAAGGGCAATTTAACCAATCGTCAATTTCTTGGTTATTGCTAAGAATTGGCCGACAGGCTCAAGACTGTTAGTGATCAGGGACATGAATCGCAGAGACACCAAAATGGATTCGATCTATGCAAACATAGAATTGGCCAATCCAAAGAATGGCTCACTCAAATCTATGGCCGTCAAGGCGCTGGTAGACACTGGAGCTATGACGCTCTGCATACCGGAGCACATCGCGACCCAGTTGCAGCTACAGGAGATCGACAAGCGCGAAGTAACAACAGCGGACGAACGTCGTCACGTGGTGCCGTATGTTGGCCCGGTTCAGATCAGTTTTGAGAATCGCACGTGCTTCACCGGCGCTCTGGTGTTAG
>DASXSR010000094.1:0-9931 GCA_036505875.1 Blastocatellia bacterium | reverse complement strand
CAGAGCGCAAGCAGGCGGAAGAGCAGCTTCGCGAACAGGCGACGCTACTGAACAATGCGCAAGACGCAATTCTTGTCCGGGACCTCAAAGACAAGGTCCTGTTCTGGAACAAGAGCGCGGAGCGAATATACGGGTGGTCGGCAGAGGAAGTAATTGGAAGGGACCTGCAGGACATCATCTATCGTGACAGTCTCGTGCAGTTCGATGACGCGAAGCGTACAGTTCTCAGCTCTGGGAAATGGGAAGGCGAGCTTCGACAGCTTACTAGAGACGGCAAGGAAATCATCGTCGAAAGCCGATGGACCTTGGTACGTGACGATCGAGGCGAGCCGAAATCCGTGCTGGTTATTAACACTGACGTCACCGAGAAGAGAAAAATCGAGGCACAGTTCCTCAGGGCACAGCGAATGGAGAGCATTGGCACGCTCGCAAGCGGGATAGCTCACGACTTCAACAATCTCCTGTCGCCTATAATGATGTCGATTCGGTTATTGAGCGCCAGGATTCAGGACGAAGAATCCCAGCGGCTGCTTGGGATGCTTGAAGCGAGCGCCGAGCGTGGAGCAGGCCTTGTCAAACAGGTGCTCTCATTCGCAAGGGGAGTCGAAGGGCAACGGATGACGCTTCAGCCGCGACATCTCATAAAGGAGATTGTCAAAATACTAAAAGACACGTTGCCCAAGACGATTGAAATTGACTTCGAGGCAAGCAAAGACCTCTCGGTAGTCGCCGGCGACGCTACACAGCTTCATCAGGTGCTGATGAACTTCTGCGTCAACGCGCGCGATGCAATGCCAAGCGGCGGCAAGCTGACGATCAAAGTCGACAATGTGGAGATCGACGACAACTACGCGCGAATGAATCTTGAGGCAAGGGCGGGCCGGTTCGTTCAAATAACCATCGCCGACTCCGGCGTCGGGATACCGCCAAATATCATCCACAGAATATTCGAGCCCTTTTTCACTACTAAAGAGCATGGCAAAGGAACCGGGCTCGGCCTTTCAACGGCCCTCGGGATTGTCCGAAGTCACGGCGGGTTCATCAATGTCTACAGCGAACCCGGCCGAGGTACACAATTCAAGATTCATCTACCTGCCGCTGAGTCCGGATTTACAGCCGTTGCGGACTTGACAGCCTCGCCGCTAGCGGGTCGCGGGGAATTGATTCTGGTCGTGGATGACGAACTTGCGATTCGCGAAATCGCAAAGGGGACGCTGGAGGCATACGGCTACCGCGCGCTGACTGCGGCTGACGGCACTGAAGCGGTTGCGCTGTACGCCCAGCACAAGGACGAGGTCAAAGTTGTGTTGACCGACATGATGATGCCTTTTATGGATGGTCCCGCGACGATCCGCGCTCTTCAAAAGCTGAATCCCCAAGTGAAGATTATCGCCAGTAGCGGGCTCACCGAAAACGCCAGAGCGATTGAAGTAAGCAACGCAGGGGTGAAGACATTTCTTTCAAAGCCGTATACTGCCGGAAAGTTGCTTGAGGCTCTCGATGCAGTCCTTGGCGAGCGTTAGTTTCTGAGCATCTTCCACAGTGTCCAGGCTAGATTCGTCTGAAAGCTGACCTAGCTAGATGTTGAGCAAATACCCTCATCGGCTCTGAGTAAAAACTCGCAACGCACTTCGGACCCAGATCGCTCCCGCTTGGCATGGCGGTCCGACGAGTTCGTATAACCTATTTGTTTCCAACAAGATCGCTGCTGACCGGATCTCGGCGCCACAATCGTTTCCAGACCTTCCACGCTCGTGCACACCAGTTGCCTTGATGCGAGTTTGAATGTGATCTGTGAACGCGTGACCACCGTCACTGCAGGTTGTGACAGCGCTCATAGTTCTTGAACGGCGAAAGAAGTTAGATTGGCTTCTCGGAGCAAGGAGGCACAGAAATGAGCCGCGTCAAACTAATCAAGATGGCCCTGGTCGCGGGCTGCGCTGGGCTAGGGTTGTTGTATACGGCTTCGACATCATTGTCGAGACCGACCGATGCCAGCGATCAGAGAAAAGCCCAACCGACGGCGTCGGCGAAGTACTCGCCTGAAGACTTTGTTGGCAGCGAGACCTGCAAGACCTGTCACGAAGACCAGTTCAGCAGCTTCTCGAAGACTGCTCATGCGAAGCTTGCAAAGGCCGGCTGGAAAGCTGAGAGACAAGGCTGCGAATCCTGCCACGGTCCGGGCAAGGCTCACGTTGAAGGCGGCGGAGACAAGACAAAGATTCGGACTTTCGAAAACGAATCGCCCAAGCAAATCTCCGAAGGCTGTCTGCAGTGCCACGCGGGTAAGGAAGAGCACAACAATTACAAGCGAGGCGAACACTGGCGCAATGACGTTGCCTGCACCGATTGCCACTCGCCGCATTTCTCGACCAGGCTCGCCGCCAAACTTGCCGGCACGCCGCAACGAAAGGCCGACGCGCCTTCCTCGCTTATGCCGGTGGGTCCCTTCACGGCGCATTCAAATGATCTTGCGCCTCCGAAGATGCTTGTGAAGAACGAACCGCAGCTCTGTATGACTTGCCACAACGAGACCAAGGCGCAGTTCACGCAGCCGTTCCATCACCGCGTGCTCGAAGGCGCGATGAAGTGCAGCGATTGTCACAACCCCCACGGAGGATTTGAGATGAAGCAGGCAAGGCTCAATACTGGAGCCGACGCCGCCTGCATGAAGTGCCATGCCGACAAGCAGGGGCCCTTCGTCTTCGAGCACGCGCCCGCAAAGGTCGAGGGATGCGCGGTCTGCCACACGCCGCATGGATCAAGCAATCCAAAGATGCTAAAGCGCAATAACGTGAATCAGCTCTG
Source organism: Blastocatellia bacterium (assembly GCA_036505875.1). Lineage (GTDB taxonomy): Bacteria > Acidobacteriota > Blastocatellia > UBA7656 > UBA7656 > Onstottus_A. The sequence goes on along the minus strand of DASXSR010000094.1, from coordinate 7,123 downwards.
TCTGGAATGCCACAGCAATGTTGCCCTGAAGGTCGGTGACACCGTCGCCCCGAATACGCCCAGTTTCCACAATCAGGCGACTGTGCGCTTCCAGAACTGCACCACGTGTCACGCGAAGATGCACGGCTCTAACGCTAATCCGTTTTACTTCCGGTAGGCGGTATGTCCGAGGATCGAGGAGAAAGGCTATGAAAAGCAAGATTGGATTCACGCTGCTGTTTTTGCTCGGGTTTGTGCTGGGTCTTGTGCTGTTGAGAAATGACGCGAAAGCGCAACAGCCCGCGGCTAAAGACAAATCACAGCCGACCGCCGCCAACGAACAAAAAGGCGCCGAAGGTCTGTACACGATAAACACGAGCATAGAGTTCGGCGTGCGAGGCGTTCTGATCGAGGGTAACGCGGATAAATACCGAAGCGATTTGAACTATACTCCGGGCTTTCGCATCTTCGATTCCAGTTTTCTGATGAAGTCGAAGGACAACAACGGCCCGGTGCTCGATACGCTTATGATCAGCTCGTTTGGGTGGGGCGCCGATCCTAATCGGTACTTGCGAGTTAATGCGGAAAAGACCAAGGCATATCGGTTCGATGCGAACTATCGCCGGTTCGATTATTTCAACCAACTGACGAACTTCGCGAATCCACTGAATCCAAATTTGCCGGGTCAGCACACTTCGAACACCGAGTACCGTCAGGGCGATTTCAACCTGACGATCCTCCCGCAGAACGAGAGGATCAAGTTCAACCTTGGCTACTCGCTGGACCGAAACAGCGGTCCGTCCGTTTCTACGATTCGTTTCAACGGTGATGAGTATCCCGCCGCCGTTCCCGTGCGAATGGCTGCCGACGAGTACCGCGTAGGCGCCGATGCGAAGCTCTCGGTGTTCGATCTGTCATTCATGCAGGGGTGGCGCTTGTTCAAAGAAGACAACGAGTACTTGATCAATGTGCCGAACGCCGGTAACAATCCGACCAACGCAGCCACGATCAACAATTTCTTCCGCAATGCTCCAACTCGCGGCGAAACTCCGTTTACCCGACTGAGTCTTCACACGCTGATCCACAAAAAGCTCGACTTCACCGGCCGGTATATTTACACGGGCGGCCACAGCGAGTACGCGTTCTTCCAAAACGGGACTGGAACCGACTCGTCCGGCAACAAGGTCAACTCGGACGTGATCACGACGGTTGGGAACGCGAAGCGGCCGAACGGGATGGGTGATTTGGCTGCGACGTTCTTCGCGACCGACAGGTTCAGGATCTCCGAGACGTTTCGGGTGAACAACTTCCGAATCAACGGCGGAGACCTGCTGGCCGAGGCGTTGTTGCGATCCAAGGTAACCGCCGGGGGTGAGACAACGCTTGCTCCAGTTCTCACCAATCAACTGAATTTTCGAACGATCAACCACCGTCGTTACATGAACACGATCGAGGGGGATTACGAGATAAGCCGATGGTTGTCGGTACACGCCGGATACCGCTACACGAACCGGCACATTGAGCTTGGCGCGAGCGATATCACCGTTGGCTCGGCTGCCAGCCCCGAGTTGGAGACCTTCGACAACACAACCAACACGTTTATTTTCGGCTTCAAGGCGAAACCGGTGAAGTTCTGGTCGCTGTATTTTGATCTCGAGAAAGGCGGGAGCGATAACGTTTTCACGCGTGTCGCCAATTACGACGTGACGAACCTTCGCTTGCGCAGCATTCTTCGCCCGAACAAGACGTTGTCGTTCAATGCCTCGGTCATAACCAAGGACAACACCAATCCGTCGCTAACCGAGGACAACAAGACCTTTGGCGTAAACACCAAGGCTCGCACCTTCACGGGTTCCGTGGACTGGACTCCGAACGAGAAGTGGTTCGCTGGCGGCGGCTACACCTACGCGGGCGTGACCAGCGACGCCGACATCATCTTCTTCCTTGCTAACAATGCGCAGACTTTTGGACAGAGCCGGTACTTTTTGAGAGACAATTTCTTTTTCGTCAACGGCTATGTCCAGCTACATCCCCGCGCAAGACTGTTCGCCGGATATCGTTTTCATAAAGACCTGGGTCAGGGTGATCGACTTTCGACCTCCACGTTGTTGATCGGGTCATTTCCTTACGAATTCCAATCACCCGAGGCGAAGCTGGTCGTCAGCCTCCACAGGAACGTTGACTGGATTGCGGGCTATCAGTACTTCGACTACAACGAGCAGTTTGTCAATCGACAGTTCTATCACGCGCACTTGCCGTACACGTCGCTGAAGATCTATTTCGGAAAGCGCGAGTAGTGCAAGGCAGGGCAGGCTGTCGCCGTTTGAATAATTTGGGAAAGGTGGATGCAAACGTGAAACTCTCTATGGACAGATTAAAAAAGCTGGTAGTTGTAGCGACGGCGATTCCGGTTCTGGCCGTTGTGATCGTGTTGTGGAGCGGAACGGAAGCGGCCGGCGTTGGAGCGGGAGATGGCGCGGCTCTCTTTAAGGCCAAATGCGTTGGCTGTCACGCTGCGGACGGCAGCGGGAATACGCCTGCCGGTAAGGGCCTCAAGGTGCGCGATCTGCGCTCCGCCGACGTGCAAGGGCAATCTGATGCTCAACTCTATAACATCATCGCGAATGGCAAAGGCAAGATGCCCGCGTTCGAGAAGACGCTGGGCGCGGACAAATGCAGAGAGCTTGTCGGCTTCCTGCGAACATTGCGCAAGTAAGGTTGGATCAAACGATGGATGGAAGGCGAGAAAGATGAACCACGAACTCGTAAATGAAAGCGACCGTGAAGTAGATCCTTCGGGGCCCGAATTTCCCGGAAGGCGGTCATTTCTAGGCATGCTGCTAGGGGTCGGCGCGGTCAGCGTAGGTGCACTGCTATCGGTGCCGCTCGTGCGATTCGCGCTTCATCCAGTTTTAGCCAGGACAACTGAAACCGCTTGGTCAGACCTTGGAGCGATTGCTGAGCTCTCGTCAATCACATCTCCGGTCAAACGTGTCATTACCATCGAGCAACGCGACGGCTGGCGCAAGACGATCTCGAAAAAGTCGGTTTACGTCACCAGAGGCGCAGACGGACAGTTGCGCGCGCTTTCATCGGTCTGCCCCCATCTCGGATGTTCGATCCCCTGGGACGAAAAGAAGGGACAGTTCGTATGCCCATGTCACGTGGGCGCGTTTGCCGCCGATGGCGCGCTCATCTCTGGGCCTCCGCCGCGCGCGATGGATGAGTTCGAAACCGCGGTTGAGGACGGGAGATTCAAGGTACGTTATCAATATTTCCGCCAGCTCGTGCCCACGAAGGAAGTGATAGGCTGATGGCTACTACGATCATACCGAACAACGCGGCTATTAACGCACGACGACGAGGGCGAGTGTTCAACTGGTTCGACCGGCGGGCTGGAATTGACTCGTTGCTTCACGAGGCGTTCGACGAACCGATTCCAGGCGGCGCGCGACTCGCTTACGTTTTCGGATCGGGGCTGCTCTTTCTGTTTCTGTCACAGATCATCACTGGCGTTTTTCTCGCACTCTATTACGTGCCCTCCGCCGACCATGCGCACACTACCATCGCTTATATCACGAAAGAGGTGATGGCCGGATCGTTTCTGCGAAGCCTGCATTCGTATGGGTCGAGCGCCATGGTCGTCGTGCTGATTCTCCACTTGATGCAGACCTTTCTGTACGGTTCATACAAGGGACGGCGCGAGCTGTTGTGGGTGTCGGGATGCGTGCTGTTCGCGCTTGTGATCGCAATGGCGTTCACCGGTTATTTGCTGCCGTGGGATATGAAGGCTTACTTCGCAACAACGGTCGGCACCAACATCGCCGGCGAGATGCCTCTAGTCGGAGAATCGATCAAGAGGCTGATGCGAGGAGGCAACGATATGGGCTCGCTTACGCTTTCGCGCTTCTTCGTGGCCCACGTGTTCTTGATTCCGGCTGCGATATTTGGTCTCGTGGCAATGCATGTTTATCTGTTCCGCAAAGCAGGCGCAGCCGGGCCGATCAGCGAGCACCCGATCGACCCGAAGCAAAAGACGGAGAAGTTCTATCCACGACAGCTATTAATGGACTTGGGTTTCGGCTTGGCGCTCATCGCTGCGCTTGGACTGCTATCCTACCTGGCGCCGGTCGAGCTCGGCCCAAAGGCTGATCCGGCCGATACTCAATACCTGCCGCGCCCGGAATGGTATTACCTTCCCGTCTTCCAGTGGCTCAAGTATTGGCAAGGCTCGCGCGCGGTCATCGGAATCATCGTGATCCCTTTGATCGTTATCGCGATGTTTGTAGGTCTGCCTTTCGTTGATCGGCGATTGGAACGCCGTCCTTGGAAGCGCCCAGTTGCCGTCGCTACGTTCGCCATCGTCTTTTTCTCACTCGTGGGCTTGGGAGCGCTCAGCTACCGTGATGACCATCGCGATCCAGGCATCGCCGCGCAGTTGGCCAAACAGCACGAGGACACAGAACAGTTCATGCGTGCTTCATTCGAGCCGGAGCCATCTGAAGCCTCGCTCGCGGCAGCCAATGTCGCGCTTGCCGATCCGCTTGCCGCGCAGGGCAAGGCTATTTTTGAGGCTCAGTCGTGTAATGCCTGTCATGGTGATGGCGGCGCCGGCACGGCGGCAGGAGCGAAGCTCACAGGCATCGGGGCCAAGTTCCCTGCCGATAAGCTGACTGGGCTGTTAAAGCAACCTACGGACAAGATGACCGCTGGTGGCATGACGGCGGTTGAAATCAGCGATCAAGAAATGAAGGCGCTTGTTGCCTATCTAAACAGTCTGAAATGATGAGCGCGAGCCGACCTTTCGAGATAGTTCTTGCCGGCGAGCCGGTGAAGGTCTCACCCGCACTGCTGGACAAGTACAACCAGCCCGGCCCACGTTATACCAGCTACCCGACCGCGCCCGAATGGGATGACAACTTCGGGGAAGCAGAACTTCGCGAGGCTTTTCGCGAGGCCAACGCAAAGCGCAGTTCGGCGCCCCTGTCGCTCTATTTTCACATCCCGTTTTGCGAGTCGTTGTGCCTGTATTGCGGATGCAACGTGCTCATCAACAAACGCCACGAAGTTGCTCTTCCCTATCTCGCTAATCTCAAGCTCGAGATCGACTGGATCAGCGCCGAGGTCGATCGTACTCGCATGGTCGAGCAGTTGCACTGGGGCGGTGGCACCCCCACTTATCTGTCACCTGATCAGATCGAAGATCTTTGCTCTTACATCGCAGAAAGTTTTTCCTTCTCGCCAACTGCAGAGATCAGCATCGAAGTCGATCCGCGTGTGACCACCGAAGACCACTGCCGCGCGCTCAAGCGAGTCGGCTTTAATCGAATCAGCATGGGAATTCAGGATTTCGACCCGTTGGTGCAGAAGACCGTGCATCGTGTGCAGCCTTATGAAGAGACGAAGCGGTTGTTCGATTATTGCCGCGAAATCGGATTCGAAAGCATCAATATCGATTTGATCTACGGCTTACCGCATCAGACGGCGGAGAGCTTCAGCGACACGGTCGACAAGATAATCGCGATGAATCCAGATCGTATAGCGGTGTTCAGCTACGCGCACGTTCCGTGGATGAAAAAGCAGCAAGGCAGCTTCGCGCGGTTATTACCTGGAGGCTTCGAGAAGTTTCGCATCTTCAGCCGGGCCATTCAGATGCTGACCGCCGCAGGTTATCGCTACATCGGACTCGATCACTTCGCGCGGCCCGAAGATGAAATCTGTAAAGCACAAGATGAGCGGACGCTTCATCGCAACTTTCAAGGCTACACGACCAAGGCAGGCTGCGATCTGTACGCGATGGGCGTCAGCTCGATCAGCGGGCTCGAAGACGTTTACGCTCAGAACTGGCGTGACTTGCCTCGCTACTACCAAGCCATCGCAGCCCGTCGCTGGCCGACGATGCGAGGAATACGCGTCACCGAAGAAGACAAGCTGCGCCGCTCGGTGATCAATCGCATTCTTTGTCATACGGTTTTGGTGAAGTCGGAGGTCGAACGCGATTTTGGGATTAACTTTGACGAGCACTTCGCGACTGAGCTTGAACGCTTGGCCGAACTTGAGTGCGAGGGATTGGTTCGGCTAAATGATGGACGCATCGAAGTAGCCCCGCTTGGCCGAATTTTTATGCGGAATATTGCGATGGTATTTGACGAATACGTCAACAGGCCAGAGGCGTGTGCAAGGCGACTATTCTCAAGGACGCTCTGAGGAGCGGGCGCAGAGAATGGCATGTGACGCCAGTCACAGCACGCAGTGACGGGAGTCATAGCCTTGGGCAATCGATGGCGTTTATGCTCGGTTCCGTGAGGACGATCATGGAAAATGCGGAGAGTGTTTCTCACAGCGATAATACGGCAACCAAAATGATAGCACTGGATGAGCTGCACGAGGCCGACACCCTTTCGGTTCAGACCAAAGAAAGCAAGTACCAATTCTCAGTCTTAGATCCTTCCAGGCGAATGGGAACGCTGACTGGCGGAGTGCTGGGACATGAGATATTCAACGCCTATTTGAGCGGAACTATGTCTGGAGACAATACCAACTTCGATTCAAGAGAACTTAAAACCGGCGCACGAGCACTGTTTTTTATAGACCTAAGGAATAGCGCTAGACGGCTGATCACGTCAGTCATCACCGACATAGTTCTTGACCAAGGATGTCGGCGGCGGGAACTGCCCCACCTGATCAGAGAATTCTTAGAAGGTTGCTACCATACAGGTAGAGCCTAAATGAACGCACGAACAAAGCTGAGGTTACCGAAAGAGCACGGCGCGTGGGCGATGCTGTACATGCCTTTCGCTGTTGGCGTGCTGGTTGCAGGCAGCGTGTCGCTACGACTTCTGTTTCTCGCTCTGTCAGTGACGCTGGTGTTCATAGCGCGCGAGTCGCTGCTGGTGTGGTGGCGCGCGCGTAGTCGCGGGCACGAAGATCGGGCCGCCCGACGATTGATGGTCTCTTACCTGGCGCTCGGAGCATTGTTTGGCGCTCCGGTGTTGTTCGTCTATCGATTGTATTGGCTTGCCGCCTTCGGTGCTGTGACGTTGATACTCCTGGTGGTCAATGCGCGACAGTCGGTCCGCCGCGAGGACCGAACGATCGGGGGCGAGCTGATAGCCATCGCCGGTTTGACGCTGACGGCTCCGGC
>DASXSR010000093.1:0-7548 GCA_036505875.1 Blastocatellia bacterium | reverse complement strand
TGGGCGGGATTGCTGTTGTTGATCATAAGCATCCTGGTTATCTTGCTGGTGATAAGTTTTGTGCTGATGTGGATAGAGAAGTGGACATAATATTTGAGGGCATTTGACGCATATCGGAAAAACAGACCGGGAGATGAAATGAATGTGGGTCAAGACGCTTTTTGAAAAATTCTTCCCAAATCCGGCTTATGAACTTTGGGCCGCAGTGTTTGTGGCGACTATTTTGGTCCTGCTTGCCTCTCTGTTGACCAGTTTTTTTTGGAGCTGGCAAGCCCTGAAAAACCAACGCGCCAACCTGGTGTTGGGAATCGTTATTTCAGCATTGCTCCTGATGGTGGTCGTAGTGGATTTCGCTCATCGTTGGCAATGGATTGTCGGCTTATTGCCAACGCTTCTGGTTGGGTACCAAGCTTTCTATTTATGGCTTTCCCAGCCCGTACAGAGCGTCTTACCCGGAGAGGACCATTCTATGCCTGTGCACGAACACTATCTTCAAAGTGCAAGGAAAGCCATAGTTGGAAACTTCGGCTTGCGGACTCTGTTCGTAAGATATGGCCTTCCCGCAGTGTTATTAGGGATCGCGGGAATCGTCTTAACGGATATTCTGGTTAATCCAGAGAGATTCTTCTCTCTTGTAGCTTGTATCGATTCCCTCGATCACCCGAATATCGCGAAGATACTACTCGGCGTCCGATTGGGAGCGGGGGGTGCCTATGTGTATGTGCTCTTGGAACTTGGACGACGAACATTCCGCCACGATGTCACCGGAGCAAGCGCCATGTGGTGTCTGGTCACCCTTGTGCTTGGACCTGTGTTGGCAGCGACCGTTGCCGTGTTGTGGCGAATGAAAGAACCGACCGAGGCTGAATGGTGGGGAGCCGGTATTGTTCTTTTCTTCGCCGGATTTGCCCCTCGACGAGTGATTGCGGCGATCGAACAGGCCGCCATACAACTGTTAAAGATTGGTTCACAAGCTGTAGTCGTGCAGTCGCGTCAAATACCTCTCAACAATGTTCGTGGCATTGGCCCTCAAATCGAAGAGCGATTGACCGAGGAGGGCATCGTTGATGTTAATTCCCTCGCGGCAGCGGAGCCGGTTCGCCTCTACCGCAACACAAGTTTTGACCTTAGACAGATCCTTTCCTGGATCGACGAGGCGATATTGATCGTGACACTCCCAAAGAGTTGGGAAGCATTTGAGGAACAGGGTATCAGGGGCGCCATCGATCTCGCTTCCTATCCTATTGGCGTGACATTGGGTTCGCCCCCAGTATCGCAACTGGGACAACTGGCACAAGCTGGTAAGATTAATGCCGCAAACCTTGCTCTCACGATTCAACGACTTCGTGAAGACGCTCAAGTGCAATATGTGAGAGCACTCTACGCTTTCACCGAATATTCCGGCGGTACCGGTGCAGGCGATGGAAATGTCAAAGGAACGGGAGGATCTAAAGGAAGTTCAAGTCCACCGGAGAGTTCAAGTCCACCCGAAAGATAATTATGCAATCTTTTTTGCTTGCTATTAGCCATAAGAAAGTCATAAGATTTTCTTCGCAACATAATACTGCCCCACGCGTTGACCTGGAAGAGGAATTGACCGATCGTGAAATCTGACAGAAGACCTACGTCGCTGCTAGCTTGCTTGTTGCTGCTAAGTTTGGTGGCCGCGCAAGCCAGCGACCGACGGACAACGATTTCCAAAGCGCGCAGCGTCTCGCTGCCTTCTTCGGCGGTGCTCGACGAACGCGCGCAACCTTTGATCGCCGCAAGCGGCAAGGTTGGTTTCGTAACCTCGGTGACCGGTTCGCTCATCTCGTTCAGCCTTACATCGGGTAAGGTGCTTTCATCGGTTTCTGTGGGTGAGTCGCTGGGCTCCGCCTCGATGATGGAGGTTTCAGGGCACAGACTCATCGCGGCGCCCGCTGGGAACGATCCAACACACGGCAATCCCGCAACCGTTAGCATCATCGACGCAACGAGTGCGAAAAGGCTCGAGGTGAAATCGTTGTTGGTGCTTCCGCCCGACGCTCTTATCACGCCGGCCACCGACGCGATGCTAACCCAAGACGGACGCTTCTGTCTGATAGCCTCCAGCTTCGACTCGCCGACGCTTTACTGCTTCGAGATCGAAACGGGAAGGTTAGCGTCTCAGCTAAAGTTGGAAGGGCGACCGTCCGAAGCGATGCTCTATTCCGATGAGGCGCGAACTCTCGTCGCGATCGCAAGCGCCGATAAGAACATCCTTTCGGTCGTCAACATGGACGGTCAGGGCGAGCTCGCCGCCGTCACGAGCTTCAGTCCATCGAGCGCTCGGTTTGACGAAACGAACAACCCGGCATTCAGTGTCGATGGCCGGATCGTGTACATCGGAGCCTCTAAGGGTGACCGCTTATTTGCGCTGGACTCGGGAAGCGGCATCATCATCGACAGCATCGCGGTTAGTTCTCCTGAGCACATTTCGGTTGCGAACGCACCGGACGGTATTGATCTGATCGCCGCGACTCGACTGCGCAAGCCGTCAGGCGAGCGCGGGGGCGTGAGCATCCTCGCGTATCAAGAAGGCCGCCTGAGAACCAGATCGGAGTTCACCCCGCCCGAAGGAATCGACTTCTCGCGCGCTAACAACGTCGCGTTCACCGCAGACGGTACAACCGGGTTTGTAGGATCGACCACCGGGATGCTCTTTGCTTTTAATACGGCGACCGGCGAGCTGGAATCATTTCAAGACGTTGGAAGCGAACTGCGACGAATTGCGCTCAGCGTGAAATCGCGCTCAGTTGCCGCCGTGCGAGCTGCCACTAGCGGCGACGAGGTCACGATCATTAATTTCGATCTGGTCGATTCTGCAGAAACAAATCCCTCGGCGCCGTCGATCGAATCGCTATCACATGAAGTAGTCGAACAGGGACGATTGAAAAATCTAAGGCTGCAGGTCTCCGGGAAGAATTTTACAGATGCCACGTCTGTTTTGGTGAATGGCATCGAGACGGCGGCTGAGCTTTCCCCGCGCACCGGAGCGCTCGAAATAAACCTTCCGAAAGCGTTGTTCAATGAAGTGGGTTCGCTCAGCTTGCAAGTGAAGGGCGCTGACGGCACGCTGTCTGTGGCCAAAGAGCTGAGAGTAGTCAGGCCTGACGCGCCGGTCATCGAGCGCATAAGCCCGGCCGAAGTTCCAGGGCCGAGTGGACCGTTTACTCTAAAGGTGATCGGCAAGAATTTCCGCGCCAGCTCGACCGTGGTAATCGCCGACCAACCGCTTAACACTCAGCACATCGGATCAACCTCATTGCAAGTAACCGTGCCTGCCGACATCGCCGGCGCGGTGACTGACGGTCTCAAAGTACAGATAAAAGACCTCTCGGTGCCAGACCTGGTTTCGTCAAACGAAAAAGAGCTGCGAGTATCTGGCCCGCGGGTGACCGAGTTGAGAACCACACGCTCAAACGTGATCGCCGGCAGCCGTGATTTCAGCCTTACAATAATCGGAGACAACTTCCGACATGGCGCAGCAGTCGATCTGAAGTTGAACGGTGATGTGTTTACGGCAGTCCACGTTCAACGCACCGGCAGCAAGATCATCACTCTTCGCGTTCCCTCGAATGCAATTCAGGAGTCAGGTCAACTGGCGGTCGTCGTGCGCAACCCCGGCGGCGCCCAGTCTGAACCTCGCGAGCTTGAGATTCACGGGCCCGAGATTACAGGCTTCACGCCGGGCGAAATCCTTGCCGGCTCGTCCGACGTCGCGATTGACATCGTCGGCCGGAGTTTTCGCCGGCGCTCTCGAGTGTACGCTGGCAACGCTCGCATAGAGCAAAAGCGAGTTCGCTTCGTCAACACCAGGCACCTGGTGGTGACGTTTACCGGCGAGATGAACCGACTGCTTGAGAAGCCTGACGAGTTGCGGTTTGAAGTGGTCAATCCGAACGCAGGTGACGGCGTTGCCTCTTCGAATAAGGGATTGAGTGTGGTAGGGCCGGAGATCACAAACGCTTCGGTTCAGCCTTGCAAGGACGACTCCTCTCGCGTGTACGTTGTGATCGACGGCGCGAACTTCCACCGAGGCGCGACAGTCGAGTTCTTCAAGTTCGGCATGGAAAACGCGCCGGTTGGTAAAGAGAGCCCGGCGACGATTACAAAAAATCGCTTGAAGGTCCTGGCGTCAGCAAGGAAGCTCGAAGGGATGGGAAGCTTTCAAGTGCGAGTGGTCAATCCCGGAACATCGCCTGTGCCATCAAATCTGTTCCGCCCGCGGCAAATTGAAGTTGCGGGCAACAATCAGTAGATCTCGCCACGCGACTATTCTCCGGCAAACTGACTGGCCGTCTCTGGCCGCCTGAGCACGTAGCCCGCGCCTCTCACAGTGTATATTAGTTTAGGGGAAAAGTTCCGGTCGATTTTGTTGCGTAGATAATTTACGTAAACATCGATGACGTTCGTGAACGAATCGAACGTTTCGTCCCAAACCTTTTCTGAAAGCACGGTTCGTGAAAGCACTTGATCGGGATGCCGCATAAAGCATTCCAGCAACGCAAACTCCTTGGAAGTGAGCGTGATCGCCTGGTTCGCTCGGGTGACACGTCGGGTCAACGGGTCAAGCACCAGATCCGCGATTTGCAATCGGAGATTCACTTCGGTTCGGTCGCGCCTGCGCAGCGCTCGAATGCGCGCGAGCAGCTCGGCGAAGGCAAAAGGCTTAGTCAGGTAGTCGTCGGCGCCGCTGTCCAACCCCCGAACCTTCATGTCAACCGAGTCGCGCGCAGTCAGCAGGAGTATCGGCGTCGACACGCGACTCTCTCGGAGCTTTCGGCAAACGTCGAGACCATCCATCAAGGGCAACGTTATATCCAGAATGATCAGGTCGTAATTGCCGGTCGAGGCCCGATAGAAACCATCCTGCCCGTCAGGAGAAATGTCGACCGCCGCGCCCTCTTCCTCGAGTCCCCGCTTGATGAAGCCGGCCATCTTGGCCTCGTCTTCTATGACAAGTAGCCGCATTGACATTCAGTATAAGTGAACGGAGCCTGGGCGGTGAAGCGCACGGTAGCCGGAATTGAAGCACGAGCCTTGCTCCTGAGAATTCATCTCGCCAGGAAGACGCCTTCGCCGGTGCTGAAGATCCCTGCCACGCATCCAGTCATCAGCGTCGCCAAAGTCGCTGCCAACAACGCTCGCCAACCGAGACTCGCGAGATCGTCTCGGCGCGACGGGACCAACGCTGCAGTCCCGCCAACGAAAATCGCCACCGATGCGACGTGGGCAAATCCGCACAGCGCGTAGCTCAAGACGACGACCGTTCTCGGGTCCGTGACTTGCCCGCTCGACACCAGATTCGCGAGATCGCCGTAAGAGACAACCTCCGTCAATATCGTTCGCTCGCCGAGCAGCCGAGCAGCAACCGGAATGTCTTCCGGTCGAATCCCCAGCAGAAACGCAAACGGATAAAAAATCCAGCTCAGAATCCTCACCAGCGTCAGCGGCTCAGCGATCCCAACCAACGAGCTGCCCAAACCGAGTAACTTGTCTACCAGCGCGACCAACCCGAGTATCGCGATCAATAGCGCTGAGATTCCTGCTGCGAGTTTCAGCCCATCCATTGAGCCTTCGATCACTGCGCTCATCAAATTACGCGGCCGCGCCGATTCATCCTCGGGAGGAACACCCGCCAGGGTTTCCGGCGTTCGCGTCTCTGGAACGATCAGCTTCGAGACGACAATCGAGGCGGGAATAGCGACGACCGAAGCCGCCAAAAGATGCCCGGCGATTTGCGGAAACACGCCTGTCATAAACGCGACGTATACTCCCAAGGTGCTTGACGCGACGGTCGCCATTCCCGTCACCAAGACTACCAACAACTCAGACCGAGTCATCTTGTCGAGGTAAGGCCGGATTACTAGAGCCGATTCAACCCCGACGAAAATATTAGCGGCGCCGCACAAAGATTCGGCTCCGCTGATGGCCATCGTTCGGTGAAAGAGCTTGGCGAAGAGCTTCACAAACAACTGGAGAACTCGAAAGTAATAGAGCACCGACGTGAAAGCGGCAAAGAAAATTGCCACCGGCAGAACCTGAAACAGAAGAATGAACCCGATCGATCCCGGCTCGCCGGGACTCGCGGCGAGCGGACCGAATAAGAACGCGATTCCGCTTTTGGAGGCGTTGAGCAGAGCAAGCACGCCGTCGTTCAACCAGAGGAATGCGCGATGAAGCAGCGGAAATCGAAAGATCACCAGCCCGATAATGAGTTGCAGAGACATCCCCCAAACAAACGTTTTCCACGCGATCTTTCGACGGTCGCTTGAAAACAGCCAGGCGATGCCCGCGAACGTCAGGAAACCCGCAGCCGATATGAAATGATAGATCACGTAAGAGGATAGCCGCGTAAGCTAGCCCAACTTTCGCTGGCCAGTAAACCCACTGCGGCTTGTTAAAGCCACTTCTTGCGCTTAAAGAACCCGAGCATCGTAGCCACGATGATCAGCATCACCGCGGTCGTCAACCACACACCTCGTGGGTCTTTCAACAACGGCATCCACTCGAAGTTCATCCCGAAGTAACCCGTAACTAACGTCAGCGGCAACATGATCGTCGCCAATATGGTCAGCGCCTTCACGATGTCGTTCGTCCGGTTCGCCATCTGCGTGAGATAAATATCAAGCCCGCCCGTCAACAGATCACGATAGGTCTCAACCAGGTCCATCGCGCGAACGGCATGGTCGTAAACGTCTCGAAAGTAGATTCGCAAGTCCTCTTGTACCAGAGGCGAGTCGTCGCGGATCAGCATGTTCAGCAATTCGCGTTGTGACGATACTGCCCGGCGAAATCCGAGCAGCCCGCGCTTCAACTCGAAGATCTTTTGCAGCAACGTTGCTGTTGGGTTTATCAGCAACTCGTCTTCAACTTCATCGATCGTATCGCCTATCTGGTCGAGCGTCGGCAGGTATCGGTCAACTACGATGTCGATCAGAGCGTGCAGCACCTGGTCGGGACGCGTGATGTGCTTAGCGCTTGAGGCAATACGCTTTTGAATCTCCTCCACAGCCTGGCTTGGCCCTTCGTGAACAGTTACGATGTAGTCAGGTCCCAGGAAAGCGTCGATCTCTCGAACCTTCACCTCGCAGGGCTTGTCGGTATAGTGGGTGGAGTTGATGATGATGAAGGTGTAGCCGTCGTAGTAGTCGATCTTAGCGAGTTGAAGGTGATGCCGGCAATCTTCGACGGCCAGTTCGTGAAATCCGTGACGAGCGGCGAGATCATCCAGTTCGTGGCTCATCGGGTCGTCGAGATCGAGCCACAACAAACCGGGAATGTTAACAATTGCTTTCAGGACGGTTTTGGTCTCGATCGTTTCAGACTGAGTGGAGTTATCTGTCATTCGATCAGGATTATTGAATGTCCAGTGACGCCGACCGCGGAGAAACCCCACAGCATCATTTTGCGGCAACTTCTTCGCGCAACTTTTCTTTCAACCACAGATTTAACAAGGTGCCTGGACTCACGCCACGCTTCCTGGCAATGCGAGACATCTTCGCTGATAGCTTAGGTTCTACC
>DASXSR010000092.1:0-3435 GCA_036505875.1 Blastocatellia bacterium | reverse complement strand
GCTGGCTTCGCGCAAACCTTCGATCGCCGGGGCAGTCGGTCTTGCGCCGGTTGCTATTACCGCCTTGTTGAATCGAAGCGAACGGCCTGCGACCTCCACCGTGTCGGGTCCCGAAAAGCACGCGTCGCCGAGAAAGACATCCGCGCCCAGCTTGCGAAACTGTGCTGCCGAGTCGTGATGGCTGATTTGCGCCCTGATGCTACGCATGCGCTCCATCACTGCTGGAAAATCCATCTCAGTGCCCGACGGAACGAGAGCGCCAAACTTGTCAGCGTCGCGAATGGCGGCGTATATGCGAGACGACCGAATCACCGCCTTCGAAGGCACGCAGCCGGTAACCAGACAATCGCCGCCCATCAAGTGTCTTTCTATCAGCGCGACCTTCCCGCCAAGAATCGCGGTCCCAGCAGCGGCAACCAGCCCGGCAGTCCCCGCGCCAATGACAACGAGGTTATACCGAGACGCCGGCTCGGGATTGATCCATTCGGGCGGGTGTACATTGTTGACAAGGTCGATGTTGTTCTCGTCGTTTGGCGGGATTTCGATGAGGCTGGACTTCGTGTCACTGCTTGCCATTTTACTTTGGGGCTGTGCGCGCAGATTGGACACTCTACGATACGTTTCACACCAGCGCGCCGCCACATGAAGAACCGCGCCCGGCGGTGCAGCCAAAACAATGAGCGCCGGTAACAATTCTCCGGCCGATCAGCCGCCCGGGATCGAAGTCTTTGATGTTGGCTGGAGCGCCATTTTCGACTGGAAGGTTCAGTGCGAGATTGAAGTCGCAGTCATAGACCGTTCCATCCCAGTCCACGTCGATCTGATGACGACACATTAGCCTTTCGAGCGTCTGCGGATTGAATGAGTCTTTGAGCAGTTGCATGTACTTGATATGACTATTGCCGCGTTCGAGGTCGTCAAAGAAACGACCGATCGGCATGTTGGCGATGGTCAAAAGGCGATTGAACTTTATTCCAAACCTCTCGCCCAGCTCGCGTCGATAGTCGGCTTCAAGGCTCGCCTGATCCGGAGGAAGGAAGGGACCGACCGGATTGTAGACGAGATCGAGAGTCAGACCGGGATCAATGCCGTAGCCGATGGCATTAAGCGCTCGCAACGCTTCGATGCTCCTCTCGTACGCGCCGGCGCCGCGCTGAGCGCGGACGTTTTCTTCGAGGTAGCAAGGCAAAGAAGCGACGAGTCCGACCTGGTGTTCGCGAAAGAATTCAGGCATCGTCTCGAAGCCTGGTTCGAGCAGCACAGTCAGGTTCGTTCGCACTTGCACGCTATGGCCGTGATCGCGTGCAGCCTCGATGAAGCGGCAAAGATGTGGATTCAGCTCGGGCGCGCCGCCAGTAATGTCGATGAGATTACACTTCATAGCGCGGGCGGCTTTGAGGATCATTTCCATCACCTGCCAGTCCATCATCTCGGTTCGGAGCGGCGAGGAGCTTACGTGGCAGTGAACGCATGCCATGTTGCATTTCAGACCGACGTTGACCTGAATCGTTTCCATTGCGATAGCGTCGAGGGCATATCCCGTTGAAGCTGTAACATATCGGTCAAAATCGTTCGCTGGTTCGTGAGCCAAGACGCGGAGTTCGCTCATACTTTTCTCCCTTATTTCAATATCAGTTCAGCTCGGCAACTATTCCGTCATCGATAGACTGTGCTCGATGAGCCGCTTAGAATGTATTGACGGCATGCTATCGTGTGGACCATCGAATGAGAATCTCCGTCATCATACCAACTGTCAACGAAGCCGAGAACATTTTGTCCTGTTTGATCAGCGTCTGCAATCAGCCGGGCGAGATCGAGGTAATCGTAGTCGATGGGGACAGCTCTGACGCAACGGTTGAGAAGGCTCAAAGGCTTGCACTTGTCATCCGCAGTGAGCGGGGCCGCGCTGTCCAGATGAATGCCGGGGCGCGCAGGGCGAGCGGGGAAGTGCTGCTCTTCTTGCACGCTGACTCGATCTTGCATCCTTCCGCTCTAATTCATGTGCGCGACTCTCTGAAGGACGCCGCAGTCGTTGGCGGCACTTTCATGCTCAGGTTCGACGTCGACCATCCTATCTTGCGGTTCTACGCGTTCTTCACCAGATTCAAGCTCAGTTACTTCCATTACGGCGATCAAGGCATCTTCGTCAGGCGCGCCGCGTTCGAGAAGCTCGTCGGATTCAAGGAGGTTGCGCTAATGGAGGATCTCGATTTTCTGCGGCGGCTGAGACGCCTTGGGCGCGTAGCACTCGTGAAGCTGCCGGTAATCACCTCGGCACGGCGATTCATCGAGCGAGGGCCTATTCGCCAGCAACTGCTTAACTGCGTTCTCGTAGCGTTGTACAGCGTGGGTGTCAGCCCTGAGACTCTGGCACGGTGGTATCTGTCGAAAGACGGACAAAACAGGCAACACCGCCAGTCACCACGGATGCAACGACCCGGAGACCAGAATTAATGCGACCTTGCGTCAGGAAGACTTCTGTGTCTGATCGTCGGTTCTTCCGAATCGGCGCATTATCGGCTCGCCTACGAGGGCTAAGAAATCGGAATAGTGTTTCCCATCCGCACCGTAGTTTACGCAACACGGATGGAGTGAGCTTGACGCTGATTAGCTTCGCGCGGTGAGCGAGCCACGCGCTCAAAAGCGGAACCTCACCGACCCCGATAGAAAGCGTGGCGACGAAAATTGGATCGGGGTGAATTCGCTTTCCTTTGCTATCTGAAAGACTCGGTCAGTAGCGTTTTCAACGCTTGCCTGAAGACCCAAACCGAAGCGATCCTTGCGGAACAGATCAACACCAACGTAGAAGTTCCCAACCAGGTGCTCGGGCAACCGTACCTGAGCCGTTTCGCCAGCCTCATTTCGCAGCGAAGCGGGAGTGCCACTGCCATATTCCATTGCCGCGCTCGCCCACAAGCCGCTTCTGTGCTCGCGCCAGGTCAGGCCGGCAACGCCAGTGTGAACTTGATCGAAGGCTGCGGGATTGCGCTCGCCGGGCTCGACCGTTTCGACGGTGAATCCGCCTACTACGGGCCCGGTTTGAAACGCTCGCTGCGCGGTGTACCTCAAGTAACCCGATAAACCGAGCTGTTTGATCTCGCTCATCTCAGTCGAGAACTCGAGGCCGTAAGCCTTGCCGCGAGCGAAAGACGTGGGAGCGAAAATACGCACGTTTGCAAGCTCGGTAGTCTCGAACGAATTCTTGTCGGAGCGCCAGTAGCCAGTCAGTCTCACGACTAACAGATCGAGAAATGAGCGACTGACACCTGCTTCGAAGTGATTGCTTCGCGAGACTCGCGGCGGTTGAGCTTTGAAGCCGAGTGCCGCCGAAAGCAGAATGTTTTCAATAGGCGGCGGAGAGAAGAAGCGATTGTAGGCAAAATGCAAAACCGTGTGCCCGCCTTGCAACGAGTAAGCGAGATTGACGCGCGGGCT
>DASXSR010000091.1:0-4679 GCA_036505875.1 Blastocatellia bacterium | reverse complement strand
CGCGACACTAAGTAAGAAGCACGGCCAGCCAGGGTCCCAACTGGGACCCTGGCTGAAAAGGAGACAAGGGTGAATCCGATCTGGGCAAAGGTAATCGTCGATACAGTTGGACGCACCGCCAAGAAATGCCACGTTTATCGTGACGAAGGCGCAACAGCGATCGAGTCGCGCGACCGACTGCTCGTGCTGGCGGACAGAGAGGACCTCGCCTTAACTCGCCAGGTCGTAGAATCTCAAACACCGGCGCCCCCCACCTCATTGAAATGAATTGTTAATGGGAACCTGAATCAGGCTGCAACCGACGGTCCAGTATCAAGGTGCTAACCGGAAGAGACAATCCTCAGAAGATCACGTCGAAATCCAGCCTGAATCGCCGCCTGTGATTCCCGAAGAACACGCCGTGCGCGCGGTCGGCTATGTTTGAATGCACCCGAAGCGGGTTGAAGTGGTTGGTAACATTAAACCCACTCACTGAAAACCGAAGTGAGTACTTATCGCTAACCCTGACATCCTTCGAAACGCGCGAATCCAACGAGTAGAAATTCGGGAACCGTTTCTGGTTTGGCACGCCCACGTAGTGTTGCATCACGTCAGTCGGCGCATAAGGAAACCCGTTGCGCCACTCGATCATCGGCGCGAACTGCGTTTTCAGCGGAAGCTTCACCAGACCCCAAGCCAAGAACCGATTCGGCAAATCGCCTGACAGATGCGAGAATAGGTTGGCCCTTACCACCGGAAAAGGGAAATTGCCGAGATAGTTATTGAACTCGTTCAGGTCCCCGCGCGACCGCCCGTGAACGTAGGAGAAAAACATTTGCTGTTCATTCTTGAGCGAGAGTCGCGCAGTCAGCTCGAGTTGACGATATGTAGACTGCCCGTCGCCAAGTAGCGCCACCGAGCGCCGTTCTTCAACGGTTCTGGGCGTGAAGATAACTCCGCCGCGAAAGTTGCTTTGAAGGTAACCCGCCCTGATTCGCAGCAACTTCGAGAACGGATGTTCGATCTCGATGTTCCACGTTTCGCTGTATGGCGCGAAGTTGCCGGTGTGGTTCCTGCTGTAAATAAACGGGAGCCTCCTTGACTGAGCGCGGTCGGTGTCGTTGAAGAAGCGGTTTGGACCATCGATGATCTGGCCGTGTGGGCCGAAGGTGGTGATGACTTGCTCGGGGTAATTGTAGAACGCATACACGCTCAGCGGCACTCGATCGTAGAACAATCCGAAACCGCCGCGAATAATCATGCGCTGATTGCCAAAGGGCATCCAGCTCATACCGACGCGCGGCGCCACTCGAGTCGTCTGAGTTATGCTCTGCCGCTCGAATCGAGTGCCGACGTCCACGGCAAACTTGGGACTTACTACCCAGTGGTCCTGCAAGAAGAAAGCAGTCTCGAGGTCCCTGCGACGGAATGCGCGGCCCGCGATCCAGTCGATGCGTCTGATCAGCCGGCTCTCTGCATCTTCGATCAGCACCGGTCGCGCGGTGAAGGCGCCGCGGTTGCGAGTTCCAGAAACCGTCGTGCCTAACTTCAGGTTGTGCGCTCCGTGAAACGTTATCGGAGCGAGGGAATAAATTTCAATCCATTCCGTGCGTGAGGCGCGTCGATATTGTTCGCTGAAGTAGTTTCCTCGATTGCCGGTCGGAGTTAGGATCATCGGCTCGGCGCCTTGCCCCCACACGTTGCCTGAGAAGAGTTTTACTGCGAGCGTGCTTTCCAGCAAATTCCTCCCCAGCGTCCAACGATCGATCACTGTGCCGGTGTAATCGCGCGCATTGAACGTGGGCGTGACCGGCTGGGGGTTGAAGAAGTCAAGCCCGACAAAGCTCAGACGCCTGGGCGCAGCGTGAAATGTGCCGCTCATCGCATTGGCGGGCGATATGATGTAGTCAAGCTGTGTGAATGAGTTCGTCGATTCTTGTTTGCTCTCGTTGTGACCAAAAGGCAGCGTGCGGTCGGGCTGCTTTTGAAGGTCGTACTCGAAACCTTCCGAGAAATAAAACTTGTTGGGGATCAGAGGGCCGTTGAACGTCAGACGCGGCGACGCTTCGCGCAGGCCGCGCAGGTGACCGCTGCGAATGCGGAATTCGGGCAGAGGATCATTTAATTCGACGTTCCATTTGTCGCCGCCCCGGCGGGTTTCTACAGCGACTACCCCGGCAGTAAACCGCCCGAACTGCGCGAGATAGGGAGTCTTGAACACTTCGATCGTTTCGACGCTGTCGACTGGAACCGTCATTCCAAATTGTCCGGTCGCCGGATCAGTAACATCGGCGGCGTTGACTACGAGGGCGCTTCGATGCTCGGCGGCGCCCGCGATGTTTATCTCACCTTCGGAAGTGCGCACGACCCCCGGAATCAGCGGCAGGGTGTCTGCGACAGTCGCAGGCTTGGACGGTACGGTCTTAACTTCCGTGCGTTGAAGCGAGGTGGCAGGTGAGGCGCCCTTCTCGATCGTTCCGTTGTCCGCTTGGACGTTGATCGTGTCTCTTAATTCCACTCTTGGAATCATCGCGAACCTGACCTCCACTCGAGCATCGCTGGAAATAGTGACGCCGCTTTCGATTAGAGATTCGAATGACTCCCTGGACACGCTGACTTCGTAGCTTGCGGGGGCGAGCACTGAAAACTCCGCCTCGCCTGAGGCGTTTGTAATGGCGGTTGCTACTGCTGAGCCGTTGAGCCTGATTTCAACAAGCGCTCCCGCAACCGGCTTGCCCTCAGCGGTGGCGATCACCCTTAGATTGGCGGCGCCAGGTTGCTGAGCGACTGTAATTTGGGCGAAGCTGAACGCTGTGAAGATGAGAAGCGCAAGAAGGCGTGCGAGTGGGTGAGGACCACTGACTAGGGGCATCTTCGCTCTCTCCGAAGTTTCAAGTTTCCAGGCGCTTGGCGGATGATACAACATTACCGGCGATTTGCAAATGCCATAAACGAAGGCGGGCGAAAGCCGCTTGGGGGAACGGAGAAAGGTCCTTACGGTGGATTATTTCTTGTCTCGCCTCTCGATCTTGGACCAGGTATCCCGCAACCCGATGGTCCGGTTGAACACAAGCTTCTCGGATGTCGAATCGGGATCCACACAGAAGTAGCCCAGCCGTTCGAACTGATAACGCGCTCCGGCCACCGAGTCGCGAAGGCTCGGCTCGAGCTTGCAGCCTTTCAGCACCTCCAACGAGCTCGAATTCAGATTGGCAGTGAAATCCTGGCCTTCTTCAACCTCGTTGGGATTCTCTTTCGAGAAGAGGTTGTCATACAGGCGAACCTCCGCATCTACCGCGTGCGCGGCTGAGACCCAGTGGATCGTAGCTTTGACCTTGCGGCCGTCGGGTGCGTTGCCGCCGCGCGTCGCGGGGTCGTAAGTGCAACGCAGCTCAACGACATTTCCTTCTGCGTCTTTGACAAAATCCTTGCAAGTAATGAAGTAGCCGTAGCGCAGTCGGACTTCGCGGCCGGGCCCGAGGCGATAGAATTGTTTGGGCGGGTCTTCACGAAAATCGTCTCGCTCGATATAGAGCACTTTCGAGAACGGAACCTTGCGAGTCCCGGCGGTCGCGTCTTCGGGATTGTTGACGGCTTCCATCTCTTCAACCAGATCGTCCGGATAGTTTTCAATAACGACACGCAGCGGACGGAGCACTGCCATCACCCGCGGCGCACGCTTGTTAAGGTCCTCACGGAGGTGATGCTCAAGGAGCTCAAGCTGCACGATGTTGTTAGTCTTGGACACGCTGAGACTGCCGCAAAAGTTGCGGATCGCTTCCGGCGTGTAACCGCGTCGCCGCATTCCCGTCAGGGTCGGCATTCGAGGATCGTCCCATCCTGCCACGTGGCCTTGTTCAACCAAAGTGAGCAGCCTACGTTTGCTCAACAGCGTATAAGTAAGGTTGAGCCGGTCGAACTCGAACTGCCGCGATGGAAAGATGCCGAGCTGTTCGATAAACCAGTTATACAACGGCCGATTGTTCTCAAATTCCAAAGTACAAATTGAGTGGGTCACCTGTTCGATCGAATCAGACTGACCGTGAGCGTAGTCGTACATCGGATAGATGCACCACTCGTTGCCTGTGCGGTGGTGTTCCATATGAAGAATGCGATACATCACCGGGTCGCGAAAGTTTACGTTGGGCGAAGTCATATCAATCTTCGCGCGCAGCGTCCGCGAGCCGTCCGGGAATTCGCCGTTCTTCATCCGTTCGAACAGGTTCAGGTTCTCTTCGACGGAGCGCTCACGATAAGGACTGTCTCTGCCCGGCTCGGTCAGCGTGCCGCGATACTCGCGAATCTCATCCGCGCTGAGGTCACACACGTAAGCCTTGGCGGCTTTGATCAACTGAATGGCCCATTCATAAAGCTGGGCAAAATAGTCGGACGCATAATAGAGCGCATCCCACCGGTATCCGAGCCAGCGGATGTCCTCCATAATCGATTCGACGTACTCGGTCTCCTCCTTGGAAGGATTTGTGTCGTCGAAACGAAGATTACACTTGCCGCCAAACTCAGCCGCGAGTCCGAAGTCGAGGTAGATCGCCTTGGCGTGGCCGATGTGTAGATAACCATTCGGCTCGGGAGGGAAGCGAGTCTGCACTCGCCCGCCGTGCTTGCCGGATTTGATGTCTTCGATGATGGCCTCGCGGATAAAATTAGATTGACGCGACGATTCAACCGTGCCCGCGTCGAAT
>DASXSR010000090.1:0-7903 GCA_036505875.1 Blastocatellia bacterium | reverse complement strand
GTTCGTGTTACTGAAATCTGCTTCTTCATTTCCTCTCCCATCCTGATTCAAGTCATTCCGCTGGTTCATCACTTCGCGCCCGCCGGTACCGTCAGCAGGCCCAGCATTCGATTCAGCGCCGCGCGATCGTACATCTTGCCTTGGAAGATCACGGCGTTTATCTTGCGCGTGTTGTTTATGTCTTCCAGGGGGTTTCCGCTCAGGACCACCAGGTCTGCAAGCTTGCCGACTTCCACTGTTCCGGTCGATTTGTCGAGCCCGAGGAAGGCCGTTGGGTTCTTGGTCGCCGCCTGAAGCGCTTGCATCGGGGTAAGCCCCGCCTTCACCAGCAGCGCCATCTCATCATGAACTCCCCAGCCCGGAAAAGACAGCGGCGTGGCGCCGAAGTCAGAACCGGCCATCAGCTTGACGCCTGACCGCTGCATCGTTCCGACTATCTCGAGGTACTTGCTCACCAACTTCTTCAACAACGCGAGGCGTTCGGGAGAACGGTTCTTCAAATGCGCGTTGTTCTTCGGTTCCCAGTACTCGCGAATGTAATGCGGCATATATTTCAATCTGTCCGCATACTTCGGGTAGTCGGCTTCAAAAGAGGCGTCGTTCTGCCACACGATTAACGTCGGCGTAATCCACGTGCTGTTCTTGACGAATTTTGCGAACAGCGCTTCGGCCTTCTTCTCGTCGTAAGTCGAGAGCATTGTCTCGACAGAAGCTCGCCGGCGCTCGTCGGGCGACGCGTCTTTCATCTCATCCAACTTCTTCTTAACCGCATCGCTATCCGAGCAAGACTGGATGATTTGCAACAGATGTTCTTCGCTCGCTTGTCCCGCGTCGGAAGCTTCGGCCGGCGTTACCGAATCGGGCACGTGTCCGGCGAATGGAATCTTGAGCTTCTTCGCTTCGTCAGCGATTGCAAAGTAGGCATCACGCGGGAGCAGCGAATAAACTTTTACGAAATTGGCGCCCTGCTTCTTCAGATCGCGCACAGCCTGCCTGCCCTGCTCTTCGTTTGAGATCGCAATCGAGCCCGGCCACATAGGTTTCGGCCCATCCAGCAACGGACCGCAGGCAAAGATGTGAGGTCCGACCAACGAGCCGGCCCCGACGCGGCCGCGCCACTGCTGCAACAGTTTCAGATCGCCGCCCATATCGCGAATGCCGATAACGCCGTTGGCAATCAACAGTGTGAGCAAGGTTTCTTTATCCTTTGGCGGTGGACTGGTCGGCCACAGCTCAGGATCATCGGGATGAGCGTGCATATCCCACAGTCCGGGAATTACAAACGCACCTGTCGCATCTACAGTTCTCGCGTGACGGGGGATAGGAACCGCGTTGTTTTTGCCGATTGCGACGATTCTATAGCCGGCGATCACAATTGTGACATCAGGTTTTGGTGGCGCGCCTGTGCCGTCAATCAAAGTGACGTGCATCAAGGCGATCGTAGTTACTCCAACCGGTTGCGGCGCTTGGGCGAATGTGATCCCTGAGATCGCCAACACAGCCACAAACCGGCAAATCCTCTTCGCCATAAGTCCCTTTCGGTAACGAGATCAAATACTTCACCTGCTGCAACCGGTTTCCGCTTACGGTTGCTCTATCGAGCCTGGAAAAGCTCAGGTTCAGTAGTTTGCCATGAAAAGACGCGTTAGTCTCGATGAGATTGCAGCCGTCAGGAGAAACGGGTGTGATTAGAAGTGGGACTTCCACGTAGTGACGAATTCATTCGTTTCTTAGAGTCCCGACGAATAAATTCGTTACTACGTGGCCGTTGTTCATATCAAAGTCCCACTGATATATGAAAGGCGCCCCTACGTGGTAGTTTGGAGTTATCAGAATTCCAGAGACCACCAGGAGGAACGCCTTATGACTAACGACAAGTATGTAGGGCTTGACGTGCATCAAGCAAGCACTTCAATCGCCGTTATCGATGGCGATGGGAAATCAGTTGTTGAGGGAGTCGTCAGAACCAGAGCTGATGCTATTCGTGATTTCATCAACGGTTTGTCTGGCAATGTCCGAGTAACCTTGGAAGAGGGGACACAAGCAGCCTGGCTTTACGAGATTGTCAAACCACTGGTCGTCGAAGTAGTCGTCTGCGATCCGCGCCAAAACAAGGTCCTGGCAGTCAACGGGATTGCACCTCAAAGCCCAAGGTTGCTGTACTCGGCTACCTTGGGACGCCGGATCGCGATGGGTCCCAACCCGAACGGGGTCGCGCCGCTTGCGCACCGGATAATGACCGTGAAACGTGGCGCCGCCGTGTATCGGTTGCCGTAGCCCTCAACCCCTTCAGGGTTGCGGACCTTCGCTCGCCGTCTTTCCCAGGGTAGCCGAGTACAGCAACCCTGGGCTGGAGGACGAATCCCCTTCGGGAAGAACGTCCAAACTCTAGTCCACCCAACGGAGCTAAATGTTTATAGCACCTGTATCGAGCGAGCGACCAAGCTCCTTTAGGAGCGAAAAGTCTGACATTGCGGCCCCTACGGGGCTCGAACGACCGAGGGTTTCTCTCTTCTATAAACATTTCGTCCCTAACGGGACTTCCCGAATACTTCAGCGAGGGGCACTGTCAAAAAACTACTTGAGTTCCGGACTCATTCTGTCTTGAGCCGCGCACATCTATTTGGCGTCGCTTAGTGCAGCTTCCTGTTATCAGAGTTTCGAGCCGCGATGACTATACTAGAAGCGACCAAAGGTGGCAAACAGCTTTGCTGCCGGCTTGGCAGACGGCTAATCCAAAGCCGAAGCATCGCGCGCGGCGAAACTTGATATCCTCCGAACTAGCGCGCGGCTACCGGGCCGCTCATTCTTAATCGGTGTCTCCAATTCGTCAGTCAATTATCAAGATGTAAGGCTGCGAAGAAACCTGACCGGGATTCACGATCCTTATTTAGTGACGCCCCGAAGCAAGGGTGATTGGCTTCACAATCAACGCGCCGTCGCTTGATTCGTACGCCACTTGATTGCCGTCAACCAGCGGCGCGGCGCTCGGGTTGATTCTGTCACTGCCGGATCGATCAACTTTATCTGAACTGTAGTTGTGGCGATCACACCTCTGACTGTGACGTGGTTGTCGTCGTTTCCAGGTGCCAGTCGGTTAGACGTAGGTTTCGCTTATGGGTGAACTTGACTTAAGAGATGTTCCCACTCATGCGCCTCTAGCTTGGCGGCGGCCCTCAGCGTCAACTCCTTCGAGACGCACCTCTTCCAATCCGCCTCCTGCTTCCTGAGTCATTCGGATCGCCCCGTTGAACGCCGCGCCTTCTTCTACCAACAGCACCGGCGTAATAACATCGCCGTGGACTCGACCGGTGCGGCGGATCTCAAGCTTTGATTTGGCAATGAGATTACCCCGAAGCTCGCCGTGCACCACGCATACGCCGACATCGATCTGCGCTTCGAGCTGACCTGTTTCGCCTACTATCAGAGTGCCGCTCTCCGAGTTCAGCTTCCCGTTTACCTTGCCATCAATTTGAAGCCGATCCGCGAATGTTATATCGCCCACCACTTCAATGCCGCGACCTATCCATCCAAAGTCCGAATTACCGGGTTCGCTTTTTACCAGTTTCATTCCAATATCCTCATTTCGATTGAACTCGAAGCAGCTTGAGAGGGCGCGCCTTGATCGGGGGCAGAGAGGTTATACGCCTGGTACAACGCGAAGTCAAGCATCGGCTTATTGAGATTATTGAGTTCTCAGCGACCCCACCAGCGAGCTGATCCGCCCTATGCCATTAGCCTTACAGAAGGACGACAGTCCCTCAGCTACCTTCATCGTTACTGTAGGGTCATAGTAATTGGCCGTTCCAATCTGTACGGCGGTCGCGCCGGCAATGAGGAACTCGAGCGCGTCCATCGTCGACGCTATTCCGCCGATCCCGATCAGAGGCACGCTAACGGCCTGGGACACTTCAAAAACCATTCGAACAGCAATGGGGCGAATCGCCGGCCCGGACAGCCCGCCCGTCCCGTAACTCAATCGCGGGCGACGCGTGTTCACGTCGATCGACATCCCAACGATTGTGTTGATCAGCGAAAGGCAATCGGCTCCCGACGCAACAATTGCGCGGGCCAACTCGGCAATGTCGGTCACGTTCGGCGAAAGCTTCACGACGAGCGGCCGGGTGGAGGCGCGCTTTGCTTTTTCGGTCAGCCGCGCAGCCGACGACGGCGAATTGCCAATCACGATGCCCCCTTCTTTTACGTTGGGGCAGGAGATGTTCAACTCGTAAGCTGAAATACCTTCGCCGTCGTTCAGGATTTCGATCGCCTCGATGTAATCGTCATCGGAGTAGCCGAAAACGTTTGCGATGATCCGCGTATCGTAGCTTCTAAGGAGCGGAAGCTTCTCTTCGATGAACGCTCGAGCGCCGATGTTTTGAAGTCCGATGGCGTTGAGCATTCCGCCGTGCGTCTCGACTATTCGCGGCGGAGGGTTGCCCGGCAGCGGTCTCGCCGAGAGCCCTTTTGTCGCAAAGCCTCCAAGTCTGTTGAGGTCGACAAGCTCTGCGAACTCGAGCCCGTAGCCAAACGTGCCCGATGCGCCGATCACCGGATTATTGAAGTGTATGCCGGCGATTTCAACCGCCAGTCTACGATCGTTATCGATTGGACCTGCCATATCAGACCCACGATCAGTGCGTCATCGCGTTGACCTCCCAGCGAATCGCTTCGGCTGGAAAGATCGAGCCGTCCGTGCATACGCGCTTATACGAGCCATAGCCGAGCGGCTTGTCCGTTTTCATCGCGACTACGCAGCCCACGCATACGCCGAAGCCGCAGCCCATGGGCGCTTCCAGCGAAACCATACAGCGCGTGTTAAATTGCTCTGCGATCTCGGCTACTCGCTTCATCATCGCCCAGGGACCGCACGCATAAATCGTCGCGGCTCTGCCGCCCCGCTCGCGAAGCTCGCGTTCAAGCGGCGCGGTAATCAGCCCTTTCTCGCCGAGGCTGCCATCATCTGTTGTGAGCACAAGCGGCAAGCCAAGCGCGCGAAAGTCTTCAAGCCCGCACCCAACAGCCACACGTTCGCTTGCCGCCCCGAGGAGAACCCGTGTTTCGACTCTTGAGCTCGCAAGCCGTTCGCACAGCATCAGCACCGAAGCGGAGCCGATGCCTCCGGCTACCACGATCGCTCGGCTAACTTGATCATCGATTGTCCAACTGTTGCCGAGCGGCAGAAGCGCCTCAACTTTGTCTCCCCTTCCGAGTCGCGCTAGTGCCGAGGTTCCGCTGCCTATCACCTGATACAAGAAGCTGACGCGTCGCGGCCCGTGAACTCGGTAGACAGCGAGCGCGCGTCTGAGCACGGGCTCGAATGAAGCGAGCGGTTTCACCATCGCGAATTGGCCCGCGCCCACTAGCACGTCGTCCTTTAGATCAACGGTGAGCAGTAAATAGCCCTCCGCAAGCTCGCGGTTACTCTCGGCTGTGGCTACGGTTTCGATCATTCTGGTCGTTCTTAAGGTTATCAGGCAGTTTATCAAGCGATCTCGACTTAACTCAACAAACTGCGTAGCGCGATCTCTGAACTGATATTGAATTTTCGACTTGCATTTCAGCGCGTTTTTGGTAGGCTGTTGGCGGGCTGAGCAATTCTCAGCGTAGCCCGAAACTTTCCAGATGTTTTCGATAGCTTGAACTCAAACCTGTTCCGCTAAACAGGTTCGACGAGTAACTGCTCGGCTTGCTTTGAAGAAAGAGGCAGGCCCGATGGAGTTTGTGTGAGGAATCATCCAGTCATCAAACTCGGGGCTTAAGTCTTTTTCGCCGATTTTGTCCGAACACTTGAGGAGGAACCCAAATGAAAAGCGACATACGAACGACATCGGCGCGGATGATATGGGCTTTGGTGTTCGCATTTTTCTTGTTGCAGATGGTGCAAGAAGGCGCTGCATCTGCCCAGGACTTCCGCGCAACCATATTGGGCCAGGTGACCGACCAGAGCAAGGCAGCCATCGCAGGCGCAACTGTAAAGGCAATTCGCTCCGACACAGATCTGGTCACCGAGACGAAAACAAACAGCGAGGGGTTCTACTCGCTACCCTACCTGGTCCCAGCAACTTACAACGTAGAAATCTCCGCGCCCGGGTTCAGGACGCTCAGACGTGAGTCGATTGTTTTGCTGGTCGCCGATAAGCTCAACATCTCTGTTTCACTTGAGGTCGGCGCGGTTCAGGAAGCGGTCACCGTTCTGGGCGGGCAGGAGATCATCGAAACCGAGACCGCGTCTCGCGGCATGAATTACGATCCCATCAAGACCCAGGAACTACCGCTCAACGGCAGGCAAACTTACATGCTGCTGTCGCTGACGCCGGGAGTTATCTTCACCCAGGAGACCTTCGGCAACACCGGGTTTTCAGGCACCCGCGGTTGGGACGTCAACAGCAGCTACAAGATCAACGGGGCTCGCACCGGCCAAAATCTCTTCTTGCTGAATGGCGCTCCAATAAGCGACCGCACCGGCACCTGGCAGCTTGCACCCAACGTGGAAGCAGTCCAGGAATTCAAGGTGATGACTAATACATACGACGCGTCGTTTGGCAGGTTTGGCGGCGGCGTGGTCAACACAACCTTGAAGTCCGGATCAAGCAGTTGGCATGGGGATGTATTCGATTACTTCCGCAACAAAGTTTTCGACGCCAACACTTTTCAGAACAATCTGATTGGCGCCCCGAAGACTAAACACAACCAGCACCAATGGGGCGGCGTCGCGGGAGGCCCGATTCGCAAGAACAAGGACTTCATCTTCGGCAGCTTCGAGGGCTGGAGAGAGAGGATAGGGTTCCCCGCGCTCGGAAGCGTTCCGCCGGTCGGGCTGCGGGACGGGCAGCACTTCACCGATTTCGGCTACAAGATCTACGATCCCTTCACCACGCATCAGTGCGGCACGAAGCCGGGAGAGACGGCGGCGTTTTGCACGGTGAACGGGGCGCGGCGCACTTTCGTTCGGGATCCGTTCCCGGGAAACGTGATCCCACTCCAACGCATCAGCCCCATCGGCAAGGCTATCCTTGGCTACTACCCCGCGCCGAATGCTCCGGGGCTGAATAACAACTTCGTCGCGAGCGGAAACGTTGGCCGCTATTACTACAACCAGCCGATGTTTCGCTGGGACCACGTTTTCGGTCCGAACGACAAGTTGTATGCGGTTGTAACCTGGCAGCACGGCCAGGAGTATCGCGATCAAACGGGCTTTGGTCCGCCCGCCGGCAGCGGTGACGTCGGTTCCCAGCGCACGGATCAAAACTACATTTTCGGCTGGACACACGTGATCTCTCCAACCAAGGTGCTGGACGTGCGCGGTTCCTTTGGTCGGTTCACCAGTTTCTTTCCGCGCTACACCGACTTCAGTCTGACGGCCGACAAGCTCGGCATGACGCAGATGATTCACGCGCCGACCTTCACTCAGAATACGGCGCCTCAGGTTACCGTCGGCGGCTACACGCAGTTGTTCGCCACTGCCGGCACAGTTTTTAGCTGGGAGACTAACAACCAGTGGAATCTCTCTCCCAGTCTGACGATGATCCGCGGCAGACACACATTGCGGACAGGTATCGAGTTGCACTACTACACACGCGGAGCTGACTCGCCGGGTTGGTCCAACGGCACCTTTGGCTTCGGCACGTCTTGGACGCAGCAGTTCCCCGACGTCCAGCAGAATCAATCTGACGGCAGCGGAGTGGCTAGCCTTTTGCTTGGCACTCCCACTAGCGGCCAAATTGACTGGAATGCCAGTTCCTATCGAACACGCCCCTATTACGGGTTCTATGTGCAGGACGACTGGAAGGTCTCGCCTCGCCTCACATTGAATCTGGGAGTGCGTTACGACGTGCAGGTGCCCTGGATCGAGCGGTTCAATCGTGTGACTCGAGGTTTCGATGTCAGCACGAAGAACCCG
>DASXSR010000089.1:0-17349 GCA_036505875.1 Blastocatellia bacterium | reverse complement strand
GAACGCGCGATTCCGATGCTCCCGGAGCGGCTCTCCACCGACATTTGCTCGCTCAAGCCGCGAGGGGATCGTTTGACGATGTCCGCTCTGATTGAGCTTAGCCCAAACGGTCGTGTAGTTGATTACCGACTTACACCATCGATCATTAACAGTCGGGAGCGAATGACTTACACGGCTGTGAACGAAATAATCAGCGACCCGAAAGGCGAGACCGCAAAGAGTTACGCCGGCGTCAGAGAAATGATTCTCAAGATGCACGATCTGACGACGGTGTTGATCAAGCGGCGAGAAGAGCGGGGCGCGATAGATTTTGATTTGCCCGAAGCCGAGCTGTTATTCAATGACGAAGGTCAAATCGGCGGCATCGCTCGCTCCGAACGCAACGTAGCACATCGTCTGATCGAGGAGTTCATGCTTTTGGCGAACGAAACTGTCGCAAGCCATCTCGAAGCTTTGAATGTGCCGGTGATCTACCGCATCCACGAGGAACCGAATATTGAAAAAATTGAAGAGTTCGCTGAAATCGCCGCGGCATTCGGGCACAAGTTTTCGATGCACGGGCCCGTTCCGCAGCGCGGGTTTCAGCGACTGGCGCGGGAAATTCGCGGACAGCCCGAGGAGCGTATGCTGTCTTACTTGATGCTTCGCTCAATGCAGCGAGCCCGTTACTCACCGAAGAACGCAGGTCACTTCGGTCTGGCGATGAAGACCTACACTCATTTCACTTCTCCGATCCGCCGCTATCCCGATCTGATAGTTCATCGAGTTCTTCGCGAAGTTATTGCGCGGGGCGGCAGTCCCAATGAACACGCCGAGCCTGATCTGGGAGCGAAGCACGCACGCAAGCGCGTAGCCGCGCCGTTACTGAGCGAGGAGCGCGAGATCGAGCTGCGCGCGGCGCTTGGAGTGATCGCCGATCAGTCCAGCGAACGCGAGCGCGCCGCCGATGACGCCGAACGCGAGTTGATGGACTGGCGAAAGGCGGAGTTCATGGCGGATCGCGTCGGCGACGAGTTCGAGGGTATCATCACCTCCGTCAAGGATTATGGATTCTACGTCGAGCTGAAAGAGGTTTTCGTCGAGGGCCTTGTTCACATCTCCACTCTCACTGACGATGTTTACAAGTATCAGGAACGCAAGCACAGACTCGTCGGCGAGCGAACCAAGAAGGTTTATCGCTTGGGAGATGAGGTGCGAGTGTTGGTCAACCGTGTGGACCGAGTCCGACACTTGATTGACTTCTCGATCGTTTGAAGATGTGAAAGCTCAGAGTTTGGAATCAGAATGGGCCCATCGCTACGAATGCTCGGACATCACCAACCGCCTGCGATTAGAATGATTCTCACGCGTTGCGGCTCTCCGGTACGCCAACTATAATGCGAGTTTACTTTGGAACTAGCTAAGATTAGTGGACGTAGTAACATCAACAATCCAATGAACAACTTCAAGCTAAGCGGAATACTTCCACCGATCACGACGCCATTCAGCGCGCGCGGCGAGGTCGACTATGGGGCGCTCGCGTCAAACATCGAGCGATACAACACGACGGGGCTCGCGGGTTACGTTGCGCTAGGCTCGAACGGCGAGGCGGTGCATCTCGTTGCGGACGAACGCCGCCGGGTCCTCGAAACCGTCAAGCGCGCCGCCACAAGCCACCACACGATCATCGGCGGAGTGAATGAGCTTTCAACGCGTGCGGCCATTGAATCGTCGAAAGCAGCGGCAGATTGCGGGGCGGACGCCGTTCTGGTTGTCACGCCTTACTATTACAAATCAAGAATGACTCAAGAAGCGCTTGCCACACACTTCACAGAGGTGGCCGAGAATTCGCCTGTGCCCGTCCTGATTTACAACTTTCCTCAAAGCACCGGAGTTGTAATCGAGTCGCAAACGATTGCCGCGCTCGGCGCTCATCCGAACATTATTGGCGTAAAAGACAGCGCGGGAAACATGGGAGCAATATCGGAAACAATCCGTCTTGCGCCCGAAGGTTTTGCAGTGATGACTGGAAACGGCGGCATTCTCTACACGTCGCTAATGATGGGCGCCGCGGGCGCGATCCTGGGCGTGGCCTGCGCCGCGCCGCGGCCCTGCGTCGAGCTGTATGAGGCGGCGAGAGTCGGTGATCATCAGCGGGCGCGCGAGCTTCAAAATCGCATCTCTCCGCTGTCGCAAACAGTAACGGCGGTTTTGAGCGTGCCTGGTTTGAAAGCCGCTATGGACATACTCGGATTCGCCGGTGGTTTTCCGCGCGCGCCGCTAAGCCCCGTCAGCGACTCCGACAGGGAACGAATCAGAACGGTGATCCGGAATACCGGCCTGTTCCCGGAAATTGAATAGTGATCGTGATGCGTGATCCGTGATGCGTGACCAAAACAATCACGCATCACGGATCACGCATCACTTATCTGAACCATGGCTGCCGACTGTAGAGACCTCGAAGCTGCCGCCGCGCGCGTCACTGATGCGTTGCGCTTCACCGAAATTCCGCGCACCACAAAACTATTCAATGACTTCCTGTACGACTACTCGAAGGTCGCGCGGTTCTACACCGACTATGGCCGCACGGTGCAGCCGCTCGCCGAACATGCCCGCCGAGTTGGAGCCCAAGAGTTTGATCGCAAGCGCGTGCCTGACGCGCTCGAGCGAATCAATCGTCGCGTCGGATCTCCTGAACTGACCTTCGAGCACATCGAGTTGCTTCGCCGTCCAGGGTCGGTTGCGATCGTTACCGGTCAGCAAGCCGGTTTGTTGACGGGCCCCCTGTACACGATTCACAAAGCGCTGACTGTAATCAAACTCGCTGCCTGCCTTCGAGACGAGGGCGTTGAAGCTGTGCCGGTTTTCTGGATCGCGAGCGAGGACCACGACTACGAAGAAGTGAATCATTGCCGGGTGATCGATCGCGAAGGTCAGCTTAAAGACCTTCGCTACGACGCGTGCAGTCACAAAGACGATGAACCGGTGGGACGCATTCAGCTCTGCGACGGTATCAACAAAACGATCGATGATTTCGTCGCGCAGCTCGCGCCCTCCGAG
Organism: Blastocatellia bacterium; assembly: GCA_036505875.1. Lineage (GTDB taxonomy): Bacteria > Acidobacteriota > Blastocatellia > UBA7656 > UBA7656 > Onstottus_A. Next base: position 14,310 of record DASXSR010000089.1, on the reverse strand, counting down.
TTCACGCCGGCGCTCGAGCGTGATTTGCGTGAGAGCTATGCCGAAGGCGTTGGATTCGCAGAAGCATTCGCGAGGTTGTTGGCCCGACTGTTCAGCAGCTACGGAGTCGTTTTGCTCGATCCGCTCGACGAGGAGTTGAAGCAAGTAGCGTCGCCGCTTTACGCCGAAGCAATCGACAAGTCCAGCGAGATCGCCGCTGCTTTGGTTGAACGAAGTCGCGCGCTCGAGGACGCCGGCTATCACGCGCAAATTCACGTGAGCGACGACATGGTCCCGCTGTTCATAATGGATGACGGGCGGCGGGCGGCAGTCACGCAACAGGACGGGCGTTTCTGCGTGAAAGGTTGCGCCCGCTCATTGAGCAAAGAAGAGCTTGTCGAATTGGCGCGCAGTCACCCAGAGCTGTTAAGCCCCAATGTGACGCTGAGACCAGTCGTTCAAGATTACTTGTTACCGACTGCGGCTTATATCGGAGGCCCCGCCGAGATCGCGTACTTCGCGCAGCTTCAGGCGGTTTATGAAACGCTCGGCCGACAGAAACCTTGTGTGTTACCGCGCGCGAGCTTCACGATCGTCGAAGGCCGTCATCAAAAGACGTTGAAGAAATACGGCCTCGAGCTTAGAGATTTTTTCGAGGGCTTGCATCCTGCGGTGACAAAGGTCGTCGAGCAGAGCCTGGATCGCAACACGGCCGATGCGTTCACCGAGACCGAACGATTGGTCAACGAACATCTCGACAAGCTTCGCGGCGCGCTCAGCCGCACTGACGCGACTTTGAGCGATCCGCTGGAAACGGCTCGCGCGAAAATTATGTATCAACTCGAACACCTGCGCACGCGCTTTATCCACGCGAGCGCGCACCGGGAAGAGATCACTTATCGGCAAGTCGAACGAGCGTTTACCACGCTCTATCCCGACAAGAATCTTCAGGAACGAGAATTGAACGTTTATTACTTCCTTTCGCGTTACGGTTCGAGCTTAATCGAGGAGTTGTACGACGCCGCCGAGCTGGGCTTCTCGAATCACAAGCTCGTATACATTGGCGGCGTCGCCTCTCAAGTTGTAAAAGTACATTCGGTCTGAGCTGAGAGTTGTCTGCTCGATTGTTTGTAATACAGGATCGGAGCCTCAGCTCGTCGGCAATAGTTGCACATAGCGGTAAGACTCATCTCCTAACTTAACAGTGATCTCCTCGCCGCGCGCTCGTGTCGTTAACCAAACTGGGTCGACTGCCTTTGCTGCGGCGTCGTTCAACCAAACCGTGCCGCCTTCATCATAGACGCGACGTATTTCATCATCCCGTCTCATGATCGCCTTAGGCGTTGCTCCTCGCCACTCAGTTCTTTCGTTGAAGTATTGAAACGCTGTATCAGGCGGACTGCTGACGTTGAAGTAGATAACTGTGTGCTCGTTCCACTTTTCGTTTGCTCCCTTCGCGGCGGTCACCAACAGGTTTGACTTGGGACGCATGTGCGGCGCGATAAAAAAGGCAAGATTGAAAAAGAAGAGAGCTGCGACCGCGAAGGCTGCCGCACCTGATGGCATACTACTAGAACGGCAGGCAACAACCGCCCGTCACTGAAAATCAGGGCGATGCAGTTTATCGCTTCTCCCTTGAACGGAGTGGATCGGAAGTTTTCGGCATTAGGCTTGACTCAAGGGCGTTAACTTGTCACAACTTGCTGCACCTCCTAAAGGCAAGATAAACTCAGCGCGTATTGAGAATCCACATAGCGCAATGTCGCGAGAACACAAGCACGATCACGCTCACAGTCGCAGAAGCAATCGGCGGCGACTCACAGCAGTGCTCGCGCTCACGTTCGCTTACATGCTCGCAGAAGCAGTAGGCGGGTTCATAACCAACTCTCTGGCCCTGCTCTCCGACGCCGGGCACATGCTCGCAGATGTCGCCTCGCTGGTGCTCGCGCTGCTGGCGCTGTGGTTCTCCGCACGTCCCGTTACACCGAAAAAAACGTACGGCTATTATCGGATGGAGATACTGGCCGCGCTCGCAAACGGCGCCGCGCTGGTTGTGATCTCGCTCCTTATTGCCTATGAAGCCTTTCAGAGAATCAAGACGCCCGAGGCGGTACGAGGCTTTGAAGTAATGTTGATCGCAACCGGCGGACTGGTGGTGAACAGCATCAGCGCTGTCGTTTTGCATCATGCATCGGAAGAAAACCTGAACGTGCGCGCGGCGTTTCTGCATGTTATGGGCGACGTGCTTGGCTCGGTCGGCGCGATCGTGGCGGGACTTCTGATCTGGAGATGGGGATGGCTGATCGCCGACCCGTTGATCAGCGTCGCAATGTGCTTGCTGATTATTTACAGTTCTTGGCAACTCATCCGTGAATCGGTGAACATCTTGCTGGAAGGAACGCCTTCGCACATCAACATCCGCGCGGTGGTTGAAGCGATGCACGAAGTTCCCGGTGTCACCAACGTGCATGATCTGCACGTGTGGACCATCAGCTCGGGAATGGAAGCGCTTTCGGCCCACGTTACACTCGAAGCGACCGTGTCACAAAAGATGGCGCTTGACACGCTACAGGAGCGGTTGCGCGCCGGGTTCAACATCGGACATCTGACGATTCAGATCGAGTTGCCCGAGGAGACGCAAGGCGCCGGCGAAAAGCTATATCAAATTATGGGAAGAGGCGAGTCGGACACCAAAAACGTGTCAAGATGATGGATACGGCCACAGCCCAAAGGCTTACTGTCGCTGAGCCCAGCCGGCGGCGGACAATCGTAAGCGCGGCTCGGGTTCCAGTCGCGTTGTTTGTGCTGGGGGCGGGAAGCGCCTTGCTCTATTTCTGGGCCAGGGACCTTCACCGGTTCACTCAGTGGATCGCAGCCTACATGTATCTGTTCATCGCTCAGCTCGCCTTTTATGCGCTTGCTTGTGCGGTTGTTTTTCGCTGGTCAGAAAGCGCAGCGCGAATAGCTCGCTGGGCGACGATCGCGTTGGTAATCTTCTTTGCCATTATATTTCGCGCAGTGCTCGTGCCGCAGCGGCCCTTTCTCTCGTCAGACGTTTACCGATACGCGTGGGACGGTTACGTTCAAACGTCTGGAATAAACCCTTATCGTTATGCTCCAGACGACCCGGAGTTGGCCAGGCTCCGAGACAGCGGAAACTTTCCAAACATCAGCGAGGAGGACCGGCGATGGCTATCGCCTTATCCGCCGGTCGCGCAGGCGATCTTTTGGCTGGTATCACTCGCGCGACCGCTAAACGTGACCGCGCTCAAGACGGCAATGTCGGCGTTCGATCTGATCGCTGGGTTGCTTCTCATGTTGGTGCTTGCGAGGAACGGCATCGACCCGGCGCGAGCAATCCTCTTCGCGTGGCACCCGCTGTTGATCTTTGAGAGCGCCCACAGCGGCCACGTGGAAGCCGCGTTGATTGCCTTTCTTGCGCTTGCGTTACTGGCCTGGTCGACCGGGAAGCATGCGCTGACTGGAATTGCGCTGGCAGCCGCGACTCTGGTGAAGCTCTATCCCGTCCTTCTACTCCCAGCGTTTCTTGTCGCAAGACCAATTCGAGTCAGTACCGCGAGCGGTAGCGAGCCGGTCATTGAGGACAGCACCCGGAGCAGCGCCGGCTTTGTCACCCGACTGATTCACAAGTCCAACTCGACGCTGCTCGCTGGGTTCGTCGCAACTGTAGTGCTTGCCTATGCGCCTTATCTGTCAGCAGGAAGAAACCTGTTCGGTTTCATGCGCGGATACGTCGAGGAGGAAGGTTTCATCGAGAGCGGAGCGAGGTACTTTCTGCTCGATCTCGTCCGCAAGCTGGTTTGGGTTCCGACAAACGTTTTCTTGGTGGCGGCTGCGGTATGTTTGATCGCGATTGCGCTTTGGGTGTTGATGCGAGCCAAGCGCGACGCGGTTGATCTTGCGCGTTGGTCTCTTCTAACAATCGGCGCCTACCTGCTGCTGACAACTCCGCGATATCCGTGGTACTACGCGTGGATCATCCCGTTCCTCTGCCTCGTCCCAAGCAGCGGAATGTTGTATCTGACGTGTGCGTCGTCCCTCTTGTATTTGGTGTGGTACACGCCGTTTGTCTATCCCGGTCTGCCGCCGTGGTTGGGGACCGCGATTTTTGGACCGACCTTGATATTGCTTGCCTTAGCGGCGCGTACCGGATCGCGTCGCACTCGTTCGTACCCATGAGAGTCAAACCTGCTTAAGACAGTATGCGATTAATGAATCCAATCCTGATGATCGTGACGGCCTGCGTAGTCATCGCTCGCGCCGACACGAAAGGCACCGAAGGAGGAAGTCATAAGATACAACCAGGCTGCTAGGAAGGCTTCCAATTCCTGGACAACCTGTCGGCTTCTACCGCAGAATACGCGAAGTGGTCCTTGAAACTTCATTAGCGGGCGGTGCGACGCTCATTTTTTGGCACCCACTTGGTGAAACTGATGAACCGATCCATCGAGCGCGGCTTTCGAGCCACCGCTCTGCGTAGCAGCTCTCTGGTGTCGGCGATCCTATTAGCAGCAACAGCAGCCGGTTACGCTCAGCGAGTTCCGTCCATTTCAAACCCGATCGGATCGTTCGATGTTTCAGTACGAGCGACTACCAACCAGCAGCAAACCCGCGCTCAGCAACCCGCCGCGCCGGTAAATCTGTTGACGCGCGACGAAGCGGTGCGGCTGGCGCTCGCTCAGGCATCGGCGTTTGAGCAAGCCAAGTTCGCCGAGTCGATCGCCGCCGAAGACGTGCGGCAAGCGAAAATCGCTTTTCTTCCCAAAATCACGCTTCCGTCGACTGTAATCTACAACTCACCAACGCTCGGGCCGGTTGCGCCCGGCACGCCACGCGCTGATAGATTCAGCTTCATAAGCGCCAACGCCGTGGCCGAGTACGAATCATTGCTGGGAGCGGCTGGTGAGATCGATGTATCAGGTCGGTTACGCGCAGCACTTGGGCGAAGCGTCGCCTTGCTTGAAGCCGCGCGTGCTGGAACTGAGATCGCTCGCCGTGCGCTCATTCAAGGTGTCGACGACGCGTATTTCGGCCTGTCGTTATCAACTGCCAAGCGTCGCTCTTCTGAGCTGAGCGTCACAGCCGCGGAGGAGTTCGCCCGCATCACTGACCTGATGTTCAACGCGGGCGAAGTGGCGCAGGTCGACGTCACTCGCGCTAGAGTGCAAGTGGCGTCGCGGCGCGACGAGCTGGAACAAGCCCGCGTCGCGGAGTCGATTGCAGCGGGCGCGCTGCGAGTCCTGGTCGGGTACGATTTTGCAACTCCGGTCGCGGTCGTCGACCTGAGCACCGCTTTGCCGGACGCCAGTGAGATAAGCCGCTTCGTGGAGTCGGCGATCTCGAACCGCCCCGAGTTTGCTCAACTGGACGCTGAGCGCCGGGCGGCAGAGCAGGAAGCGAAGGCAGCGCGCGCCGAGCTACTGCCGCAGTTCACTTATTCGCTTAATGGGGGCTTCGATTCGCAGTCGCTGCGCCCTGATGTGCTTCACGAGCATTTGGGATTATTGGCTACAGTGAGTGTGACGATCCCAATCTTTGATTGGGGCGCGAGCCGAAGCCGCCAGCGGCAAGCCCGCCTTCGCGCTCAGAGCTTCGAGAACGAGCGCGCGCTTGCGGTACGAAACTTCACTCAGCAATTCTATTCAGCGCAGTCGCAAGCACTCGCCGCCGCTTCTCGGTATCAATTACTCAGCGCGAGCGTCACCGACGCTGAGCGCAACGTGACTGCGTCGCTTGCGCGATATCGCGGAGGCGAAGCGCCGTTCATTGAAGTAAGCGATTCCTTGAGCACCCTGGCAGCGCAGCGAGCGGCGCTGTATCAGGCGCTGTTTGATTACCAGTCGGCGAGGGCGCGACTGTTGCAACTGACCGCGCGGTGAAAACAATGCAAAGCGAAACGTCTGAGCACATCGGGATTACTGAGGAGCGCGGCGAGCCGGGGGTCTGGCGGCGAATTTACATCAGGCTCCGCGAAAGACGCAACTGGCCAATAGTGGCCGGCTTGCTCGTGTTGGTGATTATACTCATCGTTGTCTTGTGGCCTTCTAAAAAACCATCTGCCGCTGAGGAAGAAGCCGAAGTCATAGTCAGCGTCAAGGTCGCCAAGGTGGAGCGGCAGTCGATCTCCTCGGAAGCGACCGCGATCGGAACTATCCTCCCTCGCCACGAAGCTACTGTTGCGGCGAAGATCGCCGGCCAAATCAGGAAAATGGGGCTGATGAAGAACAGGCCGGTCAACGCGGGAGATGTGATCGCCGAACTCGAATCGCGCGACATTCAGGCTCAGCGCGCCGAAGCCTCAGCGGCGCTCGAAGAGGCTCGAGTGAACCTGCGCAACGTAAGCTCAGGCACGATCCCACAGACCCGCGCGCAAGACGAGAAGGCCTTGCGCGACGCTCGCGCAAATGTCGAGAACGCGCACGCGGTCTACGAACGACGGCTGAAACTTTTTGAGCAAGGCGGCATTTCAAAGAAGGACCTCGATGCATCCCAGCTCGCGCTCACCACAGCCGAGAACGATCTGCGATTAGCCGAAGCCACGTCGCGACTCCACGCGACTACGATGAGTCCCAACGACCGCGCGCTTGCCGAAGCTCGCGTCAAACAAGCCGAGGACCGCCTCGCTAATATCGACACGCAATTGAGCTACACGACGATTCGCGCGCCCTACTCGGGAATCATCACCGACCAGTTTCAGTATCAAGGCGAATTTGCCGCCGCCGGAGCAAAGCTGTTTACGATTGCAGACGTCAGCGAGGTGATTGTAAAAGCGCCGTTCCCCGACACCGTCTCAGCTGAGCTCAACATCGGAGACCCTGCCAAAGTTCTTCCGCAGGACTCGCCAGGAACGGAACTGACCGGTGTTGTCTCACTGGTTAGCCGCGCGGGCGATCCGCAGAATCGCACTGTCGAGATATGGGTGAATTTGAAGAATGAAGGCGGCCGCTTGCGCTCGGACAGCGCCGCAAAGGTTGTGGTCTCGACCCGAACGGCAGAGAGCGCCATCGTGGTACCCGCCTCGGCAGTCACGCTGGAAGCATCGAACGCAGATGCGGGAACGGTGATGGTGGTGGACGAAGATTCAGTCGCTCACGAACGCAAAGTTCGCGTCGGAATTCGCAATCCCGATCGCGTCGAGATAGTATCGGGCCTCGAAGAGGGCGAGACGATTGTAATTGAAGGCAACTACGCGCTCCCGGACAAGGCTAAAGTGAAAGTCAGCGAGGGCGAAGAAAAAGAAGAGTCGCCGGAGAAGAAGTGAAGAGCAGGTCTGGCAGTGCTTCACGTAGTAACGAATTCATTCGTTACTACTTGCGCGGCCAGACCTGCTCAAACGCTATTTGGCTCTCTTCGCCGTGAACTCGCGCCCCGGCTGATCGCTGCCTTCTCGCGTGCGGGTGAACTTGATCTCGTCGCCAGAAACCTTGCCTTTGTAAAGTATCTTTACCGAATTGCCCTGCATATTGAAGGTCTGGCTGAAAGAAATCTCGTCGCCGCTGATTTTTCCGTCGGAAATAGGCGCCTCACCCTGCTGCCCGGTAACCGTGCCGGTCAGCTTGTCGCCGTCGGCCTTAAAGTTAAAGGTCTGCTCCTGGGTTTGGCCTTGACGCCCGGGAACTTGAGCCACCCATTTGCCGTTGCAATCTGCAGCCCAAGCTACCGAAACGGCAGCGAGCACGACTGCAAATATAAAAGTCACCATTCTGAACTTCATTCGATAAGCCTCCAAAGCTGAAAAATGTTTATTGATGTGCGGAAGCTAATCCTTAGAGCCCCTCAACTTAGGTGATCCACTGACGGGGAATTCCAGGCCGTTGGCGCGTCGCGTGCGTACACCCTGGCCTGACTAAAGCTTCCAGGGATAATACTACTGGACGAGCTATTTCGGTTTCAAGAAAGTGGGGATGGGCTGTGAATGGCCTTTGCGAGCTTTTCCTGTTTACGCAAACCTGTTTACACGCGAAACCGATACTCGCCCACAACGCTCGTGGCGCCCCCTGCGTTGACTCCTTCGACAAGGACAACATAGTCCCCAGGCGGAAAGAAATTTGAACTAAACAGCACTGACAACGCGCCATAGCGGTTTGGCTTCAGTCCGTCTCTCTTCCAGGTGAACTTTTTGCCGTCACCTTGGATGGTTATCCGGTAACTTTTATGGCTGAGTTCACTCTCAAGCGATACGAGCATCAAAAACCTTGCAGCAGAGCGGAGCATAAGCTTATTGATCGAGTCAGCCTGGGACTCGCCGCCTCTCGTTGCCCGCAGCTCCAAAATGGGCAGATTGATCTGCGCTGGGGTTTCGCCCGGACTTGCGATCTCACGGTCTCGCTTACTATCAAGTTCCGCCTGAAGCCGAGCGACTCGTTCGGTCAGCTCGCGTTGGGCCTCTCGGTGCTCTCCGTCCGCAGAGGTAAAAGACTGATGCTCCTGTTCAAAACGTTGCTCCCACTGAGCAGATTCCGTGCGCGCCTGCTTTACGCGGTTGAGCATGACAACCGCCCCCGCAACGACAGCCAACAACAGAAACCCGCTTGCAAGTGCGAACCATTTAGGAGAGAGGCTGCGCGGCGAGTACCAATGCAGTCTCCGCGAACGGTAAGCGCTTCCTTCCGTGGGTTGGCCACTCGCCATCTGCCTAAACCCGTGGATGAACTCCTTAGTTATCGCAAGCCGGTCGACACATCGTGCGCAATCGACAAAATGCTCCTCAAACTGCGCGCTCTCTTCAGCGGTCAAGTTGCCCATCAGATATCGGTCGATGAGATCGAGTTCTTCGACATAGTCATGATTCATATATATATTGAAGTCTCCAATACATGAAGTGTCACCGACCCCCTCTTAATTGCACTTCCGAAGTCGTATATTGAACAGCGTGCCGCAGATAAAGCTCCTTGAATCGAGCGATCGCACGAAAAACCACGCCGTTGAACTGAGGCCTTGTAAGATTCAGGTCGCGACAGATGTTGTCCTTGTCTTCCTCGGCGATGAAATAGCGGAAAAGCACCTCCCGGTCGCGTTCTCTGTTCAACTCGCTGATAACTCGGCGGACAAGCAAGGCCCTCTCCCGACTCAGAATTTCATCAAGCTGATTTGGCGCGGGATCCGGGATTTGTTCGGTGTTGAGTACTTCTTCAAGGCTCGCCGTCTTCCTCGCTCCTCGGAGGTAGTTAATGGCAGTATTTCGGGCGATGCCACAAACGAATCCAGAGAGCCTTTCGGGATCGCGGACGTCTCCGCGTTTGATCTTTTCCAGCACTATCTTGAATGTCTCTTGAGACACATCTTCGGTGGCATGCCGGCTCTTGACGATCCGGTCAACTATTATGGAGACGCCCTGGTTATATCGCGAAACCAAATCGTCATCAGCGGTTGAATCTCCGCTCATGATCCGGCTCACCAGCCTAACTAGCTCCGTACCGTGTGCGCTGATTGCCTTCACTGATTGTCTATGACGAGCAGCAAGAAATGGTTGGTCTAGGGCCTTCCTACGCTGACGAAGGAGGCCCAGTAATATGGATGACGTGTTACAGTTTCGCTTCGCAACAGATGCAGTTTTGCCAAGCGAAGAGCCGATGCGTTACTAGAATTAACCATCAAATTTTGATAGAAATCCTTCATAAGCCGTCCGGTTGAAATATCACTCACGCTCCACAAGCTCACAACCACTGACTGAGCCCCGGCATAAAGAAACGCGCGGGTGAGCCCAACAATTCCCTCGCCTGACAGCAATTGCCCGCGCCCGGTCTGGCAGCCGCTCAGAACAACAAGCTCACAATCAAGGTCGAGATCGCAAATCTCGCTCGCTTCCAGAAATCCGTCTTCTCCATTGCCGGGGGCCAACACTACCGCCGAACGCCAGGGCGATTTGTCGTCGACTAGACTGTGGGTTGCAAAATGCAATCGACGGTAACGGCCGAGCGGCTCTCGCTTGATGGCTGCTTCCGTTCCGTCGTTTCCCAAGAGCACTTTGCACCGGCTGGCGGGGAAGAGACCCGCGATAGATTGCACTTCATCCCGCGTTCGCGGCAGTGGCGCTAATTGAACCGCGTGGGCCTTCGACACATGACTAGAAGGGGAATTGACGCTACTTTTCACTCGGCTTAAACCGGCCAGTTTCGTCGCCAGGTCGAAAGCGGGGTCGCCGACGGCAAACAGCTCCATCTGATCATCGCTATCGCTTCGGCCTGACTGCTCACGCCATAACCCGAGCAGGCTCGCCGACGGACTGTAGCTGATCTCATGATCCTCCACAAAGTAGCGCCCGTTGTGAATCAGCGCTTCAAAAGGCAGATAATTCAGCAAGCCATCGGGCACGATGATTAATCGTTGGCTCAGCTCGATATGGCTGGCCAACGCCCCGAACAATGTGACGAACAGTTCGCAGGCTTGCTTGCGCGCTTTGGCGAGATCTCTTTCGATGTAGAGAGGGCTGGGAGATTCGGCTATAAGTTGCAAATATGCTCTCACCCCTTTCTCGATTTCTTTGCGGGATGGCAAAACTGCGCAGGAGATATCATCGTGCGCAAAGAGCCACACGAAGGAGCGCTCCTCACCCAGAGAGAATTCCAATAATGCCATTTGGTCCTGAGCCATCTTCTTCCGCAACCGATCGGCGTCGCCTAATTGAGACCAGACCAAGCGTTCTTTGGAATGGGCCATTTCAGACAGTAACCGCGCCTCCTGTAGCTTGTATTCTTCATCATCAACAGCTTTTTGCAGCGTTGCCCGTTGCTGCGGGCTGAGCTTCGGATCGACCAGTTTCAGACGCTGGCGAGTGATGGGTCGCGCCAGTTCGCGGTCGGTCGCCTCTTGATTACTATCCGCTGATTTTCGTTTCAGGTTCCGCGCTTCGATGCGGTTCAAGATCGTTCGAGCCTTAACCTCATCTGCCCGATTATACGCTTGCTTGAATTGGCCCTGATCCATCAAAAGGTCGACGTATTCTCGATAAGCCGCCTGCACCTCTTCTCTGAGAGCAATAGCGCCAGCTTCGGTGGCGATGTACACAGCCCAGTACGCTGGCTCGAAATAGCTTGTCGCCAAATGATAACCTTTGATTGCCTGCTGGTCTTTTCCCAAGGCACGCTCGGCCCGTGCAAGACTGAGCCAAGCATGCCATCGCAACTCCCAGGCATTTATGTTATCGGCATGGGTTACGGCACCTTTCGCCTGCTTTTCCGCACGATCTACGGCCTGCTCTGCCTGTTCCAGAGCGGCTCGTTTGTCGGAGGCGAGCAGAGAGAGCGTTGACAGTGCGCATAATGCCCGGACCTGCCCTGCGACATTGCTTGCTCTTTTGTAAATCGCCAGAGCTTCCTCAAAGGCGTCTTTTGCCCTTTCGATTGATCCTACTTCTCGGCTGATTTGACCAAGCAGGCATAACAAGTCCGCTTCCGTACCGGCATTCTGTTGACGGTCTGACTGCCGCGCTCGCTCGATGTATTGCAAAGCTCGCCCGTTGTCGCCTTGCTGGTGGTACAGATTGGCCAAGCCGGTCAACGCAACTGTTTGGGCCGGAAGATCGTTGAGGTGACGGGCCTGTTTGAGAGCCTGGTTTAAATAGCGCCCGGCTAGATCAACCTGATAGAGTTCAGCGTAGAGTAGCCCAATAGCATTCAAAACAATCGCCCTGACTGGATCAGAGGTCAATTTTATTTCCAATGCCTGCTTGTAGTAATCCAATGCATCTTGATACTTCCTCGCTTGCTTGCACCGATCCCCCATCTGGAGGGCCGCACGCGCCGCTTTGCCCGGTTCGCGGATCTGCACCCATAAGCGCATCGCTTGTTGCAGCCGCAGTCGCGCGGCCTCGGGTTGCTGAGTATCAGACAAAAGCATAGCGTCCCGGAACAACTCTTCCGCCGATTGTTGAGCCTCTGATGAATGCCCCTGGGTCTCTCCTTTCGCGCCGTGCGGCAGCGCAAGGGAATCAGCAGCGATCAGGGCGCCGATCACCATAAATGAGACCAAGAAATCTGAGGCTGGCTTTGATTTCAAGGCATTCCTGGGCCAAGGATCCGAGATTAAACCTCGCGAAGACGCCAGCAAGCATACACTGCACTGATGGTTGTGTAAACTCCAAATTGCTTGCGCTTGCCGTTGAGTTGACCTATTCGTCCATTAGGCATCATCTTGAGGGTGATCTACCCTAAGAGCCCCGGCCAACTAGTCCTATGAAACTTCTCGAATTGAAATCGATTTTGGTGATTGTCTAAAGAGACCAATGATTACGCCGAAGGGACTGCAGTTTTCAGGTGCGGCTTAGCCATTTATTGCGGTTCAGAAGCGTGGGATAAACCTCTGGGGAGATTAGCCTGACCCAGAGATTTACCCCAACTGGTTGGCAACTAGTACTGGGCGCCGCGGTCACCTGATTCGGCCTCGGGCCGGTTGCTCGGCAGGCAGCCCGCTATGCAACTGTTATACTGAGAGTCGCACTGTGCGGGGTCCCGCCCCGACGCTAAGCATTGAACATATTCTTGTTGGCATTGCTGAGCGCAGTCCCTTACAGAAGCGCTCGCTTGCCGACCACTGAAGCTGACTTTATCAACTCGCAATTTCTGGTCGGCAGCTTTCGAAGTCTTCGGTTCAAGACTCATCAGGCTCAGCACGAGGAATAACGCCAGCAGGAAAAAGCGGGCCAAGAATAGTTGGCGGTTATGGGTTGAGGGAACGCCAGCAAGCGCTCCCCGTGAAGGTTGATTCTTCTCCATGGTTTGTTCTTCCTTTCCGAAGCCGGCCTGGGGCCGCCTTCGGTTTCCTTATGGGCAAAACCAGACGGTGCCTGGACAGGGAGGAGAAGATTTCTTGGTGTCAGGCGCGTGAGCGCGTCGGCAGGTGTAAAATTGTGGCTGGCAAAGCGTAGTCACGAGTTGCGAGAGCCAAGAATGTCCGAAGCCGAGCTTGGTTTGTGGGAACGGTATCGCCTGGGGGACGAGGCGGCGCACAGGGAACTGCTCTTATTCTATTTGCCGCTGGTGGACCTCCTGGCCAAACGTGTCGCAAGGAGCGCTGGCTGGGCCAACTTGGAAGACTTGAAGCAGGATGGAGTCATTGGTTTGATGAAAGCGATTACAAAGTTCGACCCTTCGCGGGGCGTTGACTTCAAAATCTTTGCGAAACCGTACATTCGCGGAGCAATCTTCGACAGCTCCGAGCTGACGCGTGGTCTCGCTCGCAGGCAGGCAGAAATCTACCGGATGGTCACACAGGCGCAGGGCGAGCTATTGAAGAAGCTCCATCGCAACGCAACAATTGAAGCAGTTGCAGAGAAAACCAACCTGACCATCGAGCAGATACAGAACGCAATCGATGCGATGGGAGTCGCCTTTGCGGGAGAGCTTCCCGAGGCTGAAAATTGGTTAGCCACAAGGCGACTTGAACCCGAGCGAACAGAAACGAAAGTCCTTCTTAAGGAGGCACTCTCGCAGCTCACCGAACGAGAGGCTCTTATTATTATCTGGTACTATCTGCATGGTCAGTCTCCCGAGGAGATCGGCCACCGACTTGGGTTGACTATGAGTAATGTCACGAAAATTCGCCAACGTGCTCTCGGGAAGCTACGGGCCCTGCTCGGTGGTGGGAGTGAAAGGCGGGCATAATGAAGACCGTCGATCTGGAAAATGAGTTGAGGAATCTCAAGTCGATTCACTTGACCGAAAGCGAGCTCGTCGCCTACAGCGACGAGGAGCTCGGCCCGATCCCCCGCGCCAGAATGGAGGCGCACCTGAAGCAGTGCTTCATTTGCGAACGTCAACTCGCGCTGTTGCGTGAAGAGGACGCCGCGCTGGCCAGCGGGCAGATTACCGCAGAAGATGTTGCGCTGGTCGATCAAATGTTGGAACGAATGGGACCGGCATCGAAACCATCTGGCGCTTCCACAGGACGGTCAAAGGAAATTCTTTTGGAACGGCTTGCTGAACACTTGCGACATATGGTCGCGAGTTGGCAAATCCGTTTCAGGCCGGAAGCCGTGCGAAGCCACAGCGACGAGGGCGAAGAGGTTTGGCGCTGGCAAAGCGAAGACCGCAGATTGCAGGCCCGCGCCGTGATGGAAAAGAATGCGGATCTGACGATCCACTTCTCTTCAAACGAAACGGAGTTGGAGGGCGCGCGACTCCGCTTTCGCCTGGGTTCGTTTAGTCAGGAGTTGACGCTACGGCGGGTCTCTGAATCGGAAGTCACGGCGCAAGTTGCCGTGCCCTGGGAGTATCGCCAGCACAACATTGCTGCCATATCTATAGAAATCATCTAGCTGGGTAAATGGTCATCGGCGTGACGCCCGTCTGCTGTCCTTGCCGGGGTCTCCAG
>DASXSR010000088.1:0-6726 GCA_036505875.1 Blastocatellia bacterium | reverse complement strand
GGTTTAGAGGAGAGGTTGTTGGAGAGTATTACGCCGATCTGTTGGTAGATGGCAAAGTCATCGTTGAGTTGAAGGCCGTTAAAGCTCTCGCGCCCGAGCATCAGGCGCAACTCATCAACTATTTGAAAGCGACTGGTATCGAGGTAGGTCTGTTGATTAACTTTGGTCGACCAAAGCTTGAGTACAGAAGATTACATAGCTGAACAAGATACAGGGATGAGCAAAGTTGACGAACGGGACGCGGTCTCGTTGATTTCTTATCCTGTCTATCCTGTCCATCCCTGTTGAACCGCGATGTCTGATCTTACGAGACGTGAGGTGCTGGCGGCCTTTCTGGGCGTACCCGCCGCGCTTGCCGCGTGTCGCTCGAATGAAGCGACCAGGGTGCCTGAAGGCGAACTGGTGGGCGCTTCAGACGTAATCGGACATCGGATTCGCGACGGCCTCGTAATCATTCCCTCCCGCGATCAATGGCAGCGTGTTGGTGTGGTCATCGTCGGCGGGGGAGTTGCCGGACTTTCAGCAGCCTGGCGATTGCTCACATCAGGTTTCGACGATTTCGTGTTGATTGAACTCGAACAAGCGCCGGGCGGAACGGCTCGTAGTGGATCGTCGTCGCTGACCTCTTTTCCATGGGGCGCGCATTACCTGCCGGCGCCGATGAAAGAGAACGCGGCGCTGATCGAGTTGCTCGATGAAATGGGAGTCCTGGAAGGCCGCGACGCCGACGGCCAACCAGTAGTCGCCGAACAGTTCCTCTGCCGCGATCCCGAGGAACGGGTCTTCTATCACGGCCGATGGTACGAAGGCCTGTACGTTCGCGCGGGGGCCGGTCCGGAAGAACTCGCTCAGTATGATGCGTTCAACGCGGAAGTCATTCGCTGGGTCGCTTGGCGCGACTCAAAGGGCCGCCGCGCTTTTGCAATTCCGGTCGCAACTGGATCAGTTGATGCCGAAGTCACTGCCCTCGATAAACTGTCGATGGCGGAGTGGCTCGACCAACGCGGTTGGAACTCGCCGCGACTTCGTTGGTTGATTGATTACGCCTGCCGCGATGATTATGGCTTGACGCTCAATCAAACCAGCGCGTGGGCGGGGTTGTTTTATTTTGCGTCTCGTGTGACCAAGCCGGGCGTCGAAGCGCGCCCGTTGATGACCTGGCCCGAAGGAAACGGCCGGCTGGTTGCCCATTTTTTCAGCAAGGTGAAATCCAAAGTCAGATTGGGGCTTGCGGCGGCTGAGATCGTTCCGACTGATACGAGCGGCAAGAACGCCGTGGACGTTATTGCGATAGATCACGAGGCTCAAAGCGCGGTCGGCTTTCACGCAGATCGAGTCATTTTCGCGGCGCCGCACTTTTTGACTCGCTATGTTATTCGACCTTATCGTGATAATCCGCCGCCGCACGTAGTTGAGTTTCAATATGGCGCGTGGATGGTAGCCAATCTGTTCCTGAAAGACAGGCCCAAGGATCGAGGCTTTCCGCTCGCGTGGGATAACGTGCTTTTTGAAAGCAAATCGCTTGGCTACGTTGTTGCAACCCATCAGCGCGGATTAGATCGCGGCCCGACGGTATTCACCTATTACTATCCGCTTTGCGACGCTGATCCGCGCGAGGCGAGATCGAAATTGCTCGCCGCAGGTCGAGGCGAATGGGCCGATGTCGCGCTCGCTGATTTGTCTCGCGCGCACCCCGAGATTCGGTCATTGACCGAGCGACTTGACGTAATGCGATGGGGCCACGCGATGATTAGACCGCAACCGGGCTTCGTCTGGAGCCAAGCGCGTCGCTCGGCGTCGAAACCGTATCGCGGGATTCATTTCGCGAACACTGATCTGAGCGGCGTGCCATTGTTTGAGGAGGCTTTCTATCACGGCACTCGCGCGGCAGAAGAGGTACTTGCAGCGCAGGGGAGCGGAGGAGCAGCAGAGGAGAGGTGAAGGAAATGGCGTCATCAATCCAATCGCCTGCCAACGGCAAAGTCGCCTTCGCTTCTCTGCTCCTCCGCCCCTCTGCCCGCTTGCGCTCTGCGCCTTGGCTGTTTTCCGCGCGAACCGACTTAACCGTTTTTCTTGGCAGTGCGCTCGTCTCGCTGATTGCGCTTTGGGTCGGTGCTCGGGCCGGGGTTCTCTACGGCAGCACGCCGGATTGGGCGTGGGTGCCTGCTGTGTTGCTGATCGATGTAGCGCACGTCTGGTCGACAAGCTTTCGAGTGTATCTCGACACAGATGAGTTGAAGCGAAGACCTTGGTTGTACTCGCTTGTTCCGATGGTTGGTCTCGCGATTGGAGTTGCGCTCTACTCACAAGGCGAGCTTGTCTTCTGGCGAGCGCTAGCCTACCTGGCGGTATTTCATTTCATCAGGCAGCAGTACGGCTGGGTAGCGCTCTATCGAGCAAAAGCGAAGGAACGCAATGCGGTCGGCAAATGGATCGACACCGGTGCGATCTATGCTGCAACGCTTTATCCCCTGATCTACTGGCACACGCATTTGCCAAGAAGGTTTTGGTGGTTCTTGACGAATGATTTCACGAATATTCCATCGTTGATCGAGCGCGTTGCTGCACCGCTTTATTGGGCTATGCTCGGCGCGTACGCGGTAAAGTCAATACACGGTTGGGTTGTTAGAAGACATGGGAATCCCGGCAAGGACATCGTGGTGGTCACGACTGCTGTGTGCTGGTACGTGGGAATCATAGGCTTCAACTCCGATTACGCGTTCACGGTGACCAACGTTGTGATTCACGGTGTTCCCTACTTCGCATTGATCTACTGGTACGCCCGAATGCGAATGAAGCAAACCGGCGGGCGAGGGGTGTATCGAATCTTCGCTCGCGGACCGGCAGTGTTCCTCATCAGTCTCTGGGCGATCGCTTACATAGAAGAGATGTTCTGGGACCGCGGGGTCTGGCAAGATCGGAGTTGGTTATTTGGCTCGGCGTGGGATGTCGGAGCTTTCAAGTTAGTGCTCGTGCCGCTGCTTGCGCTGCCTCAGTTTGTGCATTATGTGTTGGACGGTTTTGTCTGGCGGCGTAAGAACAATCCGGATTTCAATCTGGTGCGAACCGCCACGTAGTAACGAATTTATTCGTTCTGTGCCTTGCAACGCGAATTAATTCGCTACTACGTGGGCGGCGCACTTGGCGCGATCCTAAGTCATCTGAAATAATCTAACCAAGAACGCAGGAAGGATGTGAGATGAGAATCTTAGTGACAGCGCTTTTGATCTTAGGACTTCTTATGCCACTAGCCGCCTCCCCAGCCGCCAAGATTTTTCCGTACAAATACTTTACCGACGATCTTCCGAACGGACTCCGGGTAATTACCATTCCGACCGATTATCCAAACATCGTCGCGCTATTCATCGTCGTCGGCACGGGCTCGCGCAACGAAGTCGAGCCCGGCAAGTCCGGCTTCGCGCACCTGTTTGAGCACTTGATGTTTCGCGGCACCGAGAAGTTCCCGACCGCGAAATACGAAGAGATCATGAAGAAAGCCGGCGCCGACTCGAACGCTTACACGACCGACGATCGTACGGTTTATCACACCACGTTTTCTAAAGAGGACCTGGATCAGATAATGATGCTCGAAGCCGACCGGTTTCAGAACCTCAAGGTCCCCGTAGATCTATTCAAGACCGAAACCAAAGCCGTGCTTGGCGAGTACAACAAGAACGCCTCCAACCCGATTCGTAAGATGTACGAGGTGCTCCGCGACACCGCGTATCAAACCCACACTTATAAGCACACGACGATGGGGTTTCTGCGCGACATCGAGAACTTTCCCAATATGTACGAGTACAGCCTGGAGTTCTTTAAGCGCTACTACCGACCAGAGTACACAACAATCACAGTCGTCGGCGATGTAAGGCACGACAATGTGCTGCAGCTTGTAAGTAAATACTGGTCGAACTGGCAGCGGGGCAGCTACGTTCCCCAGATTCGCAATGAGCCGGAGCAGACGCGCGAGCTTTCAGCTAACGTGGATTGGCCGCTGCAGACTCTGCCGCTGGTGATGGTCTCCTACAAAGGCCCTCCGTATTCCGACGAGCAGAAAGACCTGGCCGCGTTGGATCTGATCGCAGCTCTCGGATTCTCGCCCAATTCTGAGCTTTATCAAAGGCTGGTCATTAAGGAGCAAAAGGTCGACGCTTTGTTCAGCGACTTCGAAGACCATCGCGATCCGTATCTGTTAACTGTCGGCGCGCGCGTCAAAGACGCGAAGGACGTAGATTACGTCAAGAACGAGATCATCAAAACTTTCAATTCATTCAAGTCCACGGCGGTGCAGAAGGACAAACTCGACGCGGCCCAATCAAACCTTCGGTACAGCTTCGCGCTGGGACTTGATAACTCAGAAGCCATCGCGGCGGCGCTTGCTCCATACATCGCGCTACGTCGCACGCCCGAAACAATTAACAAGGTCTATGACCTGTATGCAGTCATTACGCCCGAAGACATTCAGGCGATCGCCCGCAAGTATTTCGTCGACACTCACCGCACGACCGTCACTCTGTCGCACAAGGAGAATGCGAAAAATGCTCAGTAACAATAGAAACCACGGGGATCACCGGGCACACGGGGGACAACAAGGCTATGTTTTTAGCTTTCCCCGTGTTCCCCGTGCTCCCCGTGGTTTTCTTACAGCACTCACCTTGGCGCTTTCGGTCGCGGCTGTCGGAAAGGTTCCCGCAAAAATGGCAACGGTGCTCTTGCCGAATTCGTCGCCCCTGATCACGTTTCGTCTACTTTTTAACGTTGGTTCGGCTTCCGACCCAAAAGGCAAGGAAGGCGTTGCCTCGCTGACCGCCTCGATGATCTCCGACGCCGGCAACCGCGCGATGAGCTACGAACAGATAGTCGAAGCGATGTATCCGATGGCAACCGAGTTCCATTCGCAGGTCGATAAAGAGATGACCGTGTTCTACGGTTCGACTCACGCCGATAATCTTCAAAAGTATTATGAGATCACTTCGGGAATGATCCTCGAACCGGGTTGGCGCGAAGACGATTTCAAGCGGTTGCGCGAAGACGCCATCAACTTCTTGAAGGTGAATTTGCGCAGCAACAACGACGAGGAGCTTGGCAAAGAGGCTTTGTACAACTTCATTTACGAAGGCCATCCTTACGGGCACTACAACGTCGGAACGGTTGAATCGCTCGAGAAGCTGACGCTTGAAGACGTGAAAAAGTTTTATCGCGACAACTACACTGCGGCAAATTTTGTGGTTGGTCTTGCTGGTGGGTACCCGAAAGGTTTCGATGCGAAGGTCGAATCAGATTTCGCCGGGAAGCTTCCGGCAGGGGCGGCAGCCAAACTGACGGTGCCCGAGCCTGAACAGATCAGCGGTCTCGAGATGCAAGTGATCGACAAAGAAACGTCGAGCACGGCCATCTCGCTCGGGTTTCCGATCCCAGTGACGCGCTCGGACCCTGACTTTCCCGCGCTGCTAGTCGCGCAATCCTATTTAGGCCAGCATCGTTCGAGCAACAGCTACTTGTATCAGCGCCTGCGAGCGATTCGCGGACTGAACTACGGCGATTACGCTTACATCGAATACTTCCCGCGAGGGATGTTTCAGTTTCATCCTGATCCGAACCTGTGCCGCCAGCAGCAGATTTTTCAGATTTGGATCCGCCCGGTCGAGTTGAAGAACGGGCTGTTCACTTTGCGGGCCGCGCTTCACGAATTGAACAAGCTGGTCAGGAACGGGATGTCCGCGGAAGACTTCGAGGCGACTCGCCAGTTTCTGACGAAATACGTGAACGTGCTGACCAAAGCCCAGGACGAGCAGTTGGGCTACGCGTTGGACAGCCGCTACTATGGCATCCCGAACTTCGGAGATTATGTTCGCGGAGCATTGGCGAAGCTGACGCGTGAAGACGTTAACCGTGCGATCAAGAAGTATCTGCAAGCTGAGAACGTGAAGATAGTCGTAGTGACCAAGAACGCGGCAGCCTTCAAATCGGCCGCAATGTCGAACAAGCCTTCCCCGATCAGCTACGCGACCCCTCCGGCGAAAGAGATTCTGGATGAGGACAAAATAATCGATAGTTACAAGCTGAATTTCAACCCAAAGAGGGTTGACGTTGTATCGGTGGATCACGTGTTTCAGAATTGAACCGAGTCGCCAATTTTTTATTTGCAATCTTCATCGCCTCACACATATAATCCATAGCTCCGCAAACCCCTTTAGAAGTTTTGTTCGTTAAACCCAGGCCATATTGTTTGATGAATAGGAGGGCACTCCATGGCATCCCATCGTGTATTTACTACCTTTTTGTTTGTGATAGTTTGTCTCGCGCTGACTGTTGCGCGGGCATTTGCGGGTGATGACTGGAAGCCAATCGACCCGGCGCAATTGGCTCTCAAAGCACCCGTCGTCGAGAAGGACGCCGACGCCGAAGCCATCTTCTGGGAAGTGCATATCAATGACGCCGGCGAAGACCTCGTATTCTCTCATTACATCAGAATCAAGGTCTTCACCGAACGCGGCAAGGAATCGCAAGGCAAAATCGACATTCCGTATCGCGGCAAGAACCGCGTCACTGATATAGCCGGCCGCACGATCAAGCCGGACGGCTCGATCATCGAACTGAAAAAGGATGCGATTTTCGAGCGCACCATCGTCAAGGCGGGCGAGTTCAAGGTTAAAGCGAAATCCTTTGCGATGCCTGCCGTCGAACCTGGGGTGATAATCGAGTATCGGTGGAAGGAAGTAAGAC
>DASXSR010000087.1:0-4610 GCA_036505875.1 Blastocatellia bacterium | reverse complement strand
TGGCCAGATCCTTTTCCGCATCACCAGGTCTCATCGAACGAGCCCCTTTCTTGGCTAGGGCGTCTGCGCGATCGTTCCAGCGGTCACCTGTGTGACTATCGACCTTATGCCAGCGGATCTTAATTGGACATTCGCGGATGAATTGCGCATATGCTTGCGTCACCGGTTGTTTAGCTCTCCACTTTCGCGTTGCCCACTTCTCGATGCCGAGATAATCGTAATAGACCGAAACTTCGTTCACCGAGTGCTTCTTACACCAGGTTAGCGCCTGTTTGACCGCCTCCAATTCGCCTGCTATCTGGTAGGTGCCGTCGACTTCGGCCGCATCAACGCCGCCGGAGAGCTCTTCAACAACCTTGCCGTCTTTGAGAATGACTGCCCCGTACCCGGTTGCACCGCGCGCGAATGATCCATCAACGTAGATTTCGTAGCCCGAGTGGCGCCGCTCACCATCGCGCTGTTCGCCGTGCCAGTGTTCTTCCAACAACGGCGCGATGGATTTGTCCTTCAATTCGTGTATTCGCATCGAGAACGAATCGGCGGTGGGTTTGTAATAAAGGACCGCCGTGCCAAAGTCTCTTCCGTCTCTTGAGATGAGAAGCTTGACTGAGTACTCGCGAAAGGAATCCTCGATAATAGCTGCCTCAACGCCTCCATGCTCCAACGTTCTTATGAACTCATTAGCGCGAGCACGCAGCTTGTCTTCGAATTGATATTTGGCCACCAGCGGAATTCTGGATCAGAGACGAGGTTGGGTCAACTAGTGGAGAGATACAAGAAAGGGGCGGATGCCGCCCCTTTCTTGTACCTACACGCTGTTATCTCGACATCACCCGCGGATGAAACCGCGGAAGTTCGACGGGCTCGCGTTGAAGCCCGGGAAGACTTGATTGAGACTGCTCGCGCCCATGTGACGTGCCGCGATTTCCGAGAAAACGTCGCGGAAATCTGTGGTCAGCGCCAGGTCTCGTCCCTCGTACAACTGCTCGGTCGCAAGCCCTGGCCATTTACCATAGACCTTTCCACCTTTCACCGGGCCGCCCGCGACAAACAGACAACTCGAGTGTCCGTGATCGGTCCCGCCCGAGCCGTTCTGACGAATCGTACGCCCAAACTCGGTCATCGTGAGGATCACCACGTTGCGCATTCGATCGCCGAGATCGCGGTACAAAGCTGCAATGCCTTGACTGAAATCCTGGAAGCGATTCGCAAGCTGGCCGCGCGAGTTGCCTTGATTGGCGTGCGTGTCCCATCCCCCAACGTCGGTGAAAGCGACTTCGATCCCGATGTCAGCCTTGATCAACTGCGCAATCTGAAGCAGCGCGTTGCCGAACGGCGAGCGAGGATAATTCGCGCCGTTGGCAGCTTGATACTGCTGAGGGTTGGCCTTCTTCAGCATCTTCACTGCTTCGAAAGCTTCTTTTCCAGTGCCGTGCAGCGCATCGCCCAGGCTCTGTGAGTACAACTCCTCGAAGCCTTTCGCCACCTGGTTGTTGCCTTGACCGGCGCGCACGCCGAAATCTGAAATGTTAGTCATCGCGATCGCGGGTGCGGGCCCAAGCAAAGTTCGAGGCAGATTTGCAGTGAAGGAAACCGCCCGGAACGGACTCGACTTGGAATCCTTCTTCGCCTGCATATAGCGATTCAGCCAGCCGTCAGCGGTGCCTTTGTTTCCAGGCGTCGCCGATTCCATGTAGTCCTGGGCATCAAAGTGCGATCGGGTGTTGTCCGGCGACCCGACGGCGTGAACGATTGCCAGATGACCCTCGTCATAAATCGACTTGAATGGCGAAAGCGCGGGATGCAGAGCGAAGTACCCGTCCAAATCAAGCGCCGCGTCCTGGTTTCCGGTCTTGGGCTCGGGTATCGCGATATTCGGGCGCACGTTGTAGTAGTTCTTATCGCCGAACGGAATGACTGCAGAGATTCCATCCATTGCGCCTCGCTGAAAGATCGCGACGATGATTGGGTGATCTTTGCCGATGGCTCCGGCAGTCTGCGCCAGCACCGTGCGCTTTAAGAACGACGGCGCAACGGCGAAACTCGCAATCGCTACTCCTGATGATTTCAAAAAGAATCTTCGTGTTATTGCCATGATCCTACCTCTCCCTTGTATGGGCGGCCCTCTGTGGCCGCCCCTCTCATGTAAATTACCTTCAACAAGGGGCAGCCACGGAGGGCCGCCTATACAGGTTACCTTCTCTGAAACTCCGGTGAACCAAGCACCAGGCCAAACACCTTTGCGGTCTCGAGATCGTCAGCCGACATAGCGATCGGAGGAGTGGGGGCATCCAGAACTCCGAAACGTCGTTCGAGCCGCTCGGGATTTCCGACACCCTTCTGTTGCTTGCCAACGTTCGGTGGCAGCGCTTGCATCGAGTTGGCCGCCATCAAGTCATCGCCTTGGGGGACCGGCGGAACAGCTCCCAGTTCTCCCTTGACCGAAACGCCCTCCTTCAATTGCTTATTGAGGACCCCGCGCGTTTCGCCGGAAACATCACCGTTCAGTAACAGGGCGATCGCCTGATCCATCACGCGCTGCCTGTCGGCCCTGTCGACGCTGCCGGCTGCGCGCTTAACATCAAACGCCGCTCCGCGCACTTTGTTCGTCGTAAGAGCGATACCGTAGTTCAGCCTCTCAAGCAATGAACCTGTGTTGACCCACTGATCAGCTCTATCAGGATAACCCGTCGGCGCCTGATACAGATAGAGCGGTTCGCCCATCTTTGCGATAAACTGACCGGTCTGCATCGTTCCGTTCAGATCGATGCCCAGCGCCCGAACCGCAGACACCGCCAGCTCGAACGGCGATTTGATCTTGGCTCGATAAGCTTCCTTCGAGTTGAACTCGGGGGAAGTGAGAATCGTTCGCAGCATTTCGCGAATGTCGCCGTCGGTCTTTGTGTAAACTGCGGCGACGCGGTCGACCAGCGCTTGCGGCGGTGTGTCGGTCACGAACCTGCGCACGAGTTTGGTTGAGATGAACTTCGCGGTGCTCGGATGATGAGCCAGTATGTCGATCACCGTCTCACCGTCTTTGATTCCGCCTCCGGCGGGAATCTTCTGACCGAGCACTGTCTTCTCGCCGTTGTCGTGCATGAATGGACGGAAAACAAACTCCGTCCCGCGCCGCGGGCGGTCGATTGTCCAGCCCGTCAGGCAACGCGCCACTTCTTGAACATCCTTTTGAGTGTAACCACCATCGACGCCCAGAGTGTGAAGCTCCATGATCTCACGAGCGTAGTTCTCGTTGATTCCAGGCTTGCGTTTCTTGGCTTGTTGCGGTTGCGGCTTCTGCGGATTCTGATTTGGGTTGCGCATCTGATCGCGCTGCATCTCGCGCTCTATTTGTTGCTGGCGATTAAGTCGCGGATTGCCAAAGCCGCCGCCGACTAGCGGCGGCCTTCCTTGTAGTTGGCCGGGCCGTCGATTCTGCGGAAGCTGCGCATCGGGCGACGTCGACTGGAAGTTATCGAGATAGACCAGCATCGCCGGGCTCTTTGCAGTCGCCATCAACAGGTCCTTAAACTTGCCCAACGCGTTCGGGCGTATGGCATTTGTCTCATAGTTGGTGGTCAAGTCGCGGTCCAGATTCTTCGCCCAAAAGATGTTGAAGTGATTGAACCAGAAATCGGTCATCACTTCCTGAAGCTGCCGTTCGCTGTAAGCCGCGCGGACGATTTTCTGTCCCTGAAGCTCTTGCAACAGTAGCTGAGGCGGCTTTAGCCCATTCTCCTGGTAGTAAGCCATCACTTGCTGGCGATACTCTCGCTTCGCGTTCTCATCGGCGCCGTCGCCCGGCGGCGCCTGAAGCTTGGCATTCTTCCCCTGCTTGAGTCCAAGCTCCCTAGCGAGCACATTTGGCGCCGGATACTTGTCTTGTATCTCGGCGAGGCTCATACGCAGAGAAGGAAAGTTGGCGAGCCGCGCTTCGATGGCTGAATCGTCGATGCGTTCGGGATGCAACTGAAGATCGATGTACTTATCGATGCCCATTCGCTTGACGCGCTCGAAGTCGCCGGGGCGCGGGCCAAAGCCGATTCGGTTGAGCAGGTGGATGATCTTCTGATCGTCGGTGAGGCCGGATTTCGCTGCCCTCGATTTGGTATCGGCAGCGACCGGCATAATCGCGCTGATTGCAAGCGCGCCCACCATCGCAAGCGCGAGCCCGGCTGAAGCGGTTCGCCTCGTCGCAGCTCGAAGCTTGAAGGAGCCTCTGGATTCTCGGTTCATGTCTAGCTTCCTTTTAGGTGAAGTGGTTTGATGACTTTCGTATTCGGCAGATTGCCCGGTATTTTTGCAACGCCACTGGTCGTTAACTCTATTCTCACAAAGCTTAGACTGCAGACGCAAGCATTTAGTTTGAAAAAGCGTTCCGAGATGTGAAGCCACGAGCCGGCGGTTCTGAGACATAAGATGAGTCGCGTCGGTCAGGTTCTGGCAGCCCGAAGTATCGACGAGGCGTATACTGGAATGGAGCGACGTCCTACTGATGTGAATGTCAATCTCCCTGTGAATCCCAAGTCTTAATCCGAGTTGCGATAAATCCTTTGTGGCTTTCACCTCTAGTATTTGAAGAAGCCGTGATTTAATGGCAAAATGAGCCCCTG